>JAKOVF010000394.1 GCA_029782225.1 Chloroflexota bacterium | reverse complement strand
CCGCACTCCAAAGGACCGCCAGGCGCTTGCAGAAGCTACTGGCGTATCCTCCCAGTTGCTGCTTGAATGGGTCAACCGTGCAGACCTGTTCCGCGTGAAAGGCATCGGCGAGCAGTACTCCGACCTGCTGGAAGCTGCAGGTGTGGACACTGTGGCCGAGCTCTCAAAGCGGAACCCGAAAGCACTCTATGAAACCCTTGCCACGGTGAACACCGAGAAAAACCTGGTAAACCAGATGCCGGGGTTGAATCGGGTCAAAAATTGGGTCAAGGCTGCTAAGTCATTGAAGCGGATGGTGGAGTATTAGGCAGAATAACTGCTGGCGTCATTGACGTCAGCAGTTTTTGAATCATCGCACCTTCGCAAAGGCCCGGACGGGGAATGTCCCGGCCCCTTTGAATTTGGGCGGGATGGCAGTTAAAGTGAAACCCTCATCTGGCACACTCCCTAAATTGCACAGATGCTCGGCGATCAGAATCTCCGCCCTCAACAGCGTCGAATGGACCGGCCGCGAGTTGTCGCGCGTATCGTCAATGTTGTGTGAGTCAATGCCCACGAGTTTGACTTCAGCATCACGCAGATAAACCGCCGCGTCTTCGGTAAGGAATGGGTGGTTATCGTAATACTTCTCGGTTGCCCAGTTCTCGTCCCAGCCCGTATGGACGAGGACGGCTCGATTCCGGAGTTCCCTGCCTCTGAAAAAATCGGCGTTGACAGCGAGTCCTTTGCGATAATCCGCGCGGATCACGATACCTTCCAGGTCAGTGAAGCTTTCGAGAGGCATCTCGGAGAGGTCTTTGCCGTCCTCATATCTGTGAAACGGACAATCCATATACGTCCCGGTATTCGTCACCATTTCGATCTTGCCGATCTGAAACTCTGTCCCTGGTGCGTAGCGTTCGCGCGAGGCTTCGCGGCTCAGATAATCACAGATGATCGGCGCGGGCAGGCCTTTGTAGGTGATCAGTCCATCATGGATGACGTGGCTCAAATCAATGTAATCGGGCGAGTTCGATAAGTCACGTTTGTGTTCCTCAGTAATGATTTCCTTGTTCAAAATGCGGACTTCGCGCACCATCAGCAGCCGCATATCGTTGACGATATAGTCAGCCAGTTCTTTATCGGAGATGTCATTGCCGTCAATATCCAGGCGGAAATCCTGTCCCTGAATTCCGCCGCCGTTGGTGAAGTCAATTTCGAAGTCGAATTTCACACGTTTGTCCATAATTATTCCGTTTCAGACACTAGACTTGCATCTTCTCCCACTCCGCCAGCTTCACATCCATCTCTTTCTGCACGCGCTCGTATTCCTTCCCCAGCTTCGCCACTTCATGCGGCTTCACAAACGGACTTTCCAACTGCGCGCCGAGATTCGCCAATGTCGCTTCGAGTTCGGAAATCGAGTTCTCCAACTCCTGCAACTGGGCCAGCCTTCTTCTTTCAGCCCTTGCGGACTCCGACGACTCCTGTCGTCGGGGTTTAGTGTGAGTATCCGAAGTCTGGAGACTTCGGAGTCCTTCAAGCCTCGCCGCTTCTTTCTCTCTTTCTTCCTTCATCTGAGAGTAAGTCCCATTGAAAGCTGTCATCTGGTTCTCGTCGGGGTTAATCTCCCAGATTTGAGTTGCAAGGGCATCCACGAGATAACGGTCATGGGTGATGAGCAGGATCGTGCCGCGATAATCGTCGAGCACGGCTTCGAGGACTTCCTGTGAAGGGATGTCGAGGTGATTGGTCGGCTCGTCCAGCAGCAGGAAGTTCGTATCCTGCAGGGCAAGTTTTGCCAGCGCGAGTCGTCCGCGCTCACCACCTGAGAGCAGGGAGACTGTCTTGTACACATCCTCGCCGCTGAACAGATACTTGCCAAGATAATCGCGGATCTGACCTGGCAGCCAGTTCGGCATGATCGAGTCAATCTCTTCCATGACAGTTTTGCCAGGATTAAGTCCTTCGTGCGCTTGTGCGAAATATCCAATTTGCAGCGACGAGCCGAGGATCACTTCACCGGCCAGCGGTTCGATCTGGCCTAAAATTGTTTTCAAAAACGTTGTCTTCCCCGCGCCGTTGGGCCCGATCAATGCGGCGACTTCCTTTCGGCGCAGCTCAATATCCGGGGCACGAAATAAGAATCGGCCGGCGTCACCCGGTTTGGGCCGGTAGCCAACTTGCAGATCCTTTGTACGTATCACCAGATCGCCCGAACGTTTCTCGGAACCCAGACGCAGATGCAGCCGCGGTAGAGTCCGCACGGGAGAACGCAAAGCGCGCACGCGGCGTTCTGCCTCTTCCACGCTGAAATTGGATGTGGTGACACTCACTTCTGCGGCAGTCTCGCTCCAATTCTGATTTAGCGCGGCTTCCATCCCAATCTGTTCAATGGCCTGAACAATGCGCGAGAGTCTTTTCAATCTGCCCTTGGCTTGCAGCGTGTTCTGCCCGGAAATATTCTTCTTGATGTACTCCACTTCCTTGAGCAGTTTTTCCTTCTCGCTCTCGAAGGTTTCCTGCCTGCGTTCGGCGCGCTCCTGACGCTGGTGCAGATACGCCGAGTAATTGCCGTGATACAGCTCGAACGCGCCCGGCAGCATTTCCAGAATCACGTTGCAGGCTTTATCCAGAAAATAACGGTCATGCGAGACGACCACCGCCGCGCCGTCCCATTGCGAGAGATAACCTTCGAGCCATTCGACCGCGCGGATGTCCAGGTGGTTGGTCGGCTCATCGAGCAGGAGCAGGTCCGGGTCCGAGAGCAGGAGGCGTGCCAGAAAGGCGCGCGTCCTCTGTCCGCCGGAGAGATGGTCGAGCGAAAGTGAATAGTCCTCGGCGCCGAATCCAAGTCCCGTCAATACCTGCTTGATGCGCGTCACGTACATGTACCCACCGCGCCGCTCGAAGTCGTGCTGCAGCTTTCCATAACGCTCCATCACGTCCGGTTCCGTTGCCATCAGACCTTCGAGCCGGTGCAGTTCTTCCTGTTGTTGGATCAAATCCTCGAAGACGGATTGACACGCATCCCAGAGCGTGCCTTCCATTTTGAAATCGGCCTCCTGCGAGAGATATCCGATGCGGGCCGCCCTGGCGCGTGATACTGTTCCCGAGGAGGCTTCCTCCTCCCCGACAATGATACGGAGGAGCGTGGTCTTGCCGGCGCCATTGGGACCGACGAGAGCCATGCGTGCGCCTTTCGAGACCGAAAAGGTCAGGCTGGTAAAGAGGTCGAATGCGCCAAAGGATTTGGTGAGGGAGTTGACGGTGATGAGGGACATGGGAGCAGTTATCAGTGGTCAGTAATCAGTGACCAGTATCCAGTGAGGGATAATGCGATATTCGTAATACGTGAACCGCATTCAATTTGACATGCCCCTGAATTATAAAGCAAGCTAACTCAGACCCCGGAAGTCTTTTTCCCGGGGTCTCTCCGGCCTACAAGTATATGGAACCACAAATCCGTGGCTTTACATACTCAACCTGATATGGCATGGATTTCATGCATTGTTCATTTGCGTGAGATAAGATAAAACTGTAACAACCGGAAGAAGCCTGTGCCGGCTTGTTCAGTAGAGGGAAACGCCGGTGCGGCTTTGTGGATGTACAGAAGCATCGAGCACAAATGAAAAATTCAACTTTGGACGTGGTTCATTCACCCAGACGCCGCCGGTGGATGATGTTGCTGGGGGGAGTGCTGATTTCGCTCTTCGTTTCGACCGCAGGCCTAACAATTGTACCTGCGGCCTTTCCTGCCCTTGGCGCAAATATGGCTGACTTTCTACGAACCATGGTCGGCCCACAGCCAGTCGCAAGACTCGAAAGCTTGTCATTTGCACTGCACGACAATCTCAATCGCGCCCTGTCCACTGATAATGGTGGAAAACCACAAATCGGCTGGAGCAATCCAAATCAACCTGGCGAAAGTACTTCACACAATACGCAAGAACCGGCATTGACAGGTCCGATCAATCCATTGCTCGTTCATAATAGAGTGGTCACTGCACCGCCTCAGATCGGCTGGCAGGGCTATGGTCCGACCGTGAACGGTTCCTCAGCCATGGCGCGTGCGATGATCATGCTCGATCCTCAACGCTCGTATGCGGGCGTTGCTCTGGTGCGCATCGACCTGTCCAAACTTCAACTTCATATGATGCCAGGATATTTGGAGCCGTCACATCCTTCTGGAATTTCTCAGGTGATTCCAGGCCTCGGATCAGTTCCGCCTCAGGATCAAAGCAATCTGATCGCGGCCTTCAATGGGGGGTTCAAAGGAATCCATGGACATTACGGGATGATGGTAAATGGGGTGACTCTTCTGCCTCCCATTCCAAACATTGCGACAGTGGCAATTTATCGAGACGGCCATGTGCAAATCGGCGGATGGGGAAAGGGTATCCTGCCATCTGCGGATATCGTCGCATTCCGGCAAAACTGTCCGCCGCTGGTCGAGGACGGTCAGCTCAATCCTGATCTTTCGCTCAATAATCATTTGGCCTGGGGCTACACCGGCAACACAGATATCACGTGGCGTACAGGCCTCGGCATTACGCAGGACGGGCGTTATTTGATTTATGCGGTCGGCAATGGAACTTCGGCAGAAACATTGGCCAAATCATTGCTAACGGCTGGCGCATATAACGCCATGCAACTGGACATTAATGAGTATTATGCTCACTTCTATACATATCAATCCGCATCACAGGGTTCCCAGATGAACGAGGAGCAGTTATTGACTCAGATGACCCATAGTCCCCATTTATATCTAACCTCAAGCCCGCGCGATTTCTTCTATCTCACTATTCGGTAATCAAACAAGCGAGTGAAGGGGACGGGTCATTCCACAATTGCGTAAATATAGCTGTCCCGCGGCTCATCGCTAATATTTGGATGCATTGTGTATCGGCGTAGTATTCCCTCACCCGTCATGCCGGCCTTCTCCAACACACGCGCTGAAGCGGGATTCTCCACATCACAGGTTGCATATATTCGATAAATATCGGGTTGTTCCAATAGCCAGCTCACGACCGCACGGGCGGCTTCTGTAACGTAACCCTTGTTCCAGTGTGGACGTGCCAGCACATACCCGATTGAAACCTTGAAGCCATCGGGATGCAGGGCGATCATGCCAATGGCCGAGTCTGAATCCTTCAAGGTAATTGCGTAGGAGTACGCTTTCCCTTCCTCCCAGAGTTTCAGGCCCAGTTCAATATGATGACGTGTTTCTTTTAGATCTTTATTGGGATGCCAGGTCATATAGCGCGTGACTTCGGGATCTTGAGTATAGTTTGCGAAAATTGCAGGCGCGTCGGCCATGCGAGGTTTGCGGAGAATAAGACGATGAGTCTCGATTCGTTCAGGCGGATTCATGATTCAGCTTCATCAGATGTCTCGTGCAGATGCCCGGGCTTTTCCTTCCCGAGTTCCAGCGACCTCTGATACGCCGCCCAGACCGCGCGCGAAATCGCCGTGCGGAAGCCAGCCTTTTCCAGATAATACAACGCCTCCGCGGATGTGCCTCCCGGTGATGTGACCTGATTCCTCAGCGTGGCGGGATGCCTCTGTGCATCCTGATAAAAGGATGCCGAGCCTTTGATGGTTTGCAGGACGAGTTGCTCAGAGATGCGGCGCGGGAATCCCATGTGCACACCAGCGTCGATCAGCGCTTCGGTAAAAAGAAAGACGTATGCCGGGCCGGAGCCTGAGAGAGCGGTCGCCATATCCAAGTAGCCTTCATCTTCCACAAAGACTTCTTCTCCCAATGCGCCGAGGATGGCCCGTGCGATTTTTTGCTGTTCTTCCGTCACTTCTTTGGAAGCCGTCCACACCGTAATTCCTTCTCCAATTTGACCGGGGGTATTTGGCATGGAGCGCACCACGGACTTGTGTTTGAGTCCTGTGCCAATCTTCTTGATGGAAGCGCCCGCAATGATAGACAGTACCAATGCCTCCGAGCGGATGCCTTTGAGTCCCTTCATGACTTCGCTGAGGCGCTGCGGTTTGACGGAGAGCACCACGACATCTGCGTGAGAGGCGGCAGAGGAATTATCCGTGGTCGTTTTGATGCCATACTTCTTGTTGAGTTCCGTCAGCCGTTCCTCGCGCGGACCGGAGGCGGTCAGATTCTCGGGCTTCGCGAGTTTCTGACGAAGTAATCCCGAGATCATGGCTTCCGCCATCACTCCCGGGCCGATAACTGCGATTTTATTCTTGAGCATGATATCCTCCGTTGGCATGATCAGCACTTCACGAAAGTTAAGCAATACCCCTTTTTTCGGGCTTTTGCGAATCGTTTCGTGATCTACTGATTATATGTTGATTGTGTAAACGATATGGAAAATTGGTTTTGACAAAAAGTCTGGAAGCGCCATAAGGTTTAACTTTCTATTTACAGATAAACGGCCAGCTTATGCTCTTACTCATTTACAGCGGCTCCACAAAACAATTCATCTACATAGCTTTGCATGTCGGCGGATAGCCGGAATCCCTGTTCGACCATCCTGTGCAGGTTGCGGCACGCCTGTTGTTTGTAAAATGTCTGTGTGTTGATTCGGGTTGAGATTTGCTTCACCTGTTCTTTGTTGTCCAAGGCAGCATAGGCCTGCAGGAATGGCATCCATTCAATCTGGTCATTTGGATGTAATTCAAGTTTGGCGGCCTGACCGCCCAAGCGGGCAATTTCGTCCCAGTTTCCCTGCTGACGGGCGAGATCGGCCTTCTGATAAAAGTAGCACCAGCCATGTTCAGGCTCGTGCCCAAATACTGACTCAGGAACTACAGGTGCCTTGGCGTTCACCAGTACGTTTTCGATTTTCGATTCCGGTGCGATGAGAAGGAACGCCTCGTTTTCGGAAATCGACAGATCCGGCCAGCGCGCATCCAGAACGTGAACGCATGAATCTCCGGTGGGCTGGCTCATCACCAGCACATTGCCGTAATCAATGGTGAAGTAGTGGCTGCGTACGGTCCGATCCGCAGAGAACTTGCCGACAACTACGTTCAAAATATCATTTGGAGTCAATGAAACGGATGCTATGTGATATGGCACAGGCACCTGACTGGTTATTTCAGGATGGTAGATCCAATTGGCAGGTCCGGACACGATCTCATAGTCTTCGCCATATTCAACGGATGGATAGTTGACAGCCAGTGTAGTGCCTTCTTTAATGTCGGGAATCCGCCAGCTTGCCTGCCACCAGAAATTCTGAATGATTTGCTCTTCGCTGATGGCCTTGTCAGCTATTGAGAAGTGAGTCAGGGCCGCCAGCGCGACCACAAGCGAAAGGGCGCCAATTCGGATTGTACTTGAGGACATCAGGAAGATCAGGCCCAGGATAAAAATTGAGCCTGCCAGGGAAGCAGGCAATGCATAGTGAGAGAACCGTTCAAAGACAACGAACCGGTTTGCCAGGACAACAGGTAAAACGCCGAAGACGGTTCCAATTCCGCCCAGCCAGAGGAACTGATGAGGCCAAACGTGCGTGTCATCCGAAACATCTCTTGAATCTGAACTGCCTTTGGACAGGGCAAGATAGGTAAGAACAATAATTGCCGCCAGGAGCGCGGCTAACACCAGCCCTATCAACAGGCTTTGCAAGCGAAGATTGAAGAAATTCTGATTGAAGGGTTGAATCCATGCAGCGAGTGCGACGTTAAATGTGCTTTGGAGCCAGCGAATGAGCCAGTGCAGCCCGGTCGTCAAAGGTGATGAGAGAAGCTGTCCCATCTGCGTGCCGATGTCGGTCGCTTTGCGCTCATTCTGAAAGAGGAATACCCGCCAAAACAAGTATCCCAGTGGGATGAGCAGGTTGATCCATCCGAGCCGCAAGGTCTGGATCACCTTCCGGACAGAAAGACGCAAACCATCCCGAAACGACAACAGATAGATGCTTAAGAAGCGGAAAACTTCCATTCCGATTGCGTAATCAACCAGCAGCAGGTAATACCAGCCAGTAAGGATGGCCAGGATTACATAAATGAATCTTCTGTTCTTTGTTTTTGCAGTGATTGCGTTTAACGAAAAAACAATGGAGAAAACTTCTAAACATAGACTTGCCATCATTGGCTGATATTCGATTCCTGCCACCCACCATAAATAGCCTGGATAGAGTAGGAATAACAGGGCGCCAAGGAGATTGGGAAGCGGCCTTCTGGGCCATAGGATATCCAAGAACCATAATGCGCCGAATGCCGCTCCGAGATGCCAGAAGTAAGTACCGAGTGCGTAGGGAAGGGGATTCGTCCCGAACAATGAAAAATACAAACCAAAGAATGGTCCACGGAACGGGCGATCCTCCTTGAACATCTCATTAAAGACAGACGGCCCCGCTGCGTGGCCGTCGTACATGTAGTACCAGTCATCCCGGTAATAGGTTAGATGATTGATTCTGGGGAGGTAAACCAGCGCCGAGGCGAGTATCAAGACCAGAAATGGAAACCAACGCGAATTGGCAATGGAACGGAGCTTCTCCACCGTATTCGTCCCTTCACTTGCCAATATTTTGCAGCGCCAGCCTGAGGCGTTCCTCTACATCATCGGGCGCATCGCGCGGAATGGACTGGATGGCGGTCTGCGCTTCGATCACGGAATAGCCGAGCGCCGTTAGCGCGGCCAGCACTTCACTATCTTTATCAGACATCGCTGCAATTCGTCCGAGGGCATCCATCGGCTTGAGCTTGTCTTTCAGGTAAAGCGCCATTTTCTGCGCGGTCTTTTTGCCCACACCGGGGACTCTGCTCAGAAGCTCACCTTCTTCTGCAAAAACAGCACGCTGGATTGAGTCCGGGGTCAGCGTGGATAAAACCGAAAGCGCGACCTTCGGGCCGACCCCATCCACGCCGAGGAGGGTGTTGAAGAGATCCCGTTCGGCCTGGGATTCAAAGCCATAGAGGGTCAGCGCATCTTCGCGGACGACGAGATGGGTGAACAGAAATGCCGCTTCACCTGCCTTGACTCGTCCTCGGTAGGGCGCAGGGACAAATACGCGTAGTCCCACCCCGCCGACTTCGACGATGATGGCGTTGTCTTCAACCTGGGAAATTTCTCCACGCAGGGTTGCTATCATGTGGCTATTTTAACCCTTTAAACACAAAGGACACAAAGATCACAAAGTTTAATTGTCTGGCGCAACAGATTGATTTCCACTGGACTGACATTCGTGAGGATCCAAAACACAGAACCTGAACTATCCATTAACCCACCTTTGAGTATTTCGTGCCCTTCGTGTTTAGCCGTATCTGTTCGTATTCAAATGCGTGATTGCGATTGCCAGTGCATCGGCGGCATCGTCAGGTTTGGGGATGGAGTCAAGTTGCAGCAAAGCGCGCACCATTTCCTGTACCTGTCTTTTTTCAGCGGAGCCGTAGCCAGCGACCGCCTGTTTGATTTCGTTGGGTGTGTATTCGAAAGGCTCTATCCCCGCTTGTTTTAGGGCAAGCATGATCACGCCGCGTGCCTGTCCCACTGCGATGGCGGTGGTGATATTTCGCTGAAAGAACAATTTTTCCACCGCGGCTAATTCAGGCTTGTATTTTTCAATCAACGCACACAGCTCATCATAGAGCATGACCAGCCGCGCCGGAGCCGTGGCTTCTTTTGGAGTGGAGATAATGCCATAGGAAACGGCCACCAGCTCTCCGTCCGGTTCGAGGCGGACGAGTCCGTAGCCGGTGGTCGCAGTCCCTGGGTCAATTCCTAAGGCAAGGGTCATACTCTTAAACACAAAGGACACGAAGGGGCACAAAGAAAAACCTTTGTGTTCCGTTCTGTCCTTGGTGGTAAAAATCAGGCTGCTTCGAGCGCCGCCAGCGCTTCGTCAGAGACCTTCAGGTTCGAGTAGACGTTTTGCACATCGTCGAGATCTTCGATGCTCTCGAGAGCCTTCATGACCGAAACAGTATGCTCCGGGCTAAGTTCGATTTCCTGTTTGGGGATCATGCGCAGGCCGGCCTCTTCCGGCTGGACTTTCGCGGCATGGAGCCGGTCCGCAATTTCCTTGAAAGCATCCACCGGGCCGATGATCTCTATCGTGCCGTTATCTTCGAGCACATCATTTGCGCCGGCTTCAGCGCCAAGCTCAAACGCTTTGTCGAAATTCATCGCGCTTGAGGGGAAGGAAAAATAGCAGACACGTTCAAACTGCCAAGCCACGGAGCCAAGCTCACCCATGTTGCCACCCGCTTTGGTCAGCGCGTGACGCAGTTCGGAGACAGTACGGTTACGGTTGTCGGTGACGGTTTCCACCATAACCGCCACACCATGCGGAGCGTAGCCTTCATAAGTGACAGACTCAAACGCAGCAGCGTCCTTGTCTTCCCCCGCGCCGCGGCGGATGGCGCGCTCGATGTTGTCCTTGGGCATGTTTTCAGCCCGCGCCTTATCCCAGGCCAGCCGCAAACGGAAATTCGATTCAGGATCGCTTCCGCCTTCACGCGCCGCCATCACCAATTCACGAGTCAAACGCGTGAAGACTGCGCCGCGTTTGGCATCGGCCGCGCCTTTTTTGCGTTTAATAGTGGACCATTTTGAATGACCAGACATACCGTTCTCCTTGAAGATTTAACCACGTCCGTGGGAATTTTACGCGTTGAGCGAAAGGATTATACCATGCGGTTTTATTTGCTAATCTTCGCGAATGAAATCACTCCACAAAGAATCCCACTCCCATGGCTCTTGGCCCGGCGTGGACGACGATCGCGGGCGGAAGTTCGTAAATGGGGATATTTGGGACGTTGACCTTCAATTTCAACTCCTGGACCAGCGCTTCCGCCTCCCTCTCCGCCTCAACCTGGAGCACACATAAATGGGCATTTTCGCCGCCCGGGCAGGACTCTGCCACTACCTCCACAAGACGGGCGAGTGCGCGCTTTTTTGTCCGCTGCTGTTCAAAGGACTCGACCTGTCCATCCTTGATCTGGAGAATCGGCTTGATCTCGAGCAATTCGGCCAGCAGCCTCTTTGCACCGCCGATCCGACCGCCCCTGGCGAGGTACTCGAGCGTGTCCACCAGAAAGTAGATGCGCCCGCGGGGGATCATGTAATTCAGTCTTGCAACAATCTCATCCGCCGAGCATCCATCCTTTGCCATATCATCCGCAACGAGCACCATCGAGCCCAGGTTGCAGGAGATGGTCTGGGTATCCACCACGCGGACATCCAAGCCGGGGAATTCCTGTGCAGCCGTCTCTGCCGAGCGGACCGTTCCACTGGCTTTCCCGGTCGGCGCAACGACGATCACGCTTTCACCTTTTTGCTTTGCCTCTTCAAAAATGGGATAGTACAAAGGCGGCTCGGGCGCGGCGGTCTTCGGCAACGTGGGAGACGCCTTGAGTTTCTTCAGGAACGCCGCGGTGTCAAGGTCCTTATCGTCGTGATAGGACTCTTCGCTAAACATGACGACTTGTGGGATGAGGGGGACGCCGCGCTGCTGGAGCAGGTCGCGTGGCAGGCCGCAGGTGGTATCAGCAACGATTTTGACCATGTGTGACTCCTGGTGCCGCAACCATGTCAGGCTGGAAAAGATTTCGTCATAATGGCAGGTGGGGGGGTGGCGTAACCCTGCAATTTCCTATTGCGGTACTACAGACATTTTAGCCTTCGCCGTATGTTTTCCCCATTGCCAAACCGCGCTGAATATAATGACTTTTGTCAAAATTAGGGCTCCCCCGGAATTGACTTGCATTCTGGTTCAGAGGGGGGTGCGGCGCTGGCTAATTCAATCCCAGGAGGGCCTTGCCGTGGGAGAGATTCTCGTCATAGTACTGCTCCAGTGAGGGATTCGTGCCGCGCAAGCCGGCGACCACGCGCTCTGTCCACAGAAGATATTCCCGCCGGCGTTCCAGTGACCAGTCCTGCGGCGGCGAAACTACGACGTCACGCACGTTACAGCATTTGTCGGCGAGCTTGATCAGCTTGGCTCCAAAGGATTTATGCGGCGCGTTCTCGACCTGCAGCCTTTTGCGTTCCTGCTTGGGCAGGCTTTTATCGTCAGTGACTTCCTGTACGAGGGAAAGTACTTCGTCCCCGAACAACTCCGAGATTTCAGACGGTTGTGTACCTGTATCTTCGATGGTGTCATGCAGGACGGACGCCAGCAGTACTGCGATATCCCGAACGCTCCCCACGGTCCAGAGCAGATTCGCTACATCAATGGGATGATTGATATAGGGTGATTTCTCTGTATTTTTGCGGCGCTGGTTGCGATGTTTTTCCGCTGAAAAAGCAATTGCTTTGAGAAGCAGACCGGTATTCTCTTCGAATTCCATTCACAGGCTCCGTTCATAAGTCCGATGTGTTTTATAGAAGTCAATCCCGAAGTTTCTTAGATCGCGCTGCATGGCTTCGGTTTCGAGCCCGACCTGAACAACCTCAGCATGTTTGAATTGACCCGATTCTCTCACAGACTTGAACATCTCGCTGTAGAGAATGGCTGTTCCGCCAGAACCACGATATTCAGGCAGCAGGCCTGCGCCGTTAATGTTGAGCCAGTCTGTGCGCTTGAACTCGCGCAGGAGAGTCAGCCAGCCAAATGGAAAAAGGTTCCCTTTCGTTTTTTGCAGCGCGGCAGAGATATCCGGATAGGCTAAGAGAAAGCCAACCGGTTCATCGCCTCTCATCACGATCTTTATTAATCTCGGATCGGCAAACCATAGCAATTGATTTGCCAGGGAATCCGTCTCCTCATCGGTCAATGGGACATTGCCGATGGTGCCGCGCAGCGAGTCGTTATACATTTGCTTGAATTTGGGCAGGAGCTTACGCAGATCTGCTCGTGTTTCGAAGCGTGCAATGCGAAGCCCGCGGCGGGCGACGATTTTCTCGGCCAGTTCGTGGATGTGTTCGGGGAATTCGATATTTGGGCCGATGTAGCCGGAGACCGCCTCTCCTTGTTTTGTAAATCCCTGCGCTTCGATCAGGTCAACGTAGCAGGCAGGGTTATAGGGTAAACCGAAGGCGGGTCGGTGCTCGAAGCCTTTGACAAGCAAGCCCAGGCCGTCCAACGGAGTGAAGCCTCTGGGTCCGATAATCTGGGTCAGGCCGCGGGAACGTGCCCAATCAAAAGCTTTTTCAAATAAACACGTTGCGGCTTCCAGATTGTTTTCGCATTCAAAGAGATAAAAGAACGCTGTGCTCTCGTGGTTGTATTCGTTGTAACGGCGATTGTTGAGCACGGCAATGCGGCCTGTCGGCCGATCTACATCGTAAGCGAGAAAAAATGCAGCCTGGGAATGCCTGTAAAACGGGAACCGCTTGAGGTCCAGCCGGATGCGTTCGTCCATCTGGAGGGGAGGCACCCAGCATGGATTCTCTCTGTAAATGGAGAATGGCAGGGACAGGAAATCCCTCACATGGCTTTTGTTGTTGAGATCGACCTGGATGATGTTCATGGAAAATCGTAGGGGCGAAGCATTACCCTTTCGGGTACGATGTGCTTCGCCCCTACATGGGATTACATTGTCTTTGCGCGTTCGGCCATTTGGCTTCTCAATGTATGCGTATCATGGTCGATCGTGAAGAGCGCGCCGAGATAGAAGAAGAAACATAACAGCCAGGCGGTGATGCAGATCCACAGGATCGCGCTGCCTTTGCCGTATGCCACCGAGAGAAAGCCGGCCATGGCCGGTGCAGAGACTGCGCCGATATTCTCCACAAAATATTCCACAGCCTGCGCAGTGGATCGGACTTCGGGAACTGTAATATCGTAGACAGTGGCCGTGACATTGGGTGATGAGAGCGGCATGAAAATAGCCGTGAGGCACATCAAGATGAAGAAGGTGGTCCTGTCGGCGGCAGGTGTCCGAATGGCCAGGAAAAGGAAGATGGCTCCGAGCAGCACGCCCGCACTGGAGACAAGGATTCGGCCCTTATTGGTGCGTTTGAAGAGTGCGTCACCCAGCCAGCCGCCAATAAAATAACCGCTTGCCAGAATTAGAATGACCGGAGCCATGGTCAGCAGGACACCGTTGTTGTCGTAACCACGCTCACTCATGAGATAGCCAAAGAAGAAGTACGTGATCACGTTCCATGGAAATACGCCGGCAAAACCCTGCAGGAAGATAAACCACATGGTCCGTTTCTTGAATATTTCTTTGGCTTCCGTCCATGAAAAGTGGAATTGACCGACCTCTTCCGCACCCTTGCCCTCAAACTCGGGTTCGGCTTGTCCACGCGGCATTTCCTTGACCCCAAAATAGATCAGGATGGCGACGACCAGCCCCAGCGAGCCGGTGATATAGAAGGCCTGACGCCAGCCGCCGATCAGAGGCGCGACCATCAGCGCCATGAGCATGCCGACCAGATACCCAAGCGGCTGGGCCAGTTGCAGGAGACCGTAGATCTTTCCCCGCAGGTTTGGGCCAAAATAGTCGGCAACGAGGGAGTACAGGCCCGGATAGGATGAGTCGTCAATGCCGGTCGAGGCGCGGGTCACAAGGAAGGTGCGATAGTTTGGGGCAATGGCGCTGATCCAGGTGGTTGCTCCCCAAATGAAGGAAGCCAGGGCGAGCAGCTTGGCTCGGGCGTATCGATCATATAAATAGCCCCAGATCGGATACAAGAGCGTCCCAACCAGCAGTGCGCCAGAATTGATAAATCCCCACTCCTTATCTGTAATGTGGAACTGGTCCTCGATAGTCTGCTGCATGGGGCCGATCATCAGCTTGTCGGTCTGATGCAGGAGCATGAAGAAAAAGAATACGATGACCACGAACCAGCGATAACGGGAATGTTCCTTGGACATGGGTCGCCTCTTCGAGAAAGATGTGTGATGTATGGGAAAACACTGGGGAGGTCTAAAGTGTCAGGATGTCGAAGTATCAGGTATAAAGTGTCAGGTTCCAGGGGTCATGTGCCAGGGGATTCGTCGGAGATGATTTGCCGCGCGAGTTCCTGCAACTCGGCTGCGTTCTGGATCTTCACCGCGTCGAAATATTGTTCGAGGAGATCGAGCGGGCTGAGGCTGCTGACCACCTGTCCCTCAGCGATGCGCGTGCGAGATTGGATCTGGGGTCGCTTCACCAGATGAAATTCGAAGGCCTTCTCGCAATACTTTCGCAAAGCGGATTCATCGATCAGCGTGTCGAGTTCTCGGGGATATTCAACGACCAGACGGATAATGGCTCCGGGGATTTCCTTCGCCTTAGGCAGCACGGACTGAAGGAATTCAGTCACGTTCTCTTCAGACTTCAGGGTGGCGCGCCGATCAATGAACGGACGCACCCCTTCAAGCTTGACCCATTGAACCTGCGTCGAGCCGCGTTCAACTTCGGCAATGATGAAGAACTTGTCGTCCTGTGCTTCGCCAAAGTCCACGCGTTCGATGGAACCCGGATAGATCACCGGCGGATGAGCGTTCTCGTTCAAATTCTGCGGCTTGTGAATGTGACCCAGCGCGACGTAATCCAGCTTCGGATTTTTCACCAGGCTGCCCGAAAGCACGACGTCGTTGCCAAGCATGACGAGGCGTTCCCCCCCGAAGGTTGCCCCTTCGACGGATGCGTGCGCTGTCAAAATGATGGGCAGGGACGGATCACACTCGTTGATCCATCTGTCCACGAGTTCACTCATGTTATCTTCGATACGCGTGAAGGCGGAGGAAGTGTCCGTTTCACCGGTAGCTGCCATCAGGCCGGAGCGCGCGATCCACGGCATGGCAATCACCTGGACGGGAAGGTCCCACAAATCCGGGGGGCATAAACATTCGGGCTTTTGCAGCACACGGACATACGGCACTTGCAGCGTGTCGAACTCGTGGATTGCATGTGCGCGCCCAATGGCGGGAGAGAGATCGTGATTGCCTACCAGAAGTAACGTGGGAATCTTTGCCTGAGATAGCCGCATGATGCGTTTGCCCCACTCACGCTGGAAGGTCGGCGCGGGGGAGCGGTCTTTATACGCGTCGCCCGCGAAAATGACGAGGTCCACCTTCTCCGATACTGCCGCGTCCACAATGGTATCGAGGGACTTGAGGAAATCCAGCACACGGAAAGGCAGTCCCGTTTCGGGATCATGACGGCCATAGTTCGCCATGTCAATGTGAGCGTCGGCAAAGTGGAGGAGTTTCATAACATACTAGGTCCGGTGGTTGAGTAGATGGCGGTGATTGTCCCGCCGTTGTATAGAAACCAACATGTAATGAGAGAATTTATGTTATTGGTGGTCTCGACAGCGGACTTGCGTTCGGCCCGAACGGGGTGCAAGTGTATGCCCCTCAAAGTGGATTCGGGCCTACTCGACCACCGAGGTTATTTCTCTTACGGTTGTAGACCCAGATCTTGCAACGCCTGAAGCGCCGGAGCCCATTTCGGGTGGATCTTGAGCGCGGCGCGGTAGTCTTTGACTGCGCCCTGGGTATCACCGGCCATGTAGAGGGCACGTCCACGCCAGAGCAGGGATTCTTCCAACTCAGGAGCCTTCATTGTATCTTCCAACGTGGAAGTTGCAAAGTTGATGACATCTGAGAATCGATTGGTGTAGTAATAGGCCTTATATGGACCGGTCTGATACCACAACATGCGGAAGGGCAGAGTACTGTAATTCTTCTCCAGCGTTCCGTAGACTTGATACGCCTGGTCATATGCGGTGGCGGCGTCAAAATATTCCTGCAACTCAACATGGCTGGTGCCCATGTTGAACCAGGCGAAGTACAAAGGAATGCCAGACAGGCTTTGGATGTCTCTGGTCGCAGTTTCGATGGAGTGTCGCAGCGCCCAGGTCTCGTCACTGTAGGAGCCGAGCAAATTGGTTACATCGTTCTGACGGTTTGTTGGAAAGACCACGACGAAGACGTAATCGAAGCTGCGCCATCCATCCATGAATTCAGAGAAAGGGACTTTGTGATTGGGGCCGGCATTATAGGAGTCTTGCGTGAGGAAGGTCTGATCCCTCTCGTCGTACCCGGTGGTAAATACATAATGTCCCATCCAACTGATTTTTCCGGTTGTGTCGTATTCGTAGATCCCTTTTTCGACCACTACCGGGAATCCCCCGGCGATCAATCGTTTGAGCACCTCAACATCACCGCCATATCTCAGAATAGACGTCATGCCCGGCACATTCGCAGAGATAAAGTCCTGGAATTCGTAGGGCATGACGTTCTTGTCTTTGTCACTCGGCTTGACGGCCTGACCGATCACGTCGCGGTTCCCCTTCCAGCCCCAGAAAGTGAGGGCCATCGAGAAATTGGCAGGCCCGCAATAGTTCCAACGGTTATGCTGATCTTCATACTTAACTCCCTGCAGGCTAACGGTAGCAGGCAGCGGTATGGATGTGACCGTCGGCATGGGTGTTGGACCAGAATTGGGAGCCTGAGTCGCTTGAGGAGTGAGGGTTAGAGCGTATTCAGCGCGCGTCGTCGCGATGACGGTTTCGATCGTCAGTGTTGTATTTCCCCCGGGTTGAAAGACCGCCTGATCTGGCGGCTTGATCATATAGGTAATGCGTGTGCGCAGGTTGTCGAGTCGCCACGCGAGGCGAGAATGGATCGGTGGTACGTAATAAAGTCCCCAGGCCAGAAAAGGCAGGAACGCAACCAGCCATAGGCCGTGGATAATCTTATTTCGCATGAAAAAATTATAACATCCGTTCTAAAAAGCAGATGAGAAGAGATTAATGAGCAACGTGAGGAATTTTGCACAAGCAACCTGCATGGACAATCATCCATGTAAAGCGAACGCTTACATTTCGGGAATCATCCCTATCCCCCAAAGGGTTGATAAAAACGGCCGATTCATACTTCTGTCACTTTTGTAGCGTAAACTGGCGCAGCGATGGAGCCCAGAACGCACCATTCGGGAAGTTCTTATGGGCGCTTAATCTTTCAATCCGTAACTTTTAGACGGGAGATGCGACGACTCTCATAATGTTTCACCGACGAAAGGAGCTTGAATCATGCGTAGAAGTACTTTGTTCGTTTCAGCCGTATTAACGGTGTTCATGCTGGCAACCCTGTTTGGAGTGGTTTCCGCGTATCAGGGGATGGTTGCCTCCACACAGTCGCAGCCTGCAACGGCGGTTGCTACTCAACCTGCGACAGATGTTCCGGCGTCTGAGCAATTCATGTCTGTGGCGCCCGCTCAAACTGGCGTCGTTACACCGGAACAGGCGACGACGCTTGCCATGCAGATGATCAACCGCAGTGATGTGTACAGTGTGGAAAGCACCACGTATGAAACCGCGCCCGCCTATCTGGTCACTTTCTCTTCGGGCGACCTGGTTTATGTTAGTCCCAGCGGGCAAATCCTTGCCGTGACGAAGATTCAACCGGTTGTGGTAACACAGCCTAACCGTCGGCATAATAACGATGATGGCGGAAATCAAACGACCACAAACAATAACACGAGTGGCGGCGACGATCAGCACGAGCATGAAGGTGGCGACGATTAGTATGGCACCGAAACCATCTCCACGAAAATGGACGGACGTTCAAATGGTCATTGCGACTGTTGCAATGACTTCCATCCTCGGCTTTTGGAATATGTTTGCCGGACCCGATAGGGAAAAAACAGTGCAGAAAGCTCAACTCGACCAGGCCAAGATCATCCCCACTCCTACCGAGATGCCAACGGCCACAGCAGTTGCAGCAACCATGCCTCCCCCTGGCTTTACCATCATTTACGGTGGTGAAGCGCCCAAACCACAGGTCATCGTACAGAAACCACGCGGCGGCGGTGGGGGTGGCGGAGGAGGGGGAGGTGGCGGTGGTGGAGGTGGAGGCGGCGGCCCCGTAACCTCGACCGGTTCGTCCTGATGCTGCATCGCTTGCCTTTCCGGGCCATGGGCTGTGACATCCTCGCCGTCCTGGAGACGGATTCACAGACCGCGCCCGCTCTGCTGGACTTTGTCCCAGCTTGGTTCGAAGAATGGGAGCAATCCCTCAGCCGCTTCCGCGCGGACAGCGAGCTGACTCGCCTTAACCAGACCGCGGACCAGGCTGTCAAAGTCTCAGATACCCTGTGGGATGTGTTCCAGCATTCGCTTTCTGCTGACCTGATGAGCAGTGGCCTGGTCACGCCGACGGTGCTGGATGCTGTGATCCATGCCGGTTACGACCGCCCCTTTGATTCACTACCGGACGACAGGGATTCCTCCACGGCGCTGGATGTGCTGCGGGTGAATCCCCTGTCTCTGGTGATCTGGGATGAAGAAGAACATACGATTTCCCTGCCACGCGGCGTACATCTGGATTTTGGAGGCGTCGCCAAGGGTTGGGCGGCTCATCAGGCGATGGAGCGATTAACGGAATATGGCCCGGCGCTGGTCAATGCAGGCGGGGATGTTGCAGTCAGCGGCCGGCGGGTTGACGGTGGAAGCTGGGGCGTCGGTGTGTCGAATCCCTTTGAACCGGAAGTCGACCTCGAAGTCCTGAATGTGAAGCGCAGCGGGGTGGCAAGCTCCGGCAAGGACCGCCGCCGCTGGATGGTGGGCGGAGTCCTGCATCATCACATCATCGATCCGCAGACCGGCCAGCCGGCTGTCTCAGACCTGTTGCGAGTCACTGCTGTTGCGCCAACCGTGATGGAAGCGGAAACTGCGGCGAAAACGGCTTTTATTATGGGTAGTGAGAAAGGCATGGAATGGATCGAACAGAATTCGCTGGCTGCTGTGCTGATCCTGAATGATGGCGAGTTGCTGCACAGCCAGCGTATGACCGAATACCTGTAAGGAGTTGGAATGTCAATCAATACACCGCCCTCGGGGCAAAACGATTTCGAATCATCCGTCAATCTGCAATCATTTCTGTTGTTCTTATTGGCCGTGCTGGTCGGTCTGCTGGTAGCCGTCATCGTGCTGCCCATATGGATGCCGAACATGGCATTCTCTTTATCCGGAAATGCACCAAAAGCTTACTGGTATCTCTCGCGCGCTACGGCCTTTGCGTCGCTGAGCCTGTTATGGCTTTCGATGGCTCTAGGACTCGGCATTACCAACAAAATGGCGCGGTTGTGGCCGGGCGCACCTGCCACTTTCGCGATCCACGAATATGTGAGCCTGCTGGGCCTGGCTTTTGCCGTTTTCCATGCAGTGGTGATCCTTGGCGATCACTATATCAAGTTCACGCCGCTGCAGCTGCTGATGCCCTTTAGCACCGTGGATTATCGTCCATTGTGGGTGGGCATCGGGCAGATCGGGTTTTACATCTGGGCGATCGTCGCTCTCAGCTTTTACATCCGTCCGGCCATTGGACAGAAGACCTGGCGCTTCCTTCATTATGCGAGCTTCATCATGTATCTGATGGGGATCTTCCACGGGCTTTTCAGCGGAACGGACAGCGGCGCGAATTGGGCACAGAAATATTACTGGTTTTCGGCGGGAAGTTTGATATTCTTGTTGGTTGTCCGCATTGTGGGCGCTGTGATTGACAAACTGTTCCCGGCCAGGAAGCCTGCTCCCGTCCAAAGAACAATCCAGGATGAAAAAAAGGTCATCAACAATAAAGGACAAGTGACTCCATAAGGTCACCTATTTGTTATTATGGAGTGGGCCATTTAGGGGAATGGCCCATTTTCTAATAAAGACCTAATAACTTATTAACCGAGACCTAAAGAAGTGCCCTTAAAGTTGGGCGAATTCTCTCAATTGCAAGAAAGAATTCAGATGGGGAAACAGGGTGGAATTCAAAATATGCAAGACCACTATTTGTGTATTTCGCTGACTGGATCACAATCACCTTTTTTCTTTATTGTGATGTGATTTAGAGTTTCAATCCGACCGGTGACGCATCCGAGGATTTCATGTTGAGTCATCACGGTTTCGCCGGTCCATGCTAAAGGAGATTGTAAATCATGCCTGAAAAACAAAAGGCACGCAGTTGGAAGGAACTTCAGACCATGATCGCTGCCGCCTGCATGCTGGTGTCGTTTGCCTTATGCAATGTCATTGCCAGTTTTGAACGGCACGACGACAAAAAAGTGAACCCTTCCGGTTCTAATATCACTTCGAGCACTCCGCAAGCCGAGCGGAGACCTGAAGATGCCAACCTCGCGGCGATGACGCAGGTAGTCACCCGCACCGGGTCGTCATGACCTTGTCTACAGCAAAGAGAAAGGAGCAGAGAAGGAGAAATGGCAACGAATCGTATTGAGAATGAAAACAACGAGAGGAATGGAATCGTCAAAAAAGCCCAACCCTACGTGTTGCTCTTTGTAGTGGTCTTCGCTGTGCTGTTGGTGGTTGTGCCGCTGTTACCCGGCGTGATATCCAATTTTGTCTACGCTTTCAGCGGAGCCAAGCCCAAGATCTACTGGTACCTCTCACGGTCCGCGGGCTTTGTGGCGCTGACCATCCTATGGGTCTCGATGGCAATGGGTCTGACCATCACGAATAAGCTTGCTCGACGCTGGCCGGGTACACCTGCGGCATTTGCAGTGCATCAATATGTAAGTCTGCTGGGGCTGGCGTTTGCGGTTTATCATGCGCTTGTCTTGATGGGAGACCATTTTACAGACTTCTCGCTTCCACGTCTGGCGGCTCCCTTTTCCATTGCTTATCAACGCTTCTGGGTTGGATTGGGACAGACTGGTTTCTACATCTGGGTGATCGTCATCCTGAGTTTTTATGCCCGTAAGTACATTGGGCAGAAAGCCTGGCGATTGATCCACTTTGCAAATTTTGCGGTGTATGCCATGGGATGGCTGCATGGTGTTTTCACTGGATGGGACGCCCAACAGACCTGGGCGCAATGGTATTACTGGCTTTCCGGTGCGATCCTGCTGGTCCTGGTGGTTCATCGCGTGCGGGAGGCCAGGCCCAAAAAGGAGGCCGTACAATCGAAGGCAGTGCGGCGTCCTACTCCTCAACAGATGCCCTCGCCGGTGGCCAAACCGACTGCTCCAGGCGTGTCTGAAAATGTACAGCTTGAAACTGCCACGGCTTCGGCTCCCGGCGCTTCAGAGCCAGCCAGCATCACGGCTGCCGACCCAACAAAGGAAATTACAAAACCACGTGTCACTGTACAGCCTGTGGAAGCCAGGGTTCCTGAGAATGTGCCGCAGCCTGTTGTGCAGGAAAAAGAACCGGCTCCGGCGCCTGAAAAGGATGTGTCAGAGAAACCAGAGGTCGTTGAACCTCCGAAGCCCAAAGTGCAAAGAGAACGGATTCCTTATGCGGCCCCTGTCGAGCAATCTGTATCTGTTCTGCGCATCCAGAAGCTGTTCAATGAGATTCGGCCTCCAGAGCCCCTTCCGGAAAAGCCGATTCAGATCCCCATCCTGCGGATCCAGTTAGACCTGTTAGCGGAGCAGCTCCGGGCAGAGTCCCCGTGGGACAAGGTGAGCATTGATCAGCCACCGGTCCAGCGCGAACCATCACGATTGCTCTCGCGGCTCAAAGAGAATCTACCTCAAAAACAGGAAGATACTTTGAAAATAAGGCCCAGGAAAACCGTCGTTGAGGAAGACCAGGGGAACATCTAACATATAAAAAAACGCTGCGAGGGTTCGAACCTTCGCAGCGTTTCTGCTTATTCTTTCACTTCGCCTTCGATCACGTCACCGTCATTTCCTCCCTGTGGTGGAGTAGACGGCCCGCCTTCAGGTTGTCCCTGGGCATATAACTGCTGACTCAGGGCATAGAACGCCTGCTGCACTTCTTCGGTGGCTCTCTTGATGCGAGGCAGATCATCGGTCTGTGCAGCAGATTTGAGTTCGCTGATCTTGCTCTCGATGTTCGAACGTTCGTTGCCGGGCACTTTATCGCCGAGTTCACGGAGCGTCTTCTCAGTTTGATAGGCCATGTTATCCGCAGCGTTTTTGGCTTCGATCAGTTCACGGCGCTGCTTGTCTGCGGCTTCATTC
>JAKOVF010000025.1 GCA_029782225.1 Chloroflexota bacterium | reverse complement strand
TGCGTCAGCTGCCGCACGTTTGATAACCCGTTCAAGTTCGTCAACGCCGTATATGCCGCCTTCCACATGCACATGTACTTCGTGGTAGACAGCACCGCCACCGCCAGTTTCGTCTGATAGGCTTTGTATGCCAGGTACACTATAACCTGCGGCGGCTAGGCGATTAGACACGATCTTGAGGCCCTGCGGTACGTTGCGCATGGCGCCGCTGAGTTCCTTCATGCCGTCCGCGACATCGCCCGTCGCTATGCCGAGTTCCTGCAACATCTCGTAGAAGTCTTTGGATGCGTCGGTTATTTTGCCCATTAAGTCAAGAATGGTGTCACGTTCTGCTTCGTCCAGCTTCAAGTCAAACACGGCCAAAGACATTTCCTCGGTTAACTGTTTGATCAACGGATGCACAATGTCGCTTGACATGAATGCTGTAATTAAGGCGTTTCTCACCTGGTTTTCTAGGTTCTGCGAAAATTGGTTCACGAAGTCTTCGTAGGTATCGGCACTAAAAGCCCGCCCCAGCGCATTGGCCACGTCCTGCATAGTGGTGCCGAGCATTTCCTGGATGGCGAGAAAGTCCGTCTTCAGCTTTTCGGTTAGTTCCTCAATTTCGCGTTTGGTGGCAGCCTGCGCGCTCTTGCGACCGGCCAAACCTCCAAGGAAACCTCCTATGAGCGTCCCCAGTGGTCCGAACGTAGAGCCTATAAGCGCTCCCGCGCCTGCACCACCTATTGTTGCAAGATCGGGCGCCATTTTCAACTTCCGCAACCGTTCCTGGTTCTTCGCGTAGTTCTCAAGGTTGTCAAGTAGTTCAGTCAGGTTCGGGAACGGATCTTTGCGTTGTTGCGGAATGTCGTACCCACTCAGCAAATTCACCAGGGATTCGGCAATTATGGTAGCAAGTGAGTTCGCCATTTGCGCTATCATGTAGTCAAAGTCAAGCACAATTTGCCTAGTGCCGTCTTCGGTTTCCTGTACGACGAGCTTGATAAGGCGCACCATTTCACCAGCGAACTGCGCCATGTAGCTTTCGGCTTGAGCAAGCCCGTTAGCCAAAGTATTGACGAAGGTGTTAATGGGCGAAGTCCAGTCGAACTCTTCCAATGCCGCTTCCAAACCCGCTAGCCATTCTTGCCACCATTTGATGTCCACTTTTTCTTCCGGTTCCGGAGGCGTAGGAGGCGTAGTTACCTTCATCTTTTGAATCAAGTCACTTATTCCGTCGTAGAACGATTGGAACTTGGCTTTGATTTCTTCAGCCTTTTCTTCACCAACCAGCGCAACGGCAATTACCTCAACTGCTTGGATAATATACTCGAACAAGGTTGCCAGCCCCGCAAGCAACACATCGGCTAT
>JAKOVF010000023.1 GCA_029782225.1 Chloroflexota bacterium | reverse complement strand
CGGTGACCATTGCCGATACGGGCTCGCCCATCCCGTACAACCAGAAAGCACCCTCGGCATAGAGAGTGCTTTCCAGGTGGTACAGGAGGGGGTCAACTCTGTGTTTAGGCACTGGTCGGCAGAGCAGAGTCCATCTGCGTTTGTAGGCGATTGCGTCCTGCCGGAGTTTTCCCCCGGCAGTCCGCGCAGATTCGCCAACCAGAATGCGTTCTATTTGCACGTCGTAAACTCTCGGGATTTCATATCCGTCGAAAGTAGCATACGCCAATCACATCACCCCACTCCGTTGGTGGCTAAGCTCACGCGGCGCTGGGCTTCGGCCACGGTGGTCTTTATGACCCGCTTGAGTTCGTCGACACCGTAGATACTGCCGTGGATATGGATTTCCATTTTTTGCTCGGTTACGCGGTCGTTTGGCTCTTCATAGGCCAGGTTGTGAAGCCCAGGCACAGAATATCCAGCCGCGGCTAGGCGATTAGACACGATCTTGAGGCCCTGCGGTACGTTGCGCATGGCGCCGCTGAGTTCCTTCATGCCGTCCGCGACATCGCCCGTCGCTATGCCGAGTTCCTGCAACATCTCGTAGAAGTCTTTGGATGCGTCAGTTATTTTGCCCATTAAGTCAAGAATAGTGTCACGTTCTGCTTCGTCCAGCTTCAAGTCAAGCACGGCCCAAGACATTTCCTCGGTTAACTGTTCGATCAACGGACGCACAATGCCGCTCGCCATGAACGCGGTGATCAAGGCGTTCTTTACTTGGCTTTCCAGGTTCTGCGAAAATTGGTTCACGAAGTCTTCATAGGTATCGGCACTAAAAGCCCGCCCCAGCGCATTGGCCACGTCCTGCATAGTGGTGCCGAGCATTTCCTGGATGGCGAGAAAGTCCGTCTTCAGCTTTTCGGTTAGTTCCTCAATTTCGCGTTTGGTGGCAGCCTGCGCGCTCTTGCGACCGGCCAAACCTCCAAGAAGCCCGCCAATTAAGGCGCCCACGGGGCCGCCAATGGCAAAGCCTATTCCTGCGCCAGCCGCACCCCCGCCTATGGTTGCAAGATCAGTCGCAGCTTTGAGTTGTTTCAGGCGTTTCTGGTTTTTCTCGAAGTTCTCAAGGTTGTCAAGTAGCTCAGTCAGGTTCGGGAACGGATCTTTGCGTTGTTGCGGAACGTCGTACCCGCTCAGCAGGCTCGTAAAGGCTTCGGCGAGCATAGCGGCAAGGCTGTTCGCCATTTGCGTTATCATGTAGTCAAAGTCAAGCACAATTCGCCTAGTGCCGTCTTCGACTTTCTGTACGACGAGCTTGATAAGACGCACTATTTCACCAGTGAACTGCGCCATGTAGCTTTCAGCTTGAGCAAGCCCGTTAGCCAAAGTATTGACGAAGGTGTTAATGGGCGAAGTCCAGTCGAACTCTTCCAATGCTGCTTCCAAACCCGCCAGCCATTCTTGCCACCATTTGATGGCCACTTTTACTTCTTCTTCCGGTTCCGGAGGCGTAGGAGGCGTAGTTACCTTCATCTTTTGAATCAAGTCACTTATTCCGTCGTAGAACGATTGGAACTTGGCTTTGATTTCTTCAGCCTTTTCTTCACCAACCAGCGCAACGGCAATTACCTCAACTGCTTGGATAATATACTCGAACAAGGTTGCCAGCCCCGCAAGCAACACATCGGCTAT
>JAKOVF010000005.1 GCA_029782225.1 Chloroflexota bacterium | reverse complement strand
TGCCCCAACGGCGACATCGACGCGCACAAGATCGAAGCCAACCTGTACAAGCTGGTCAACGTGATCGATGTGCAGGATGTGACTCACCAGCCGTCCGTGGCGCGGGATATGGCGCTCATCAAAGTGAAAGCCGGGCCCGAAAAACGTGCCGAAGTCAACAGCCTGGCTGCCATCTTCCGTGCTCGCATCGTGGATGTGGCGGCAGACTCGGTCATTGTGGAAGCCACCGGCACAGAGGAAAAGATCGAAGGGATGGTCGAGTTGCTCCGCCCCCTTGGGATCATGGAAATGGTGCGGACCGGTCAAATCGCCATGACGCGCGGCGCGAACTCCGGCATCCGCCGCATGCCCGGGGTGGAAGACTATCAATACGAGGAGGATTTTGAACTGGCGGAGATGGCGCCGTAACAATCCTACTCAGATGGTCGAGCAGGCGGTGCTCGTCCGCCATATCGAGACCATCAGGTTGGATGATAACAAGAGATAACTTGGAAACGTGGTGATGTCGATACGTCCCACAAGAGCGTGCGGGACTACTCGACCACCGAGGATGACCGAAATAGGAGAACTTATTATGGCAAAAATCAATTTTGGCGGCGTGGAAGAAAATGTGGTGACCCGCGAGGAATTTCCGCTGGAGAAGGCACGTCAGGTGTTGAAGGATGAAGTTGTCGCAGTGCTCGGTTACGGCGTGCAGGGACCCGCACAGGCGATGAACATGCGCGACAACGGGATTAACGTGATCGTCGGTCAGCGCCGGGGGACGAAGAACTGGGACAGGGCTGTCGCCGATGGCTGGATCCCTGGCAAGACATTGTTCTCCCTTGAAGAAGCCGCCGAAAAAGGGACTGTTGTCCAGTTTCTGCTGTCGGACGCAGGCCAGCGCTCGCAGTGGCCTAAGATCGTTGAATGCCTGAACGAAGGCGACATGCTGTACTTCTCGCACGGCTTTGCGGTCACATTCAAGGATGACACGGGTGTCCTCCCGCCGCCGCATGTGGATGTGGCTTTGGTCGCGCCGAAGGGTTCAGGGACCAGCGTCCGCCGAAATTTCCTGGTGGGAAGCGGAATCAATGCCAGCTATGCAGTCCATCAGGATTACACCGGCAAGGCTGCCGAACGCGCGATCGCTCTCGGTATTGCCATCGGCGCGGGCTATCTCTTTCCCACTACGTTCAGGAACGAAGTCTACAGCGACTTGACCGGCGAGCGCGGCGTGCTCATCGGTGCGCTCTCTGGAATCATGGAAGCGCAATACAACGTGCTTCGAAAGCATGGACATTCCCCTTCGGAAGCGTTCAATGAAACTGTCGAAGAACTGACACAATCCCTGATCCGTCTCGTGGGCGAAAAAGGAATGGACTTTATGTATGCCAACTGTTCCACCACAGCCCAACGCGGCGCGCTGGACTGGCATCCGCGCTTCCGCGATGCGGTGGCACCCTTGTTTGATGAACTCTATGAATCCGTGGAGAGCGGGGACGAAGCTCGTATCACCCTCGAAGCCAACAGCCGCGATGATTATCGTGAACAGCTCGAAAAAGAACTCGGCTATTTCCGTGATTCTGAGATGTGGCGCGCGGGCGCGGCGGTGCGGTCGTTGAGGCCGGAGAATTGGAAGCAGGAAGAGAGAGTAGAGACTGGAGATTAGAGACTAGTCTCTAGGCTCCAGTCATCTAGTCTCATTATCGAAAGGAAGACTTTATGACAAAAAGCAACTACGTCAAGATTTTCGATACAACTTTACGAGACGGCGAACAATCCCCCGGCGCGACGATGACATCCGCGGAAAAACTGGAAGTAGCACGCTCGCTGGCGCGCATGGGCGTGGACATTATCGAGGCGGGATTCCCGGCCGCCTCGCCCGATGACCTGGAAGCTGTCAGACGCATCGCGGCTGAGGTGGGCTGCCAGCCTCCAGGGCGGAATGATGCGAGAGTCCCCATCATCACGGGTCTGGCGCGTGCAAATAAGTCCGATATCGACAAGGCCTGGGAAGCTGTCCGTGAAGCGGAGAAGCCGCGCATTCATACGTTCCTGGCGACGTCGCCCATCCACATGAAGCACAAGCTGAAGATGGATCCGGAGGAAGTGATCCAGCGTGTGTCTGAGATGGTGGCGTATGCGCGCTCGCTGTGCGCGGACGTGGAGTTCAGCCCCGAGGACGCGGGCCGTTCTGACCCAGAGTTTTTATATGTTGTGCTGGGTGAAGCCATCAAGGCTGGCGCAACCACGCTCAACATTCCCGATACGGTCGGTTACACCACGCCCGATGAATTCTATAACCTGATCGACGGCATTATCAAAAACACGCCAGGCATGCACGATGGCATTACGGTGTCGGTGCATTGCCACGATGATCTCGGACTCGCGACCGCCAACACACTGGCGGGAATCCGTGCGGGTGCGCGCCAGGCGGAAGTGACGATCAATGGAATTGGCGAGCGCGCGGGCAACACGTCGCTGGAAGAAGTGGTGATGACGCTCAAGACTCGTCATCCCGTTTTCAATCTCGAAACAGGGATCGACACGACGCAGATCGCGCGCGTCAGCAAACAGGTCAGCAATTACACGGGCATGGTGGTTCAGCCAAACAAGGCAATTGTCGGCGCGAACGCGTTTGCGCATGAAGCGGGCATTCACCAGGACGGAATGCTCAAGCACAATCTCACCTATGAAATCATGCGTCCCGAAGATGTCGGGGTGAATCAAACCAAGCTGGTGCTCGGCAAACATTCGGGCCGTCACGCACTGCGCTCGCGCCTGGCAGAGATGGGACATTCGCTCGACGAATCAGAACTCGACAAGGCTTTTGCTCGTTTCAAGGAACTTGCTGACCGTAAGAAGGTCATCACTGACGCCGACCTTGAAGCGCTCATCGCCGACGAATTCTATCGACCGCGCGATGTCTATTACCTTGAAGGTCTGCAGGTTTCATGCGGAACGCTCGGCATGCCCACAGCCACCGTCCGTTTACGTGGTCCTGACCGCGCGGAGCACGTTCACGCCTCGATGGGCACTGGTCCGGTGGACGCGACCTACAAAGCGATTGACGCCATCGTCAACACACCGTGCAAATTGCTCGAATTCAATATCCATGCCATCACTGAAGGCATCGACGCGCTGGGTGAAGTGACGGTCCGCATTCAGGGCACGAACGGCCATCACACGATGGATGCACAAAAAGAAGTTGAATTCTCACGTGTCTATGGCGGTCACGGCGCGGACACCGACATTATCGTTGCCAGCGCCAAAGCCTACATCAATGCCCTCAACAAACTCATCATCGCCCAGACCGAAGGCCTGCAACCCGCTACCAATGACTTTGGCGTGATGCTGGGATAACCTCGGTGGTCGAGTAGCCCCGCCCCGCTGAGCGTAGTCGAAGCGTCGCGGGGTGTATCGAGACCACCAGCAAACCGGAAAATTTCTATAGGACGAGTTCACTCGCTGCCTGTTGGTTTCGATACAGCGGACGAACACCGCCTACTCAACCAACGGAGTATGGATGAAAAGGAGAACACCATGACCCCTCAAGATGAAGATCGCGACACTGTCCAAACCTCAGCTTATGACCCGTTTCCACAGCCCCAAACCATCCCTGCCGGCTGGGATACAAGCGGATTCTTTTCCGACCCGCGTGCCGATTCCATTATGGTAGATGGTGCTTCAACTGAAGATGAACCTCGCTAGCCTCGACGGCGACTAATCTCGAATATCGAATTAGCTACTCTCTCCAATATGCCCAAAACCCTCTTCGATAAAATCTGGGACTCGCACGTTGTGGCCGAGCAACCCGATTCCCCGGCCATCCTCTATATTGACCTGCACCTCGTGCATGAAGTCACCTCGCCGCAAGCCTTCACGGGTCTGCGTCAGCGCGGATTGAAAGTCCGCCGCCCGGATAAGACTCTGGCCACGATGGATCATTCCATCCCGACAACTCCCATTGGTGTGCCGATTGCAGACGCGATGGCCGCTGCGCAGATCAAGCAGATGGAAACCAACGCCGCCGAATTCGGAATTACTCTTCACGGCATGGACAGCCCGCATCGCGGTATTGTCCATGTGATCGGCCCCGAACTGGGACGTACCCAGCCCGGCATGACTATCGTCTGCGGCGACAGCCATACCGCCACACACGGCGCGTTCGGGGCACTGGCCTTTGGCATCGGCACATCCGAAGTGGAACACGTCCTTGCCACGCAATGCCTCCTGCAAAAGAAGCCGAAGACCTGCGAAGTCCGCGTGGATGGGATGCTTGCCAAGGGTGTTTCCGCGAAAGATATCATTCTTGCACTCATCGCTAGGATCGGCATCGGCAGTGGCACAGGTCACGTCTTCGAGTACACAGGCGAAGCCATCCGCGGCCTGACGATGGAGGAGCGCATGACCATCTGCAACATGTCCATCGAAGGCGGCGCACGCGCCGGCATGATCGCTCCCGATGACACAACGTTCGAATACCTGCATGGACGCGAGTTCACTCCCAAAGGCGCAGACTGGGACAAGGCCGTTGCAAAGTGGAAGTCCCTGCCCAGCGATGAAGGTGCAGTCTACGACAAATCCATCACGCTCAACGCCTCTGATTTGGCGCCGATGATCACCTACGGCACCAATCCCGGCATGGGCATGAAGATCACCGAGCGAATTCCCACTGCGGAATCCTTTAGTGATGCCTCACAGAAAGCCACCTTTGAAAAAGCCATGACCTACATGGGGCTACAGCCCGGTCAGTCCCTGCTCGGCCAAAAAGTGGATGTGGTCTTCATCGGCAGCTGCACCAATTCGCGCATCTCCGACCTGCGCCTGGCCGCCTCCATGCTCAAGGGACGCAAAGTGGCCGACGGCACGCGCGTCATGGTTGTCCCTGGCTCGCAGGATGTGAAGAAGCAGGCTGAGCAGGAAGGTCTTGATGAGGTTTTCAAAGAGGCAGGAGCCGAATGGCGGGAGGCTGGTTGTTCAATGTGCATTGCGATGAATGGTGACCAACTCCAACCCGGTCAATATGCCGTTTCCACCAGCAACCGTAACTTTGAAGGTCGCCAGGGCAAAAGCGGGCGGACGTTTTTGGCGAGTCCGCTCACTGCGGCGGCAACTGCATTATCTGGGAAAGTATCCGATCCACGAAAGATACTCGATATTCGATAATCGAATATCGTTTTCAACCTTCAATATTAAACCTGCAACCAACCTATGGCTCAATTCACAACCCTCGCCTCCCGTGTCATGCCTCTTCCAGTGAATGACATTGACACCGACCAGATCATCCCTGCAAAGTTCCTCAAGGTGACCGACAAAAACGGTCTCGCCGATGCGCTTTTCTTCAACTGGCGCTACAACGACGATGGCTCTGATAAAGGGGACTTCATCCTTAATCAGCCCAACTCAAAGGGCGCGCAGATTCTATTAGCCGGAGACAACTTCGGATGTGGTTCGAGCCGTGAACATGCGCCATGGGCGCTTACCAGCTACGGATTCCGCGCAGTCATCTCCACATCCTTTGCGGATATCTTTCGCAATAATTCACTCAAGAACGGTCTCATCCCGATCATTGTGGATGGAGCGACTCACAAAATGCTGCTCGACCTCATCGAAGAGGTCCCTTCTGCTAAATTCACTGTTGACCTTGCCTCACAGACTCTTTCGTTTCCGAATGGTTCTGTCACGTTCCCAATCGACCCGTTCAATAAGACCTGCCTCCTCAACGGTGTAGACGAATTAGGTTACATCATGGGGTTTGACGAGCAGATTAGCGCATTCGAGCGGAGCCACCCATAGACCACTGACCATGGGCAACGGACCACAAACGTCGTCAGTGGTCTGCCGTCTGTGGTCCTCGGAAGTCATTATGACCTTTATTCAAATCTACGATACCACCCTCCGCGACGGGACGCAATCCGAAGGCTTTACGCTTTCGGGCAACGACAAGATTCGCATCGCACAAAAGCTCGATGACCTGGGCGTTGCCTTCATCGAAGGCGGCTGGCCTGGCTCGAATCCGAAGGATGTTGAATTCTTTGAGCGCGCCCGCGACATGCAATGGAAGCATGCACTCATCGCCGCGTTTGGTTCCACCTGCCGCGTCAAAAGCGGACCGGAGGACGATTCCAACATCAAAGCTCTGCTCGACTCGCAGACACCCGTCTGCACCATCTTTGGCAAGACGTGGACGCTGCATGTTACCGATGTACTTCTCACTACATTCGACGACAACCTCCGTATCATCGAACAGTCGGTCACGTATCTCAGAACCAACGGCAAGCGAGTGATCTACGACGCCGAACATTTCTTCGACGGCTACAAAGCGGACTCATCCTATGCACTGGAAACATTGAAAGCTGCGATTCGCGGCGGCGCGGAGACTGTCGTTTTGTGCGATACCAACGGTGGGACTCTCCCCTGGGAATTGCAGCGCATCATCGCGGACCTCAAGCCTGCCCTCATTCATCCTTTCGGAATCCACACTCACAATGACTCCGAGTGCGCTGTGGTCAATTCCCTGACTGCTGTCCGCGAAGGTGCAATCCAGGTACAGGGCACGATCAACGGAGTCGGCGAACGCTGTGGCAATGCCAATCTAATTTCTATCATGGCAGACCTTGAACTCAAGATGGGCTATCAATGCCTGCCGGAAGGAAAACTCGATTGTCTTTATGAGCTATCCCGTTTTGTCGCGGAAGTTGCCAACATCACACCGGATGAGCATTTGCCGTTTGTTGGGAAGTCCGCCTTCGCACACAAAGGCGGAGTCCATGTGGCAGCGATGAGACGAAGTGAAAAATCCTATCAACACGTTGCGCCTGAACTCATCGGTAACAAAATGCGTGTCGTTGTTTCGGATCTTTCAGGTCGTGGCAATCTGCTTAGCAAAGCCGAAGAGCATGGCGTGGAAGTAGAAGGTGAAGAAGTCTTACCAGTTCTCAATGAAGTCAAAGAATTGGAAGCGCGCGGCTTCTCATTTGAAGCAGCAGAAGCCTCGGTTGCGATGATGTTGAAGCGACAGGAGTATGGCTACAAACCGCCTTTTGAACTCGTGGACTTTTTCGTCAATGTGGAGCATCGCAAGGGACGCGGCATCTTTGCAGAGGCGATGGTCAAGGTGCTAGTACAGGGCCAGCAATTGCATACTGCTGCCGAAGGTAATGGTCCCGTCAACGCGCTGGACAATGCTCTGAGAAAAGCACTTGTTTTGTATTATCCCCAACTCGCAAATTTTCATCTGTCTGATTACAAAGTCCGCATTCTGGACTCGGACCACGGCACTGAAGCCATCACGCGCGTTCTGATTGACACGCGTAACAGTACCAGCCGTTGGAGCACGGTTGGCGCGAGCACTAATATCATCGAAGCCAGTTGGCGTGCCCTGGCTGATTCCATGGAATATGGATTGATGGTGGCGCATTAATTGGGTCTTGGTAAATTGGGACTCGGTAAATTCAAAACCAATTTACCGATTTACCAATCTACCAATTCACAAACTGGAGACGTATCTTGAACTTCAACATCACCCTCCTCCCAGGCGATGGCATCGGCCCTGAAGTCGTGGCTGAAGCTGTGCGCGTGCTGGAGAGCATCGCGAACAGATATAGCCATACCTTCAATTTCAGTGAGGGTCTCATCGGCGGCTGCTCGATTGACAAATGCGGTTCCTCGCTCACTGATGAGACTCTCGCCGATTGTAAGGCCGCGGACGCGGTCCTGCTCGGCGCGGTCGGTGGGCCGAAATGGGATGACCCCTCTGCAGAAGATAGACCCGAGCGCGGCCTGCTTGCACTCCGCAAAGGACTGGGCGTGTTCGCAAACCTGCGTCCTGTGAAGGTACATCCTGCGCTGATCGATTCGTCGCCGCTGAAACCGGAGAAGCTCAAAGGCGTGGACATCATGGTTGTGCGCGAACTCACAGGCGGCCTCTACTTTGGCTGGCCGAAGGGACGTGACATCAAGGATGGCCGTGAGCGTGCTGTAGATACGCTCGAATACTACGATTACGAAGTGAAACGCGTGATGGAACTCGCTTTCAGGCTGGCGAAGGGACGAAAGAAAAAAGTGAGTTCGGTGGATAAGGCCAATGTTTTGGAATCCTCACGGTTATGGCGGCAGATCGCGACTCAAGCTGGAAAAGAGAATCCGGATGTTGAGCTTGAGCATGTTTTGGTAGATACCGCGTCGATGCGACTGATCACGGCTCCCGCTTCATTTGATGTGATTGTCACCGAGAATATGTTCGGCGACATTCTCACAGATGAGGCGTCCGTGTTGGCGGGGTCGATGGGGATGCTGCCGTCTGCCAGTTTATCGGAGTCAACTGTCGGCCTCTATGAACCGATTCATGGGTCCGCACCGGATATTGCAGGGAAGGGAATCGCAAATCCGATTGGTACGATTCTTTCGTCTGCCATGATGCTGCGTCACTCGTTCAATTTGGAGGCTGAAGCCGCGGCAATCGAAAAAGCCGTGGACTTTGTCATCACCGATGGCTGTCGCACAGTGGACATCGGAGGCAAGTTAAGGACCCGCCAGATGGCGGATGAAATCATCAAGGTTTTGTAGGGGCGACACAACTGTCGCCCGAGACCGAAAGGAGAAATCACATGAGCATGCAATCGAAATTCATCTGGATGAACGGCGAAATGGTGCCGTTCGAAAAAGCGACGCTGCATTTTCTAACGCCTGCGTTGCATTACGGCGCGGCGGTGTTCGAGGGCATTCGCGCCTATGACACGCCGAAAGGGCCGGCGGTCTTTCGCCTGACTGACCATGCCGAACGCATTCTTGATTCAGCGCGCGTCTTTGGCTTTCGCGAACTCCCGTGGAAAACAGAGGACGTTGTAGCGGCGGTCAAGCAGACGGTGAAGGTCAATGAGTTCAAGGATTGTTATATTCGTCCCGTCATTTATCTTGATGGCGGTGGCTGGAACTTGAACGTGGATAACGGCAAAGCATCGCTCGCGATTGCGGTGTGGGAGTGGAACAACTATCTGGGCGAAGAAGCGCTGGCGAAAGGCATTCGCGCCAACATCTCATCGTTCACTCGCCATCATCCAAATGTGATGATGACCAAGGCGAAGATCTCTGGCAATTATGCCAACTCCTTCCTTGCGAAGACTGAATCGGAGCGGCTGGGCTTCCAGGAAGCCATTCTGCTTGACCCGCAGGGATATGTGGCTGAATGCACAGGCGAGAATCTTTTCATGGTACGGCATGGCAAGATCGTGACTCCGTCCACTGCGTCCGTGTTGGAAGGCGTGACGCGTCATTCAATTCATACGATTGCAAAAGATCTGGGCTATCGCATTTTGGAGCAGCCCATCTCCCGTGACCAGCTTTACATTGCCGATGAAGTCTTCGTGTGTGGCACCGCAGCAGAGTGTATTGGCCTGAGCGAAATTGACTTCCGCACCATTGGTGACGGGAAAACGGGACCTGTGACGCGGCAGATCCAAAAGGTCTATCACGAGGCGATTCGTGGAAAGTTGTCACAGTATGAGTCTTGGTGTGAGTATGTGGATGAGGGACAACCTGTAGAGGTCGATATCGATGTGGATGCTTCTGTAGCCTAAGCGAAGTAACTTTTATGAAAATCGAGCGGTGCAAGTGCCGCTCGATTGCTTTTTTACGAAACGATGAATTCCAGCAGATTCCGATTGACCTCTTCCGCCTCTTCATGCTGCACCCAGTGAGTGGCTTCGGGGAAGAAGATGAGTTTTCCATCATCACAGTAATCTATGCTGGGACGCGCCATGCGATGTGTGAGAGCCACGTCTTTCGTGCCCCATAACATCAGGGTCGGGATCTTCACACGCATATCGTCTGAAAAATGTGGTGGATACCAGAACGCGGCGCGATACCAGTTGATCATGGAAGTGATCGCGTCTGGCTGTGACCAGGCCTTCTTGTATTCTGCAATATCTTCCTTCGCAAACGTGTGAATTTTGCCGCTGCCGCGCAGGGCACGCTCTGCCCCGCGCCAATCATTTGCCCGCATCCCAGCTTCGGGGAGCCAGGGCAGTTGAAACATCATTGCATACCAGGATCGGCGCAATTGCTCGAGGTCACGTTGCAGGAATTTTCTAAAGACTACCGGATGGGGGACATTGATGATACCGAGTCGGTGAAGACGATTGGGATTTTGTATGCTGATGGCCCAGGCCACTACCGCGCCCCAATCATGGCCTACCAGGTTGACCTTTTCATAGTCCAGCGCGTCGATCAAGCCCAGAATGTCGCTGGTTAATTCAGTGAGTTGATACGATCTTATGCCTTTGGGTTTATCCGAAAGATTGTATCCACGTTGATCAGGCGCGATCACGCGGAAGCCTGCTTCAGCCAGAGCAGGGATTTGCTTTCTCCAGCCATAGTAGAACTCAGGAAAGCCGTGAAGCAAAATAATAGGCGGGCCTGACTTCGGTCCCGCCTCGACAACGTGCAAACGAATGCCGTTGGTTTCGATAAAATCTTCTTCCAATTTCACAATGGGACCTCAACGGGAAAATTCGAGGCCGAATTGTAACAGAGTTTTTACTCAAACAATTGATTTACCACGGAGTGCATGGAGAAGAACCCTTTAAAAACTCTGTGAACTCGGTGCTCTCTATGGTTAGGAATCCGGTTAATAACTGCCTTGAAAATACATGCTGATCAGATCACTGATATCCGCGTCCGTGTGCTCGCGAACCACTGCAAAGAAATCGTAACCTGTTGCGCGGCTGCGACTGTAACGGGCAGCATAGTCCTTCAGGAAGCTGTAAAAATTGTCGTCGCCCATACGGACGCGTAACGCTTCAAGAAAATGCGCGCCATTTAAATAGACAGCGTTGGTATAAGCTCGGAACGTCCCGCCGTCATAGATTTGTGTATCCACGTAGCCGCTTGGACCAAAGTAATCAACGCGGAACTGCCACCACCAATCGCCGTAGTTGGGGTAATTCCATTCGTAGAAGATGCGCTCGCTGTAGATCGCCATGGCTTCGTCCAGCCAGGGCTCAATCGCCTGATCGTTACCCACCAGTCCATACCACCATTGATGCGCGATCTCATGGACGCCAATGGTCACCAGGTTGCTCTTTGCAGAGCCGCCATATTGACCATAAAAATCTGTCGCGAGAAAGACAAGCCCATCTTCCTCCTGTCCGTCATGGATATCCGTCTGGACGATTGCAAGACTTTGATAGGGATAAGGCGCAAATTTGACGTCAAACAACGCCACGGCCTGGACCGCGGCCTGTAGCATTCCTTCCCCTGCGCCCTGGTAGCCTGCGAAATAATAAGAACGGATCACCACCGAGCCGACCGCTGATTCCGACATAAGGAAATCAGCGCTGGCTGACAGTGCAAACGCGCGCGCACCGTAGATGCGATAACGTGTCCATTCGCCATTGGCTTCTGAGGGCGCACTCGCGGCGATGACGATGGATGGGTCTGCTTTGACATTGACTTCGATATCCGAGGAGTCATACACCAGGTGTTCGCCGAAGGGCATGGGATCATGCAGCACCCAGCCATTGCTGTATGGTACGATGAATGGGTACCAGTCCACCAGATTGATCTGGTTGAAGTCATAGCCGAATAAACCTGTGGAGCGCTTGACCGGTAGAAACAAATCAAAGTTGATCGCGAATGTGGTGGCTGTATTCGGTTGAAGTGGACTGGGCAGAGTGATTGTCATCCGCTGATCGTTGACTGTGTAAGCGGTCAATGCAGTGTTATCTTGTGCGACCGAATTCAACAGGAAGCAATTGCTGTAGCGGTTTGGCTGAACAGACAGCACAACGTCATTCAAAGTTGTGCCAGTGCTGTTGTAATAGCGAATGGTCTCGTCCACGTTGACGGTGCGCTGGTCAAAGTTGATCGTGGCATACAGGATGTAATTTGTCCGTGAGGAAGTGACCGGCGTGGATGTGTCGGCTGTAGGGGGAACAACTGTCGCCGGGATGGGAAGCGGGGTAAAAGTTGGCTCAGGGGTGTCGGTTGGAGGGGGTGCGGGAGTGAACGTTGGCAGGGGCGTTGCGTTCTCGAAGGATGGCTGGAAAGGTGTCGGCGTGGGAGATGAGTTGGGGTCCTGTGTCACCAGGATGAAGGTTGGGAAAGCGACTGCGGCCGGTGCGGGCGCGCAGGCTGCGAGGAGTAGAATGAAGAGGCCGAGAAGGGAGCGTCGAAGCATTAGTAAACGTTTTGGAAATACTTACGGACAATGTCTGAATAATCTGTCTGTGTATGCGTGCTCAGGATGCGGAAGAAATCGTTGGCATTGACGATCTTATCGCGTCCCTGCGCCAGGTAATCCTGAAGGAAGCCGAAAAAGGCCTCATCGCCGATACGAGCGCGCAGTTCTTCCAGGAAATGCGCGCCCTCGAAGTAGACAGCATTGGTGTAGGGGCGAAAGCCCTGGCCATCGTAGATTGGTATGTCCACGAATCCCTGTGGGTTATAGAAATCAATACGATACGACCACCACCATGAGACGAGGTCAGGCTGCAGGTTTTCATAAAAGATGCGCTCCGAATAGGTGGCGAGCGCTTCGTCGAGCCAGGGCTGCGCGGCCTGATCGTTTCCGACCTGCTCGAACCACCATTGATGCGAGGTCTCATGCGCGGCGACAAACGTGAGATAGTTCGCGCGTGTGCCATCGTACAGACTATAAAAATCGCGGCTGAGATAGAAGAAAGCGGAGAACTCCATGCCATCGTTGAAATCGCCCATGACAAGCGAAAGCGTCTTGTGAGTGTAAGGCCCATAGCGCTGACCGAAAACCTGCAAAGCCTCCGTGCTAGCTTTGAGCGCTGCCTCAGCGGCGCTTTCACTGAAGTCGAAATAATAGCTTGTAACCGTAACGTCGCCGGCCTGGGTCGTGGAAACATGAAAATCGCGGCTGGCGGAAAGCGCAAAGGCGCGGGCGTTTGTGATCGTGTAACTTGTGAAATCTCCCTTCGGTTCGGGGAATCCACTCGCGGCCACTACAGGAATGGATGTGGTATCAGCAAATTTGAGATTGACCTCATAATCCGCAGAGTCATACACAAGATGCTCGCCGTAGAACCACGGTTCATGCAACACCCATTGACCGTTGATGAATGGGACCACGAATGGATACCAGTTGGTGAGATTCATCTGGCGCAGGGTGTAGCCAAAGATGCGCGGGCGCGAAACGTTGGGGTCTTCCTGCTCAGCAAAAGGGAGATTGAGCGTGTACTGGATCTCGATCTTCATTATGGTCTCAGGCATGAACATCGCCGGAAGAGTAATGTCCATGCGCTGACCGTCCACTGTGTAAGTTGAGAGCGGCGACTCATTCACCCACAAACCTGACATGCTAAAGCAGCCATCCCAGAGATTTGGGACAAGGGCTATCACGAGCGAATTCAATTGCTGGCCGGTATGATTCGGATAGAGGATGACCTCATCTACAGTCACGGTGTGCGCGTCATAGTTAATGGTAGTGTTGAGTTGATAGCTGGCGCGTGCCTGTGTTGGTGCACGCGTGGGCGATGGCGTCAGTGTTGGGATGATGACCGGTGTTGTCGTCGAGGTTGGGGGAACAGATGAAGCAGTAGCGGTTGGGGCTTGAGTTGGAGAAGGAATGAAAGAACAGGATGCGAGGAGAAAAATGAATAAATAATTGGTAATTCGCAGGAGGCGGGAATGTGAGGGTTTTTGCATGGGTTGTATTTTAACCGAAATGACATCCTTACAGGTGACAGTCACTTTTGCGAAGCACCCCGAGGTGACGCCGAGTGGGCAAAAGTGACTGTCATCTTGTCTCCAAAAATAAAAATCCTCCTGCAAAGATGTTTTTGCAGGAGGATTTGTTCCAATAAAAAAGGAAATTACGCTTCGATGGCCTGTTTCATAGCGGCCAGAGTCTGGTTAAGCGTGCCAATCAACTGGTTCTTGACCATTTCCTCGACGCCCGGGAAACCACCGGTAATGACCGTGTCCATCTGTGCGATGAGCTTTGTCCCGGCGCCGGCTTGTTCAAGCAGGTAAGTGTTGGTGACATCCGAAGCGGGCGGAGCGGCCTTGGTCTTGATGCCCAGCTTCTTGTTCGGTTCGAGCGCCACGATCTGATTCTCGGTTTCGAAGGCACGGCCCATGACCGTCCCTTTATATTTGACTTTTGTTCCCACGGCGACCGGTCCGCTGACGATGATGTCCGTGAGCATATTGTTGAGTTTCTTCTGATTCTCGAAATTGGTAATATATTCGAATACTTTCTCAACCGGTTTACTGACATTGACAGATGCTTCAATAATGGGCATTCCTGTTCTCCTCTCTGACTAATGGTATTGACAATAACGCAATTATAAAGATTTCATCCTCTTCCACAAGAATGCGAGCAGGAAAAACAGGGTAGCCGTTAGTACTATGGCCGCGCCCGATGCAATGCTCAGATAAAAGGATAGATACAGGCCGATCACTCCGGAGAGTGCTGCAAAGAGAGCTGCCAGAGCCATCATTTTTGGAAGGCGGTTCGTCAGTAGATAAGCTGTGGCAGCCGGCGTCACCAGCATGGCGACCATCAGAGCCACGCCCACAGTTTGAAGAGAGACGGCCACCGTCACCGCGATCAGACCAAGCAGAAGATTGTTTAGCAGCCCAACTGGAAGCCTAAGTGTCACTGCAAGGATCGGGTCAAACGAAAGCGTCATGAATTCCTTGTAGAACGCACCGATCAACAGCAAAACGACTCCCCCAAAAATGATGATCAGCCACAGGCTTTGAGCGGAGACTCCGAGCACATCGCCGAACAAAAAGTGACTCAGATCCACTGCGTAACTGCGGACCGTGGAGATGAGCGCAATGCCGAGTGCGAACATCCCGGCAAAGATGATCCCGATCGCCGTATCTTCCTTGACCTCGGCCCGTTTGCTGATTGCTCCAATCCCGAGTGCTGCAACGACAGCTGTTCCCAGCGCCCACCAGAAGAGCGTGTCCCGTGCGCCTCCGCTGATAATGTATCCCAGCGCGATGCCAGGCAGGATGGTATGAGCCAGTGCATCGCCGAAGAAGGCCATGCCGCGCAAGACGACATATGTTCCAACAATGGCGCAGACGATGCCGACCAAAATTGCAGCGATTAAGCCGCGTAGCATAAACTCGTATTGAAGAGGCGCAAATAACCAATCAATGGACATGGCTGTCTTCCCCTTCATCACAGCAGCTATCATCAATTGTAAGCAGCCCCTCCTGCCCTTGTACTGGATGTAATCTTGCGCCGTAGGCCTGTAAAAGGATCTCGGTCTTCATTACATCTGATGGTTTCTCGAAGGCGATCAAGTGATGATTTAGCAGCATGAGGCGGTCAAAGTGACGTGCAGCCTGCTCGAGGTCATGTGTTGCCACCATCACGGTCACTTTCTCTGCTCGCAGTTGATCCAGCAGATCGAGCAAACTCTCCTGGGACGGCGTGTCGAGCCCGGTCAATGGCTCGTCCATCAACATTAATTCAGCTTCCTGTGCCAGCGCCCGTGCTATAAACATGCGCTGCTGCTGTCCGCCCGAAAGGTGGCTGATTTGTCGGTTTGAATAGTCGGCTAATTCCACCGTCTCCAGTGCGTGTTTGACGAAATCCCAATCGTGTTTCTTCGGCCAGCCCAGCGGACCCAACTTCGCGCTGCGTCCCATCATCACTACATCCGCCACGCTGACCGGGAAATTCCAATCCACTTGGCTGCGCTGTGGGATATACGCGATGCAACTGTGCCGCACCGGCCGCGAGCCGGACACGGTCACTTCACCCTGACTGGGCGTCAGCACACCGGCCACCACTTTGAACAATGTGCTCTTGCCCGCCCCGTTCGGTCCAACCACGGCCACGCGTTCACCAACGTGCAGGTGGAAGGTAATATTCTCCAGCGCAAAACTTCCGTTGTAGCGGACGAACACATTTTGCACATCGAGGATAGGTTTATCTCTTTGGTGATCTGAGTGAGGATACATTCGACTCTTTCCCCTCTCCCAAAGTGGGAGAGGGCCAGGGTGATGGTTACTTCAGCGCTTCTACAATCTGTGTTACATCGTACTTCATCATTTCAATATACGTCGGAGCGGGAGGGCCATCCGTGAGCGATTCGAGATAAAGGTCATTGACTACTTTCACGCCAGTTTCATCTGCGATTTGTTGCGCGAGCGCCGGGTTTTCCACTTCGCCTAAAAAGATCGCGGGTGCACCCAGAGATTTGACCTGCTCGATCAACCCGACCACATCTTTCGCCGATGGCGCGGCGTCGGTGCTCATACCGGGGATGACAGTCCCGATCACAGTGAAACCGTAGCGGTCTGCAAAATATCCAAGCGCCTCGTGATTGGTGACCAGCAAACGCCGTTCGGCAGGAATGGTATTCACCTGCTCGACGATCCATCCATCCAGGTCCTTCATTTGAGCGATATATCTCTCCGCATTGCTTTTGTAGATCTGCGCACCATCTGGATCAGCTTTGCTCAGTCCATCGCGGATGTTTTCGACGTAGGTGACAACCAGATTTGGATCAAGCCACATATGCGGATCAACGCCATGCTCAAGCCCCGCGTCTTTTCTGGGACTGAGGCCTGCTGAGGCCTCGATGACCAATCTCTGCCCGCCGGCATTCTCCAGCAGGGTTTGCATAAACTGTTCGTATCCCAGACCGTTAACGATCAACACGGTGCTCTTCGCGATCCTCGTGACGTCCGCGGGAGTGGCTTGATAGGAATGTGGGTCAATTCCAACCGGCAATAGTGATTGGACCTGTAAGCGATCACCGGCCACATGCTGTGCGATGTCTGCTAAAAAGGTAGTGGATGCCAAAATAACGGGACCAGACGTACCGTCCGCGCTAGAAGCGGGAGGAGTGCAGGCAGTCGCGAGGATCAGGAAAAGAAGAATCAACCGCTTCATGATCGGCATTTCGGGCAGAGTCCAAAAAGCTGCAACCAGTGCTCTGTGATTTGAAATCCTGTCCGACGCGCAATAGACTGGATCAGACTCTCAAGATCATCGCCTTCGAATGCTGCAGCCTGTCCGCATTTCCTGCAGAGCAAAAGATGCTTGTGACCAGCCGGGGCAGTGATGAAGGCCTGGCATCCCTCAGGCCGATGGACGCGCTGGATCAGCCCTTGTTCTTCGAGCGCCTCAAGTGTGCGATAAACCGTGACCAATCCCAGCGCGGGATGGGTTTGCCGCGCCGTATCGTAGACCTCGATGGGGGTGATGGCATGAGTGCTTTGCGCCATGGTCTTGACTACCGCGCGCCGCGCGCCCGTGACACGATAGCCTTGTTCGTTCAATTGGTTCATCCAGGGATGTTCAGCCATATTGATGTTCCTGATATCGAAAATCGTTTTCATTTTCAATTATAGAGAATTTATCTGAATTGTCAAGAAAAACCCTATTATCAAGCTGCTGAAGACCAAGTGACTTTTCCAGACAAGCCCTGATACAACGCTTGATCTCCAATCCCCTTTTCACGTGCGATGAATATAACGGAAGAAGCATCCAGTTACAAATGCATCTTGTTGATAGATAGAATCAGCTTTCGCGGAAGTGCTCTTTGTGCCCGCGAGACGAGTACATTGATGGGAATTGTCGAGTCCAATAGGACAAATGTCTACGCCGCTTTTCAGAATTAGTGGTTGAAAACCCTCTCGTATGTTGTATGATTAAATTGAGTAGAGCATGGGAGCATTCCGAACACTGTTCAACACACTCATATTGCATCTGGGGGACTCAGAGGATGAGTATCGCCGGGAGCATCTGAGTTTAGATAAGGCGCAGAGCATCCTCACTGCGATCGTTGTTGCCCTTGCCATGATTATCATGGCTATCGTTGATTACGCACTATTTGAGAAGAATGCGAACCTGTTCCGGTGGATGATTTGGTTTCGAGGCGCGTATGGCGTGTTCACCGTGGCGGTTGTGCTGATCCTGAGGCGGACCCGCGATGTGGCCACCTTTGATCGAATTGTCTTTATCTGGTCTCTGATCACCGCGGTCTTCCTGGTCATACTCAATCTCACGCGTTCGCCAGATCATCTTACTACGCCTTTCGATATTCTTTTCCCGTTTGCCGTCTATCTGCTTTCACCGCTGAAGTTCGAAGATAATCTTGTGCTCACAGTGGGTTTCTCGCTGGGTATGATCGCAGTGGACAGTTTCTACAAAGTGCCAACCTCCCCCGCTGCTCTCCCAACGGCCATCTACTGGCAGGTCCTTGTCCATCTTCTGGGATTACCGTCCAGCCTTCTGCTCCAGTCCTATCGGCGCAAAACATTCAAGGCTTATCTTGACCAAAAAGATGCGCATGAGATGGCGAATTATCTGATCAACATTGACGGCCTCACGAAATGCATGACCCGCCTTTATTTCATGGAAATGGCTGAGAAGGAATTCCTGCGCACCAGGCGCTACCAGTTGCCGTTATCCCTGTTGATGCTGGACCTCGATCATTTCAAGAGAGTCAACGATACTTATGGTCACCAGATTGGCGACCTGGTGCTGCAGCGTTTTGCTGCAGTGGCGCTTGAACAGAAACGCGCACAGGATATCTTTGGCAGGCTGGGAGGAGAAGAGTTTGCACTGCTGTTACCCAATACATCACTGAAGAATGCCAGGTTCGTCGCAGAACGGATCCAGCAGATGTGGGAGTTCGCTCCGTTGACGGTCGATTCGAAGGCTGTTCACTCCACGGTCAGTATTGGAGTAGTCGAGGTCGAGCCTTCCGACAATTCTTTTGATGATTTATTGCATCGAGCGGACGAAGCGATGTATAAGGCCAAACGTCAGGGGAGAAACCGGGTCGAAGCGGGATAAGGACGCCCTCACTGAAAATGCAGCGAGGGCGAATTTTTTATCGGAAGTTGAACTCCTCATAGTGAAGCATGTCTTTTGGCACCCCCAGTTCCAAGAACTTCTTCTCAAAGGCCTGGATCATGGCCAATGGGCCGCATAGATAGATATCCTGCCGGCGTACATCTCCGCCGGCCTTCTGGAGGATATCTTCTACGGTCAGCGAACCTTCCTTTGCTGAATAACGGACATGAACCTTCAGACGCGGATATCTCAGTCCTGCAGCCTGGAGTTCCTCCACAAAAATAGCCTCTTCAGGATGTCGAACTGTGTAGAAAAGATTCACATCGTGCTTCAGCTCCACTTCCTGCAGGTCACGCACAAATGACAGAAACGGCGTCAGGCCGATGCCGCCGGCGATCCAGATCTGTTCCCGGGCACCGCTCTTGTAGTTGAACATCCCATACGGCCCTTCGATGACCGCATCCGTACCCGCCTGTAACTTTTCAAACAGCTCGCGCGTGAAATTGCCGCTGGCCTTGATCGTGAGGCGAAGCACATCCTCGCAGGGCGCGCTGGAGATCGTGAATGGATGAGATTCGTTCAGGGCTTTGTCACGCGGAAAACGGATGAACAGGAACTGTCCGGCGCGATGCCTTTTCATGGAGCTTTTCTTCGGGCGCAATGTGACTTCTGTGCTGGATAAGTTCGGATGCTTCACTGCCTCCACTGTATACGGCAAGGACTTCTTGAAAAGACCGCTGAAGACTTCTGTGTAAAGGTATGATGCCGTACCAATGATAAAAAAGACCATGACCCACGTGATGGCGACGAGGGCGCTGAGTCCCTGGACGTTCAATGAGTGGATGAAGGCGATAATGAAGAAAATGCCAATGAACCGTTTGAGCTTCTTCCAGTCGTTGTAATCGCGTCCGCCGATTCGATTGAGAAAAGGAATGCGCGGTGCGAGCGTGATCAACACGATCGTGACAATGCCCGTAAATGCGATCACTGCCAGATAATTGCCGAGCAGCCATCCCGTGGTCCGGATCGGGACCGTCAGCACGTGAGCAAAGATTAACAGGAAGGCGGCTGTCCCTGTATGGCGATGAGTGAGGTACATTTTGTCCAGGCCCCCGAAAAAGGGTTCAGCCCACTTCGGACGCGTGGAGAGAAAAAGGGAACAGGCCATCAGGATAATATTATTTGCGCCGATCACTTCCCCCACATATTGACGCAGGAAGTTCGGGCGTCCATCATTGATGGGCGGGAACACCAGCCAGACCGCGATGTTGAGCAGCACTAGAGCGACAATGAAATAGTTACCAATATTTCGCTTCATCTGGACTCCTTACAATAAGAAACAACGATGCAGGAAGTAGCTGCATCGTTGTTGGGTTCATAAGGTCGTTCTAAAAGGATTGGACTGCCTGCTGTAAATCTGAAAATACCGAAAAGAATTGTGTAAACCCGACCATCTCCAGCACACTCGTGATCTCCGGCCGCGGGTTCAGCAGCTTGATATGCTCCTGGATTCCAACATCCCGAGTCCGGTCCATGGATTTGAGGGCAGCCCAGCCCTGCTCGGGGTCCGGCAGCTGTTCGCCGCGCAGCATCAGAGCGATGGTATGCAGAGCGACCAATCCGGCGCTGGAAATATACGTAAGATTGCTGAAGTCAAGCAAAATATCCTTTGTCCCCGCCTGATAAAGCCCGCGTGCTTTGGCGATCAGCTCATGAAAGTTTTGCCCATCCAGCTGGCCCATCAGGCCGATCACGGCCACGGGGACGCGCCCCTGTTCCTGCGTAACAGTAATTTCCATATTTGCTCCTCCGGTTGTCTTCCCCCATTATATACCGGCTTTGCGTTCCAGCCGCGCCAGACGATGTTCGATCTCTAACAGCCAGTGCTTGCGTTCATAGACAGGAATTTCCATCCGCTCGATATGTTTGCGCGCGGACCTGGTCCATTTGATGGCGGATTTGATATCGCGCAACTGGTGTTCGTAATATTTCGCCAGTTCGATGTGAGCATACACGTGGCCTCGCTCCGCGGCCTCCTGCCATAGGCGCAGTGCCTGATCGATATCGCCGCGCTTCTTTTGCAGGATGGACAAGCGCCTCACCGCGACGCCGAAATCTGCTTCCGTTAAACCGGTTTCGACTCCCCGCTCATATAACCGCGCCGCCTCGTCCCAGTGACCCAGTTCCTCAAAGAGTTTGCCCAGGGCAATGAAATCCAGTCCATGCTGAACGCGGCCATCATAGGGATTCGCCAGCATATCGCTGATGTGTGCAAGCAGTGCCGCCATCGCGACCACATCCATGGCGTTGTGATAAAAGACGCCGTGCAGCGGACGTGCATCACCGGTACGAAGATAGTCAAAATAAAGCCAGGGGATTTCGTAGCCAGGCACTTCCTCTGTGGCGCGCGTGAGGCCGAGGATATGTTCCTCGAGGTACTTCAAAGCGCGCGAAGGGAGCCGATCACGCCAGAGCCGGCGCGCAAGCGGCAGAAGATCGAGGTGTGCGTAACCTTTAAAAGGAAGAGGGATACGATGTAACGAATAACGCGTGACGAGCAAAGGCGCGTCGAAGGCCTTTCCGTTGAAGGTGATAAGCGCTTCGCATGGAGCAAGGAAACGCGCCAGTCCTTCCAGCAATGCAGGCTCCTCGGCCGGGTCACGCATGAAGAATTGCTGCAGGAGGAATTGTCCCTGCACGAAGCGGCCCACACCGACAAGGAAAGCATACGTCCCTGTGCCGCCGGCCAGGCCGGAAGTCTCAGTGTCGAGGAAGGCATATTTTTCAAGGTTGAGGTCTGTCAGGCGCGTGTCGGCTGTCCACTGCGCGAGCAGAGGAAATGGCAAAGGTATGAGCAGGCTTTCGCCGTGACGATAATCCTGCGCATACCTTTGTTCCGCGACAAATACATCTCCCAGAGGAGTGGGGCAAAATGCTCCAGCCACCACCGAATCGATTTCATAACGGTCAACAGGTTTCGGGGCGGGAAGATCCTTTGCCGTGGTGATGTTGTCCCTGAGGTTGCCGAACTGTTTGAGTTTGTCCGCAATCGATGTTTTATGCTGCGCCATTTCACTGGCATTATATCCAACCCTGCCTGTCTGGATGAATGATGATCGCGAACTCTAATATGCCTATTACATATCTTCAACAGATCATCGCGATCGGGTGGAACCTGATTCTCATGTCGCGGGACATGCTTCCGAAATGACCTATCGGCTGCAAAGCTGTCCGTTTGGACCCGATAAGCATGTGGCCTAGATAAATTTCACCAAATTTATTAGAATATGATTAATTACACGGGTAAAAATATACAAAATCTCCCTATTGACAATCCAATTAATGAGAGTAACATTAATAGAACTTACAAATTTGTAATGACACCTAACATCCACCTAACAGAAATGGGCGGATTGGATGTTCAGGCGATTGATTGTTATCGGTATTCAGATTTTCTTTATAGCCTAAGTGGGTTTGAGAAGCCAGGTCCTGTTTCGCGCCGCCATAAATACCAATCATCAAGTTCAGGTGAGGTCCTATGAAATCCATATCGTCTTTTTCCTACAAGGCTTTCGTGGCTCTTGTACTTGTCATGCTTGTGTTCACCGCACTACCGGTAAGGGCTGCATATGCGGCTACCAGCGGACCCGGTGATGCTGGGACAGGTGCTAATGTAAATGGGCCTGGAACAATCAACTGGACAAACCCTGGGAATGTTATTTCCAATAACAACCAATATGCAACAGTGGCTGTGAATAACACAACCAGCGAATATTTGCAGGCAACGAATTACGGTTTTCTAATTCCAGCTGCTGCAACTATTAATGGAATCCAGGTGACGATTGGACGCTATGGTAGCACTGGTCTTGGCAGTGATGTCAGAGATAGTGTGGTCAGTTTAGTTAAGGGCGGCGTCATTAGTGGCAGCAACCTTGCAGCTAATGGAACAGATTGGCCTGGTGCTGAGGCGGCAGCCAATTACGGCGGCACTGCAAACTTGTGGGGTACCACATGGACACCGGCAGAGATCAATGCTGCCAACTTTGGCGTGGCCTTATCGGTTACTAGCGCAAATAATAGAACCGCATCCGTTGACTACATCCAGATAACCGTTACCTACACCCTGCCTCCCACCACGACTACGGTTGCATCTTCCTTGAATCCCTCGAACTTTGGCGATTCCGTAACATTTACGGCTACCGTTGCGCCCGCTGCAGCAACCGGCACAGTCACCTTCCGCGATGGCGCAGTTCCGATCAGCCCTGCAGTGGCAGTGGCGGGCGGTGTTGCTACTTTCAGCACCACTACGCTGGCTGTTGGTTCACACAATATCACGGCTGTTTACAGCGGAGATTCCAATTATGGTGGAAGCACCTCTACTGCACTTGTGCAGAACGTATACGGGCCGCCATCGATCATCAGCGCCGATAACACCACTTTTACGGTGCTTAATGCCGGCAACTTCACTGTCCTTGCCAGCGGCAATCCGCCCTCGACATTTACAACCGCGGGCCCATTGCCGGCCGGCATCAATCTGACTCCTGCTGGTGCCCTGACCGGAACGCCGGCCTCCGGCACATCTGGCCCGGCAGGCACACCCTATGTTGATTACCCGTTTGTCATCACGGCCAGCAACGGGGTCAACCCGGATGCCACTCAAAACTTCACGCTGAGGGTTGTCAAGCACACCCAGACCATCAGCAATTTCAATCCGCCAGGCTCGGCTCAGTATGGAACATCCTTTACTGTAAACCCAACGGCATCTTCCGGATTACCTGTTACGGTCACAGTTTCAGGTGGATGTACGATCGCAGGAAATGTGGTCACCATGACCAGCAGTTCGCTCGCTTGTAACTTGACTGCAACACAGGCTGGAAATGCAGATTACAACCCAGTGTCTGTATCGGATACTGTTACGGCTGGCAAGGCTGGCGTCACCGTCACGGTAGAGCCATCACCTCATAGTGCTTTCAACCCCAGCCAGTCTACCTACAGTCACCCTATGACCTTTATTGTGACCGTCACATCGGCCGGGGGCATTCCAACCGGGGATGTGAGATTAACAGGAGGCAATCCGGGCCAGAACATTTTGGCTACTCTGGATGCCTCAGGCGTGGGTTACATCACTATCAATAACAATCCACTCACTTTTTTGAATGTGACAACTTTGCTTGGTGCACCGACTCCGCATACTCTGACGATTGCTTATCTGGGGGGTGACAACTTCTCCACTGACTCGGAAACGGTCTACCATACAATAATGCCAGCCCCTACGCAAATTGCCATCACTTCTGATGTCAACCCCTCCTCAGAAGGCCAGACGGTAACATTCACGGTTACGGTCTCGCCGACCCCACCGGGACTTGGTATTCCGCCTGGCTCAGTGACTCTGTGGGACGGTTCCACACAGATAGGTGCATCCACAACGCTGGTCAATGGCGTGGCCACTTTCACTATCAGCACGCTGACATTTGGCTCACACAACATCTCGGCACGCTTTGTCAATAGTAATGACAATTATGCAGCCAGCAATAATTCAACGAATCCCTATGTCCAGAACGTGCGGCGGGCCACGACCACCGCGCTGACCTCCGATAACAATCCTTCCATTTATGGAGAGAACGTCACCTTCACCGCGACCGTCACATCCGGGACGCCCGGCACGATCAGCGGCACCGTCAGATTCCTGGATGGCGCCACCGTACTGGGCACCGGCACCTTGACCGGGGGTGTGGCGACCTTCACAACCAATGCACTCGTAGTTGGGACGCATCCCATCACGGCAGTGTACCTGGGCGATAACACGTACGCCACCAGCACCTCCAACGAAGTGAACCAGGTGGTAAATCAGGCTACGCTAACGGTGACCGCCAACAATCAGACGATCACCTATGGCGATGCCGACCCGGTCTTCACATTTACCTACAGCGGATTCCTGCTGGGCGATACGGCGGCCGTGATCAATACGCCGCCGACCTGCGACGTCCCCACCACTCCGCATATCAATTTTGGTACGTACCCGATCGCGTGCTCGGGCGCGGCGGATGACCATTACACCTTCAACTATGTAGCTGGTACATTAACGGTCGCTCAAAAGGCACTGACCATCACAGCGGATAACCAGGGCAAATTATATGGAGCGCTGTTCACGTTTACCGGAAACGAATTCACCGCCACCGGCCTGATCTTCAACGATACCGTAACAAGCGTAACACTGACCAGCGCCGGCGCGCCGACCACGGCTCCTGTGGGGACATATCCCATTGTGCCGACCAATGCAGTGGGGACCGGCCTTGCGAACTACGCGATCACCTATGTCAATGGGACGATGACTGTTGGCAATAACGTCATTACCATCTCGGCCAACAACCAGACCAAGACTTACGGCGACGTGTTCACCTTCCTCGGGACGGAGTTCACCGTCGCCGGTTTGCAGCCGGGCGACAGCGTGAGTAGCGTCACACTGACCAGCGCTGGCGCACCGTCTGCGGCGGATGTGGGCACCTATGCGATTGTGCCCAGCAATGCGGTCGGCGTGGGGTTGGGCAACTACACTATCGTCTACAACAATGGCACGATGGATGTCAATCAACGGGCGCTGACCTTCGACCCGGATAGCCAGAGCAAAGTCTATGGCAGCGTGTTTACGGCTTATACGGGCACATTCACCGGACTCCGCGCCGGCGATAACATTACACCGGTATACGACAGTGCGGGGGCACCGGCAGCAGCGCTCGTCGGCACGTATCCGATCACGGTTACTTTGAATGACCCGGGTGGCAAGCTCGGCAACTACATTGTCACGATCGACCCTGCTCCGGCTGCCGCACTGACCGTCACGCAGAAGGCGCTGACGATCACCGCCAATAACCAGACCAATCCCTACGGAACGGCCTTTACCTTCGATGGAACAGAATTCACGATCAACGGCTTGACTAACAGCGATACCGTAACCAGCGTAACCCTCACCAGCGCCGGCGCGTCGGCCACGGCGACGGTCGCGGGTTCACCTTATCCCATTGTGCCAAGCGCCGCAGTGGGTACTGGCCTGAACAATTATGCCATTACCTACGTCAATGGGACGATGACCGTGACCCGGCCGGACCTGGTCATCACCTCGGATAATCAGACCAAGACCTATGGGGATGTATTCCTGGCTTCTGACTTTACAGGTTCGATTGTTGGCATCCAGAACGGTGACAATATCACCGCTACTTATGACAGTCTCGGTGCGCCTGCTAATGCAGCGGTTGGAGTCTACGATATAACCATCACGGTCAATGCTAACCCTGCTGTCCTGGCAAACTATAACGTTATTTTGAACGTGGGCAAGCTTACAGTGACCCGCCGCGACCTGACCGTCGTTGCTGATAACCTGACCAAAATCTACGGCGATCCGGTCACGCTTACCGGCACGGTCACTGGCGTTCAGCCTGGTGACGGCATCACATTCACCTACAGCAGCCCGGGCACCGCGCTCACTGCTCCGGTTGGCACCTATGCCGTTGCCATTACCCTGAACGATCCTCTCAACCGCATCGGCAATTACAACTTTACGCTGACCCCCGGCACCTTGACGATCACATTGCGCGACCTCATCGTCACCCCGGATGACAAGAGCAAGGAATACGGCACCTGGTTCCTCGCCTTCACAGGCACGATCAGTGGGATCCAGAACAACGACAACATTACTGCGAATTACTCGAGCGCTGGTTCTCCGCCATCGGCCGCAGTGGGCTCATACCCCATCGTTGCCACGCTCAATGACCCCACCGGCAGATTGGGTAACTACAATGTGATCCTGAACGAAGGGACACTGACGGTCGGTTCGTCCAGCCTGACGGTGACGGCGGAAAACAAGACCATCACGTATGGCGATCCCGAGCCGGCCTTCACATTCACCTACTTTGGATTTGCAGCCGGCGACACGCCTGCGGTCATTGACACGCCTCCGACCTGTACGGTAGCTGGCCCTCATACAAATGTGGGCACCTACCCGATTGTCTGCTCCGGCGGCGCCGATGATGCCTACACCTTTACCTATGTCAACGGCACGCTGACGATCAACCCGCGTGCCCTGGTGGTCACACCGACCGATAAGACCAAGGTGTATGGCGATGTCTTCACGGCCTTCACCGGTACGATCACAGGTATCCAGAACGGTGAAGCCATCACAGCCACCTATGATAGTGCTGGCGCACCTGCCACAGCGGCGGTTGCCGCCTATCCCATCACGGCTGTCCTGAACGCGCCCGCGGGCGTGCTCGCGAACTACAACGTCACTTTGAACACCGGCACGCTCACAGTCATCCAGCGCGCGCTGACGGTTACACCGGCGGACAAGACCAAGATCTACGGTGATGTCTTTACCGCCTTCACCGGCACCATCACAGGGGTTCAGAATGGCGATCCCATCAGCGTGACCTATGCCAGCACCGGCGCACCGGCTACGGCCACAGTGGGGACCTATCCGATTACGGCCACGCTGCTTGATCCGGCGGGTGCCCTGGTGAACTATGCGGTCACCATTAACACGGGCACTCTCACAGTCACCCAGCGGGCGCTCATAGTGACTCCCGATAATAAGACCAAGGTGTTCGGCACAACGTTTACAGCCTTCACCGGCATCGTCACCGGCATTCAAAACGGTGACAACATTACGGTTACGTACGATAGCCCCGGTGCTCCGGCTGCCGCGCCGGTGGGAACCTATCCCATCACGGCTACATTGAACGACCCGGGCGGACTGCTGACGAACTACACAGTAACGCTCAATCAGGGTACGCTTTCCGTAGGTTTGACCATCCTCACGGTCACAGCCGAGAATAAGGTCATTACTTACGGCGATCCGGATCCTGCCTTTACCTTCACATATTCCGGTTTCATCGGTGGCGACACACCGGCTGTCCTGGATACTCTGCCCAGTTGTCAGGTTTCCGTTCCACACAACAATGTGGGGACCTTCCCGATCGTCTGTGCAGGCGGTGTGGACAACAACTATGTCTTCTCATATATCCCTGGTACGCTGACCGTCACGCCGCGCACATTGATCGTGACACCGGATAACAAATCCAAGGTCTTTGGTGATGTCTTCACCGCCTTTACAGGCACGGTCACCGGTATTCAGGGTGGAGATAATATCGTACCAGTCTATGCCAGCACTGGCGCACCTGCCAATGCGGCGATTGGGACCTACCCGATTACCGTTACTCTCAATGACCCTGCTGGTCGGCTGGGCAACTACACTGTAACCCTGAACACCGGCACATTGACGGTGGCACAGCGCGTACTCACCGTCACTCCTACAGATGCCAGCAAGATCTATGGCAACGTTTTCACGGCCTTTACCGGTACCATCACCGGCATTCAGAATGGGGATGCCATCACCGCAACCTATGCCAGCACGGGCTCACCGGCGACGGCTATAGTCGGTACGTACCCGATCACTGCTACATTGAATGCACCTGCCGGTGTCCTGGCAAACTATGCGGTAACCAACAACACCGGCACGCTGACCGTCACACAGCGGGACCTCGTGATCCAGGCAGCCGATAAGACCAAGATCTTCGGAACCGTCTTCACCGCGTTCACTGGCAGTATTGTGGGGATTCAGAACGGCGATAACATCACCGTGACCTATAACAGCACCGGCGCTCCGGCAGGCGCGGCAGTGGGAACGTATCCCATCACCGCCACGTTGAATGACCCCGCCGGTATGCTGCCTAACTACAATGTCTCCATTGGCACAGCCACGTTGACGGTCACTTTGGCCAGCCAGACGATCACGATCACGACCCCCGCTCCGGGCGACGCGGCCAACGGCGCCAGCTTTACTGTTGCGGCCGTTGCTTCTTCCGGCTTATCGGTTACCTACACTGCCACTGGAGCCTGTACGAATGTCGGTGACACGTTCACCATCACTGCTCCCACAGGTACGTGCATCGTCCACTACAACCAGGCCGGCAATGCGAACTTTGGCCCGGCGCCTGAGCTAACGGAGAATGTCCTCGCCCTGCCGAATGGGCAGACCATCACGGTCACGACCTCGGCGCCCACGGTTGCAACGTTTGGTAATAGCTTCGATGTAGCCGCCACGGCCAGCTCCGGTCTGACTGTTTCCATCAGCGTTTCCGGAGTCTGCACGACGGTTGACCATGGCGATGGCACGGCTACGATCACCATCGTCTCTTCCAATGGGACATGCATTACCCATTACAACCAGGCCGGCAATGCCCTGTACGCCTCAGCTCCCCAGGTGAATGAGACCACAACCGTGGATAGCACGGCTCCGACGGTCACAGCCAACCAGGATGCGGCACAGGCTGACCCGACCAATGCCTCCCCGATCAACTTCACTGTTGTATTCAGTGAGACGGTGAATGGCTTTGATGATACCGATGTGGTCATTGGAGGCACGGCAGGCGCCACGACCGCGGTGGTCACGGGCGCAGGGCCGACCTACAATGTAGCCGTTAGCGGTATGACAATTGATGGCACAGTGACTGTTTCCATCCCGGCCGGTGCAGCTACAGATATTGCCGGCAACGCCAGCTTTGCCAGTTCGAGCACTGACAATACAGTGACATACTTCGATGCCAGTGGGCCGAGTGTTCTACTCGTGAATACCATCCCCGCTCATGCAGATAATGCCCTTACAGAGTCTGAAGAGATCGGGATCCAGCTTACACAATTGAGCGTGAAATTCAACCAGGATGTGTATAACCCTGCTGGTGACAGCGATGCACACGATGTAACGAACGCAAGCAACTTCATACTCGTGCGCGACCTGGGCGATACTCCCGACTTCCAGACTGTGAGCTGCAAGGCTGGTGCAGTCACGCCGGCGGATACACAGATCACCATCCTGGGCGTGACCTATGACACGGCTACATTTACAGCGACCTTTACGATCAACGGCGGTTTGCCGGTTTCCAATGGCACTTACCGTCTCTTTGTGTGCGGTACTACCTCCATTGTCGATCCGCTGGATAACACGCTGGCCCTCGTAGGCAATGGCGGGCCCGCCACCGATTTCACCCGCTCCTTCAATGTCAATATTCAGGGCGGCGCAGGGGGGAATGGCGGCGAAGATGGTAGCGGAGGGGACAACCGGTTGACTACGGGCGGATCGCTCATCCCGGTCACTGGTTTCGCTCCTGGCGTGGTCACCAAATTGCCGGCACAACCTGAAAAATTGGCCTATACAGATTTGTCCGGACTGCGCCTGGATATACCGAGCCTGAGCGTGAATATCCCCATCGTTGGCGTCAAGCGGACGCAGACAGGCTGGGATCTAACATGGCTCGAAAATAATGCAGGCTATCTTGAGGGTTCGGCATATCCCACCTGGCGAGGTAATACGGTTTTGACCGGCCATGTACTGGATGCGATGAATGTCCCTGGGCCATTTGCCTACCTCAACGAACTCAGGTCGGGCGACGTGATCTATATCCATGCTGATGGCTGGACCTATGTGTATCGAGTGGAAGAGACCATGCTCGTCTCGCCTTACCGAATGGACACCGTCTTCCAGCATGAAGACTATGATTGGCTGACACTGGTGACATGTGAGAACTTCTCGAAGAGAGTAGCGCGCTATACGTCCCGGCGTGTGGTACGCGCAGTGTTGGTCAGCGTGATCACCGACAAGTGATCTGGCCGATTGAATTGTAAAGAGACGCCCACCATGAAAATGGTGGGCGTCCGATATTTTATGGTCTGGGGAACGATGGATTAACGGTGGCGAACTGCAAGGCGAAAAGAAGCAGTCATCCTTATCTTAGGCGGTCAGAGAGGTAGTACTGAAAATCTGCAACGATGATCGGTTTCGGCTCTGCAATCACAAACATCCGTCCCCAGCTTGGATTGCCTTCTGCTTCGATGCATGTCTGGAACGTGATATGGCGTTCGCCGCGATAGACCTGCTGAAATAAATCTGTAGCTGTGATCGTCACACCGGTTTCGAGGTCGCGGAATTCACTGTATGGACTGTACGGGTTGAGCGCCCGGTATTTTACGATACGGGTGATCACAAAGCTTTCGATGTGACCGTCACCGTAGATGAGGGTCACTTCCTGGCCTCCCATCAGCCCGGAGAATTTCGCGCCGGCAAGTGTGTTGTGGGCAAGCAGCCCCACGTTGCCGACTTCAGCCGCCATCGCGAATTGCGTAATGACATTCTCCGCGGTGGAGACATATCCTGCATTTCCAACAGGTTGCTGTACAACGGGCATAGCCAGCACCTGCGGGACATAGACGCCGCGCAGCTCATTTGCCTGGCCATTCCACAAGGATTGTGAAAAGCTTGGGAGATCCGGCAGTGTGGCGACGGGATTTTCCTCCGCCAGCACTGGGACAGGATACAGGAACGAAGGAAGCAGAACAACCATCATAGCGATGGTGCTCAATCCAAGTTTGATGTGAAGGCTATTTAGATTGGATGCCATTCGAACTCCTGGTTCGACAAAGGCATCCAATCATTTTGGGATGTGCTCGCGCACGAAAGGAATGAAGGGATTCGTTTTCGGTAGCCTGGCAATCATAGCTGTTTCTGCAGCAATAGACCCATGGCTTTGCGTCGCCGCCTTTCAGCGGCTTTGCCTTTGTCGAACGAATACGTGGTAAGGTACAAAAGAAACGGCGGCTTGGTCAAAATCCAGGCCGCCGGGGAATAATCAGAGTCAAATGGATGAAACTTCGGCGGCCTGGCGATCCTGGTTGTCCCGCACGCTTCACTAAAATCTGGAAGCGGCGTGCGGGGTTGTGATTTCACAACTTTAGACCCATGGCTTTGCGTCCCCGCCTTTCGGCGGGTTTGCCTTTATCGGTTGCTTTGTAAACGACAGTATAGCAAATAATCGGGATTTTGGCGTTTTCAGATTGGTAATTTCGTACCATACGGGCTTTACAGTTTAGTTTGGCACGGCTGGCGAATTAGACTTGACATTCGACCTGTATATTGATTTTCAGCGTGTCTTTTCGCCCCATGAATTGTTTAGCATAGTAATCAGCAGTACAATCCTGACGGATTCACAAGGAGACCTCATGAGCAACCTGCTCGCAAAAGCAACAGAAGGCCGCCTCTCTTTTTGGGTAAAACTCGCCTATGGCACGGGGGATTGGGGAACAGCCAGCTATGGCACACTCCGTCAGATCTTTTATGCCATTTTTCTCACAGATGTGGTGGGTCTTGAACCGCGGCTTGCCTCGGTGGCCGCGCTGATCGGAATTATCTGGGACGCGGTCAATGATCCGATTGTGGGCGTGTTGACCGACCGCATGCATTCGCGCTGGGGCCGGCGCCGCCCCTTCCTGCTGTTCTTTGCAATTCCCTTTGGATTAAGTTTTCTCCTGTTGTGGTGGGCCCCGCCTTTTGAAAGCCAGATCGTCAAGGCCATCTTCATCACGCTCGCATTCATGATCAGCGACACGCTTGAGACTCTGGTGGCTGTGCCGTTCTCCGCTCTGACCCCGGAACTGACGCCCGATTACGATGAACGCACCTCGCTGACCGGCTTCCGCATGTTCTTTAACCTGATGGTCTCATTGGTCACTGCGGTTGCCGCACCGGCTATTGTGGACGGTGTGCTGGCCGGGGGCGGCACACAGCAGCAGGGTTATATGCTGACGGCGGCCATCTTCGGCGGCCTGGCTACGCTGCCTTTCCTGCTGATCTTTGCCGTGGTGCGGGAGAAACCTCGGCCTGAACAAAAGGCTGAAGATGAAATACCCTTCTTCGAAACGGTGCGCACTGCGTGGCAGAACATCCCGTTTCGTTTTGCCACCCTGCTCTACATGCTGAACTGGATCACGTTTGACATTGTGGCGCTTGTCCTCCCCTTCTATCTCGTTTACTGGATCGCGCGGGGTGACCTGTTGGCAAAGGCCTCTGTCTTTGGCGTGTCCCTGCCCATTGAGTCCGCTGTCTTCGCGCTGCTTTTGATCACGGCTGTTGTGGCTCTGCCGATCTGGTTCTTCTTATCGAAAAGACTGAGCAAACAGATGGCATATATTATTGGGATGGTTTTCTGGGCGGCCGTGCAGTTGATCATTTTCTCGATTCAGCCTGGACAGGTGAATCTTATTCTCATCATGAGCGTCTTCGCCGGGATCAGTGTCTCGTCTGCACACATCCTGCCGGATTCCATTTTCCCGGATGTGATCGAATGGGATGAGCTTCGCACCGGCCGCCGGCATGAGGGTATCTACTATGGTGTCAAGAATTTCATCCGCAAGCTGACCGGCGCGTTGGCAATCTTCATCGGTTTGCAGGCGCTTGGCTGGTTTGGCTATCAGGCCCCGCCGGAAGGCGCCATTCGGTTCATACAATCAGATAGTGCGCTCACCGCCATCCGTGTATTGATCGGCCCACTCGGAGCTGTGCTGCTGTTCAGTGCGGTCGGGATGGCATGGTTCTATCCACTTACGCGCGAGCGGCACGCGCGCATCCGTAGATTGCTCGCAAAGCGACAAGCACGGACTTCATCGAATCCGTAATCTCCTACAAGCGGCAGTACCCCTGCCGCTTGAACTTCTATATTTAGCAGTATGGATCGTCCGCTCCCTTTTTGGCTGAAAGTCCTCTACGGCTCCGGCGACTGGGGCATCTCGAGCGTCAACATGATGCGCTCGATCTTTTACGCGTTGTATCTCACCGATGTGGTCGGTCTCGAGCCGCGCCTGGCATCGTTTGGCGCCCTGGTCGGCTTGATCTGGGATGGGGTCAACGATCCTATCATTGGTATTATTAGCGACCGTTTGCGCACGCGTTGGGGACGGCGCCGCCCGCTGTTGCTCTGGTTCGCCATTCCATTTGGATTGAGTTTTGTCATTCTTTGGTCCGCGCCGGCCTGGAGCAGTCAGGTGGCACTGATGGCCTATGTGACCTTTGCCTTTATGCTCTCCGATACATTCACTACTCTTGTTGCGGTGCCTTACATGGCTCTGACCCCGGAATTGACTCGTAACTATGACGAACGGACAACTCTCATCAGTTTTCGCACCGTCTTCCAACTCGCCTCAGCCCTGACCGTTGTGGTGGCCGCGCCCATGATCGTGGACGCGGCCCTTTCGGCGGGCGCGACGCAGCAGCAGGGATTCATGCTGGCCGGCGCGATCTTTGGCTCACTTGGTGCGCTGCCGCTTTTGCTGATCGGGCTGTTCGTGCGCGAGACCTCCACGCCCGAGGAACAGGCGTCCATGCCGTTTCGCGAGACGCTGCGCGTGGCCTGGAAGAATATCCCGTTCCGCTATGCAGTGGGGATGCACCTGCTCACCTGGTCTGCCGTGGACATGGTCACCATCACATTTCCATATTTTCTGCTCTACTGGGTGGCACGCGGGAACCTGCTGGCAAAGATTCACATCTTCGGCATTGACCTCGCGCTTGAATCAGCGTTCTTTGGCATCTTGATGTGGGTTTGCATCCTGTTCGTCCCGTTTTGGCTGTGGATGGCTCACAGACGCAACAAGCGAGAAGCCTATATGCTGGGCATGATCTTCTGGGTCATCGTGCAATTCCTGATCTTTACTATTCAGCCCGGCAATACACCTTATTTGCTGGTGCTGGCGGCGCTGGCGGGAATCGGCGTTTCCGCCGCCTATGTCCTGCCTGATTCCATCTTCCCGGATGTCATCGAATGGGACGAGCTTCGTACCGGCCGCCGACAGGAAGGCATTTATTATGGCATCCGCACGCTCATTCGCAAGTCGACGGGCGCGCTGGTCATTTTTCTCACTCTACAATTATTGGGTTGGTCCGGTTATCAGGCCCCTCCGAAAGATGTGATCCAATTCACTCAACCGGCTTCGGCATTGACCATGATCCGCCTGCTTGTTTCCCCGATCGGCGCGGTCATGCTATGCGGAACAATCGTACTGGCATTTTTCTATCCCCTCTCGCGAGAAAAGCACACGAGGATTCAAAGGTTGTTGAAGCGAAGGCAGGAGAAAGCAGCTATAAGTGAGTAGGGAGTAGATAAATAGATATTCTTTGAAAAACAAGGGACGGCCATGAGGCCGTCCTTCTACTACTCACTGCTTTCTACTCTCTATTCTCTAAATCCACGTCGGTTCTTCGTAAGTTCCAAATACCTCTTTGATCACATTGACAATCTCGCCCAGGGTGGCGTAGGCGCGCACGCAATCGAGGATATAGGGCATGGTGTTTTCCGTGCCTTCGCAGGCGATGCGCAATTTATCCAGGGCCTGGCCGACCTGACCGCTATCACGCGTCTTGCGGACCTCGGCAAGGCGTTTGATCTGGCGGCTGTATCCATCCGGGTCCATGCGCAGGATGGGGATCTCAAACGGCTTCTTATCCGCATAAGCATTGACTCCCACGATCTTGCGCACACCCTCATCAATCTCGCGTTGATAGCGGTAGGCTGCATCCGCGATCTCGCTTTGGAAGAATCCCTTTTCGAGGGCAGGGATGACGCCGCCCAGTTCCTCGATGCGGCGGAAATAATCATAGGCCTGCTTCTCGATTCGATCGGTCTGGGCCTCGACGAAGAAGCTGCCTCCGAGCGGATCGACCGTGTTCGATACCCCTGACTCTTCCGCTATGATCTGCTGGGTTCGCAGGGCGATGGTGACTGCATGTTCAGACGGAAGGGCCAGTGCTTCGTCGAGCGAATTCGTATGCAGGGATTGCGTCCCGCCCAGGACTGCAGCCAGGGCCTGAAGTGCGACGCGCACCACATTGTTCTCCGGCTGCTGCGCGGTGAGCGAGACTCCGGCGGTCTGCGTGTGGAATCTGAGCAGCCAGGAACGCGGGTCTTTGGCCTGGAAGGTTTCGCGCATTTCACGCGCCCAGATGCGACGTGCTGCACGATACTTGGCAATTTCCTCGAAGAAGTCATTGTGGGCGTTGAAGAAGAACGAGAGACGCGGCGCGAACTCATCCACATCCATGCCGCGGGCCGTGCCCCAGCGGACATACTCCATTCCATCCGATAATGTGAATGCAAGTTCCTGCGCCGCGGTCGAGCCAGCTTCACGGATGTGATACCCGCTGATCGAGATCGTATTCCATTGAGGCACACACTCTGCGCCGAACTGCATTGTGTCCACCACCAGCCGCATGGACGGCTCCGGCGGGAAGATGAATTCCTTTTGAGCGATGAACTCCTTGAGGATGTCGTTCTGGATCGTGCCGCGCAAATGATCGGCGCGCACTCCCTGCTTTTCCGCGGCAACAATGTACATGGCCCAGACGATCGCAGCCGGGGAGTTGATCGTCATGCTGGAGGAGACCTTGTCGAGCGGGATACCGTCCAGCAGGATTTCCATGTCCTTGAGGGAGGAGATCGCTACGCCGCATTTACCAAACTCGCCAAGTGCCTCGGGCTGGTCGGTGTCGTAGCCCATTAAAGTGGCGAGATCGAAGGCGATGCTCAGCCCGGTCTGGCCCTGTTCCAGTAAGTATTTGAAGCGTTTGTTCGTCTCCTCGGCGGTGCCGAAGCCGGCAAACATGCGCATCGTCCAGAGTTTGCTGCGGTGAAGCGTCGGGTGGATTCCGCGCGTATAAGGGTAGACTCCCGGAAGTCCAAGAGAGGAAGCGTATTCCATATCCGCCACATCAAGCGGCGTGTAGAGTCGGTTGATCGGTTCAGAGGAAGTTGTGATGAACCTATCCTGTCGTTCCGGCATGGACGCGAGTGTTTTGCGTAAAGTTGTTTCCTCCCATTTTTCGAGCGAGTTTTTTAGTTCATCCAGTTCTTTTTTGTCGTACATTCGCCTCTCCTTTGGCAGAAGATCACGTACCGTTTAATTATACTGCCCGGCCCATGAAGTCAATGGGGTGAATCCCTTTACTTCGCGCTGAGCGGAGGCGTAGGCGCAGTCGAAGCACGGCTCCAACAGTGGCCTTCGACTTCGTTGCACTTCGCTCAGACGAAAACTACAGGTGTCTTATTCCCGTTACAATGAGCTTCTGGTATACTATTTTTACATACTTGTGAAGGTTTCCCATGCCCCGCTTTGAAATTGACGTAGATCCATGTGACCACATCACGGCAGATGCCATCGGCCAGCCCGGACAACGTGTATTCTATCTTCACGCCTATCAGGACCAGCGTACGATCACGGTCATCATCGAGAAAGCACAGCTGCAGTCTTTGTCCATTGGGGTGGAACAGTTCCTCTCCCAGATCAGCGAGCAGAACCCAATGCTCGATGAGCCTTCCGGCGATTTTGTGGAGGAGACCATGCATATCAACCCGCCGGTCGATCCGCTCTTCCGCGTGGGTGAGATTGGGCTCGGGTACGACAAGGAACGCGATAAGGTGGTCATCTTTACTAAGGAGCTGCTTCCCGAAGATGCCGACCCTGAATCGGCCGCGGCAGTGCGCTTCTGGTGCTCGCGCGAGCAGATCCGTAAGATGGCGCGTTGGGGCGCGGAGGTTGTCCAGCGCGGCCGGCCGGTCTGCCCGCAATGTGGCCAGCCGATGGAGCCGGAAGGGCATTTTTGTCCCAAGAAAAACGGGCATATGCCTTCAGACCCAATTTAGGGATCTTGCAGGACGCGTGATCTGACGTTTCCTGTTGGTATCGATAAGGGGCATTCTCCACATGATCAAGACTTTATCGTGACCCGCATCGAAAATGCTCAACCCCCACTCCTCCAAAGAGCTCCAATCCGCCCTGCAGCACGGCGATTTTGAGATCACCGGGCGTTTCATGCTTGGCTCGAATTACACCTTTCTGGTGAACGTCCATCATGAAGGCGTGGACTATGATGCGGTTTACAAACCCTCACGCGGTGAGCAGCCGCTGTGGGATTTTCCTGAAAACACACTGGCCTTGCGCGAAGTGGCGGCGTACATCGTGAGTGAAACGCTCGGCTTTCATTTTGTCCCATTCACGACCATTCGCGAAGAAGGTCCCTATGGCGCTGGCTCGCTTCAACAGTTCATCGATTACGATCCCGAATATCATTACTTCAACTTTACAGAAAGCGACAGGCAACTGCTCCGGCCCGTGGTCTTATTCGACCTGCTGATTAACAATGCTGACCGCAAGGGGAGTCATGTCTTCTTTGGGAAGACTACGCACAAGCTCTGGGCGATAGATCACGGGATCTGTTTTCATGAGGAGAATAAATTGCGGACCGTGCTGTGGGACTTTGCCGGCGAACCCATCCCGAGCGAAACTCTCTCGCTTCTTGCGCGGACCTCGGAACTGCCTCCGCTGCTCGAGCCCTATCTCAGCCCTGACGAGATCACTGCGCTGCTCGCCCGCTCAAAGGCCCTGCTCAGATCCAGGAAATTTCCAAACCAGCCGAGGGATCGACGGGCGTTTCCGTATCCGCCTGTTTAATGTCATTGCGAGGAGGACACTCTTCCCGACGAGGCAATCTCCCGTTAAATGGCAGAGATTCATTGATAAAGTATGCATTAAACATGAGATTGCTTCGGGCTTCGCCCTCGCAACACTTGCACCTGCATGCAAGTGCAGGTGCGACATAAGGAGAATCATGCCTCACGTAAAACTTGCATTTATCGGTTTCGGCAATGTCGCTCGTTCGCTCGTCCGTTTGCTGGAGCGCAAACGCACATTGCTCAAAGAAAACTATGACATCACTTTCGCGACGACCGGCATCGCTACCGGCAAACATGGCTCCGCCATGGACCCGACCGGCCTGGACGCCATGGAATGCGTCAAAGCCGTGGAGGCCGGGCAGTACATTTCATCCCTCGGCAGGCTCACCGCGACCGATAACATTGACCTGATCAAAAACTGCGGCGCGGACTTCATGTTCGAGAACACGCCGGTCAATCATTCCACAGGTCTGCCCGCCATTGACCATATCCGCGCAGCACTGGAGATGGGCATGAACGTCAGCACGGCGAACAAAGGCCCGGTGGTACACGGGTATCACGAGCTGACCGCGTTGGCGAAATCCAAAGGGAAGCGCTTCCTGTTTGAGTCCACGGTGCTGGGCGGCGCGGCGCTCTTTTCGGTGTTCCGCGAAGCCATGCCTGCGGCAGACCTGCACTCGTTCAAGGGCATCCTCAATGCAACGACCAACCTCATCCTTTCCCGCATGGAACGAGGCGAATCCTATGAGGATGCAGTCAAATTCTGTCAAAACATCGGCATCGCCGAAACGGATCCCACCAACGATGTCGACGGCTGGGATGCGGCCATCAAAGTGGCCGCGCTCATCACCGTGCTAATGGACACGCCATTCACGCCGCAGCAGGTGGAACGCACCGGTATCCGCGACCTCACGCCGGAGATGATCGAATCTGCGAAGATGCAAGGCAAACGGTACAAATTGGTCTGTTCGGCGGAGCGGGATGGCGATAAGATCAACGCACGTGTCGCACCGGAACTGGTCGATGCCTCGTCACCCTTATACGGCATGGTGAACTCCTCCACCGGCGTCACCTTTGTCACGGACGTGCTCCCCGATTATTCGATCACCGTTTCTGAGCGCGAAGGCATGCGCGGTGGCCCACAGGAGACGGCCTACGGTCTCTTTGCTGATTTTGTGAATATCGTGAAATAATGGGAGTCCGAAGTCTCCAGACTTCGGGGAAAATATGCACACAGCCTATATCGCCCTCGGTACCAATCTTGGTAATCGCCTGACAAACCTCAAGGCGGCGCTCACCGCTTTTACACCGCAAATGACCGTGCTGGAGAAATCCCACATTTACGAGACTCTACCCTGGGGATACACCGATCAGCCATCATTCCTGAATCAAGCTGCTAAAGTGGAGACCTATCTTGAGCCTGAGCCTCTGCTTCGGCATCTCAAGCGCCTGGAAGTGGTGCTTGGCCGCGAACCCACCTTCCAAAATGGACCACGCCTGATCGATCTCGACTTGCTTTTCTTCGATGACTTTGTGGTGAAAACATCGGGGCTGACCATCCCTCACCCTCGCCTGCATGAGCGCGCCTTTGTGCTGGTGCCGTTGAATGATATTGCTCCCGACCTCGTTCACCCCGAATTCAAGAAGACGGTTCGCGAAATGCTGGCCGAATGCGATACGAGCGGGATTCAGCTCGTGAAGTGAGAGTTTTCAAGATGCAGGCGGGTTATAATTTGCGTTGATGCATGACCCAGTGATGCCAAAAATTACAGAAAACTATATCGCAATTTGGAGGGTTTAATGACGACTTCGTTTTCACCGGTATTAAGACCGCTCTCTCTGCCTGAGATCCTCGATCAGGCCATCCGCCTGTACCGCAATAATTTTGCGAACTTTATCGGCATCCTGGCCATCCCCTATATCCCGCTGATCATCCTGCAGACGACGATGTCCTATCTAATGACCAGTTCATTGCTGCTGAACTTCGACCCGTACAGCACAACGACCAATCCGTTTTTTAACCCCTCCTACTGGCTGGGAATCCTGGGCAGCCTGTTCACGTCGCTGCTCCAGTTCATTTTTGTTCAGGGTGTTGCAACCGCCGCATTGACGCGTGCCGTGGCCAATAACTACGTTGGCAAGCCTATAGACGTTTTTGGCGCTTATAAAAGCCTGGGCGGTTCCTGGCTGCGCCTGCTGCTTACTCTCCTGCTGGCGGGCCTTTTCATAGTTGTCCTTGGCCTGTGGTCAATTATCCCTTGTGTAGGATGGTTTACTGGCCCGGGCATCTTGTTGTTCCTGTTTGCCATTGTTGTTCCATTGATTGCGCCGGTGATCGTCCTCGAAAGGCATGGCGCATGGGACTCTCTGCAGCGGGCATGGAACCTGGCACGTAGCCGCTTCTGGTGGATCGTTGGTTTTGCAGTCATCCTGTATCTTTTCAGCCAAATTGTGATCACCGGGCCGACCGCCCTGGCCGGCTTCGTACTGCAGATCATTTTGCCCCGCGCATCGAGTGTTTCATATCCGCTGCTTTCAACCATCATTCAGGCTCTGGTGACCATGGTCTTCAGCCTGTTGTATCTGCCGCTTCAGTTGACCGCGGTCACCGTTGTCTACTTTGATTTGCGCACTCGCTCTGAAGGGCTGGACCTGGCGCTGCAAACCTCCGGTATCCCAGCCGAAGGGTCCGGCGCGGCCTTTCTGCCGGAGATCACTGCAGCCCCTCAGACGAGCCTCATCACCTGGACAGAGGTTGGGTACTTCGTCCTGCTCACGCTTGGCTTCGTGGCAATTTACATCTTGCTTGTCACTGTGCTGGCCGGTGCTTTTCTGGCTATCTCGCCTCTATGAGATCCATCCTCAGGCGATTTTTCATCCCCCTGCTTCTTCTCTTTATTTTTGCCGGCGGAATCTCATCGGCGCTGGCAGACTCTCCTAAACGAGACCCGCTTCCAGATCGAAGCGATGTGATTTCGGAGTCGGATTACTGGAACCTGGTCAAAGAGTCCCAGCAAGTCGTTTCCGGACTGAACGTTTCGCCGGATGCGAAGATCGTACCGGAACTGGTAAGCCTGGCTGGCAGATGGACCGCGATCGATTCGGTCACGCTGGATAGTGGACAGGTCATCACCCTCGATAACAGTTATCTGCTCTCGATGCTGAACGCGACGCAGCCGGATATCAAGCACATTTCCGATATCTTCAAGGCGCTTCTGGATGCTCACGAAAAATATCCATCGAGGGTCTTTACCGCGCAGGATCTGGAATCGCTGCATGAAGTAATGGCCCGGCCGGAGTTCCAATGGAAAGAGGCGGGCGCGAATCCACTCACCGAATTTTTGAACCGAATTCTCAATCAATTGCTTGCATGGTTGAACAAAATTCTCGGGGGAAGAAGCATTCGCATCCCCGGGTCGCCTTCCCTGCTTTATGCGGTTGCGGTAATTGCTCTGGTAGTGGTGTTGTTCTTTGTGTTCCGCACGCTGTTCGTAGACTTCATCAACGACGCGCGGCTCGCTGAAGAGAATATCGCCGAAGAGCTATTGACATCGGAGTCGGCTTTTCAAAAAGCACAGGCGCTTTCCCGCGGCGGTGACTATCGCTCGGCGGTCCGTTTCCTCTATCTTTCGTCGCTGCTGCTCCTGGATGAGCGAGGCGTGCTTCGATACGACCGATCGAAAACGAACCGCGAATATTTGCGGAGCATTTCAAACTCGCCGGAACTGGAGAAGCCTCTCAGCGAAGTGATCGAGGTTTTCGACGAAGTCTGGTACGGCTATCACTCGTTGGACGATGATACTTTCAAGCATTACAGCGATCGCGTCGAAGAGTTGAAGGAGAAGAAGCAGTGAGGCTCTCCCGCGATACCTGGCTGGCGATCGGGCTGTTCCTGCTGCTGGCATTGGTCACTGCGGCCGCCGCGCTCCGTCAGACCAAAAGCAAGCAGATACCCTATCTTGCTACCTCCTCCAACCCGGATGGGATGCTGGCGCTCAAGCTCTGGTTGAATGAGCTTGGCATCCAAACGCTGGATGAGCCTCTGACCACCTTCAACCCGCCGCAGAACGCGGGTATTATCCTGATCATCGAACCGGCATTGCAGATCAGCGACAACGAATGGAACCTGGTCGACAAATGGGTGGAGGCCGGTGGGACGTTGGTATTAGCGGGCGATACTTTATCGTCATATCAGGCATTCGGTCACTATCATTTTGAGATCGGCTTCCAGCCGAATCAGCGCGATCAATTGACCGTGCAAACACCGCTGCTTTCCTCTCCGCCTCTCACGGACCCGATCCCGCTCAGCCCGGACTACGCGCTGTTTTCCGAGCGGACAGATTTCGTCACCCATCTTGCGATCAATGATCTGCCGATCCTGGTCTCCTTCGAACAGGGAAAGGGACGGGTCGTCCTTTCCTCCACACCATATCCATTCTCGAACCTGGCTTTGAAGAATGACGCCGATGCCGAATTGGTCTTGAATCTGCTCGCGCTTGCCAGTCAAAAACCGAAAGTTGCCTGGCTGGATGACTGGCATCACGGTGTGCAAGGCAGCACAATTATTGGGCCAGGGCAATGGCTGCGCGGTACATCACCGGGACATGCGCTCTTGTTTGTCACTGGCGTGATCTTTGTGGCTCTCTTCCTGCGTGGACGCGGTTTCGGGCGGCCCATTCCCTTGCCGCACGAGATCAAGCGCCGCGGCCCACTGGAACACGTCACGGCGATTGCAAACCTCAACCGCAAGGCAGGACATCGCAATGCCGTCCTGCAGCAATATCATCACCACCTGAAGCGGCATCTCGGCCGACGCTACCGGCTTGACTCATCGCTGCCTGATGCAGAATATTTGCATCAATTGGAGCGTCTCAACCCTGAACTGGATATCCCCGTGCTGACAGACTTGTTGAAGCAGCTCTCGCAGAAAAATCCCGCTGAAAGTGAGATCGTTAAACTCGCGGCAGAGACCGCGAAGTGGATGGAGAAATAATCTGTTGGTCGAGTTTTTAGCCCCGAATGCTCTTTGAGGGGCATATCGAGACCAACTGTTGCAATCAAGCAGCGAATTTAACCTGAGAACGCGGTGGTTTCGATATGGGCTTCGCAGGTTGCGCCACGCCCTACTCGACCACCGGTCATGGATGGAAGAGGAGAATGCAAATGAACATCACAGATTTGAAGAACACATTTGAAAACCTGCGGACGGAAGCGGGGAAAGTCCTTGTTGGTCTGGAAGAACCATTTGAACTTCTTGTTGTGGCCTTATTCAGCAATGGACATGTTTTGCTCGAAGGCGTGCCGGGCACAGCCAAAACATTGATGGCGAAAACCCTTTCCTACATGGTGCAGGCCCAGTTCACGCGCGTGCAATTTACGCCCGACCTCATGCCCTCCGATATCCTCGGCACGAGCGTCTTCGATATGAACACATCCCTCTTCCATTTGAAGAAGGGACCGATATTTACCCAACTTCTGCTCGCCGACGAGATCAACCGCGCACCGGCCAAGACACAGTCTGCTTTGCTGGAGGCGATGGAGGAACGGCAGGTCAACCTGGAAGGCGAGCGTCACATACTCGATGCGCCATTCATGGTCATTGCCACGCAGAACCCCATCGAATATGAAGGGACGTATCCGCTGCCTGAGGCTCAGCTTGACCGCTTCATGTTCAAGGTGCTTGTTCCTTATTCTCCTCAGGAAGTGGAAGTTGAGATTCTACGCCGTTATCATCATGGATTTGACGCGCACGATCTCGAAGCCGCGGGGCTAAACAAAGTCATCACCTCGAAGGAAGTTGTTGCGATACGGAAGCTTGTGCAGCAGGTGACCGTGGAGGATGGGATTCTCAACTATATCGCGAACATCAACGCCGCCAGCCGCCGCTCACCGGACCTCGTGCTGGGCGCCTCCGCCCGGGCTGCGACCCATGTTTTGATGGCCTGCAAAACGTTTGCCGCCTTGCAGGGACGGGATTACGTCACGCCGGATGATGTCAAGTTCATCGTGCCGCCAGTCTTCCGTCATCGCATATTGCTCAAACCTGAGGCCGAGATCGAAGGCCTGGACGCGGATTCAGTCATCAACCGGTTGCTGGCACAAGTGGAGGTTCCCCGCTAAACATGATTCCCACCACGCGGGCTATCCTGATTCTTCTGCTCGCCGCGCCCATCATCGCGCTTGGCACATGGTTCAAAGCGATGGAATGGGTCGGTTGGGTTTACGCGTTACTTGTCATCCTGTTGTTCTACATGGATTGGTATCTGGCAGGCCGCGTGGATCGATTTGAAGTGGCGCGTCTTCACGACACCAAACTGTCACTGGGTGTGGATAATCCGGTCACCATCAACTTGAGGAATCGTTCTCGACGCGGGACCAGTTTCACGGTCCGCGATGAAGCGCCCGAGCAATTCAGAATCGAGACGCGTTTGTTGAGTGGAGAAGCCCAGCCGCTCGGTGCCTGGGAAGGCATCTACCATGTCCAACCATTGAGACGAGGCGATTATCAATTTGGGGATATCAGCCTGCGTTGGCTGGGCCCGCTGCGATTAGTTTTAAGACAGGGTAGGGTCAAAGCCGCAAATCCCGTGAAGGTCTACCCAAATCTGATGGATGTGCGGAAGTATGACCTGATGCTGCGGCGCAATCGCCTGCAGGAAATTGGTCTGCGGAACACGCGCATGTTCGGCGAAGGGACCGAGTTCGAGCGGCTGCGCGAGTACCTGCCTGACGACGAATATCGCCGTATCAATTGGAAGGCGACCGCGCGGCGTCATCGCCCGGTGACGATCCAGTATCAGACGGAGCGGAGCCAGAATGTAATGGCCGTGCTCGATACAGGCCGCATGATGCAATCGCCCGTGGCGGATATCGCCAAGCTGGATTATGCAGTGAACGCGGTTTTATTGCTCGGTTATGTAGCAACCGGCAAGGGTGACCGTGTGGGAGTGATGAGCTTTGCGGATGACGTGAGTCACTATCTCGCGCCGCGCCAGGGACGCGGTCAGTTCTATCGCATGTTGGAAGTTTTATATGGCGTGGATGCTCAGCAGATCGAGCCCAATTACCGCAAGGCACTGACCTATCTTGCGGCCAAACAGAGACGCCGCGCTCTGATTGTGATCTTTACGGATTTGAGCAGCGGCGCCAGCATGGAGTCATTGGTGGCACAGGTGTCGCTGCTGGCCCGTTCGAGTTTGCCGCTGGTGGTGACGATCAGCGACCCCGATGTGCACAAAGCCTCGGAGCAACAGCCGCATGATTCCCTCACAGTCTATCAGCGCGCGACGGCCCGGCAGATGCTGGATGAAAGGAAAGTCATTCTAGACACATTACGCAAGCGCGGCGTACTGACCTTGGATGTCCCTGCCAATCAGCTTTCGATGGCAGTCATCAATCGGTACCTGGAATTGAAGGGGAGGATGATTTTGTGATGTCACTCTGAGCACTGGTATGTCATTCTGAGCGAAGCGAAGAATCTCTGCTCTGATGAACCAGACTCTTCGGTCGCGGCATACGCTCCCTCACATCGTCCCGACACTTGCACCGAGCGCAAGTACGGTGTGTCCTTTGGGAGAGTGACACTAATGTCGCTTCTTCTCGCGCCCTGCAAGAAACAAATAGCTATAGAAGATGATCCCACTGCCTATACCGACTGCCCACTTGACCGGCCAGGGGATGGTTTCTGAAGGGGAAATAAATGCTTCGATGGTTCCGGCTACGATCAACCACGGTACAGCACCGCCCAGTAACTTGATCGAGTTCCGCGCCGCCAGCGCGAGCGCGTCACGGCGCCGCATCAAGCCGGGATGAAGGATGGCCCAGCCCAACATCAAGCCTGAGCCGCCGGACATGAAGATCACGCTCAACTCGATCACGCCATGTCCAATGACGAAGGTGGCGAGATCAAAGCCGATCCCATAATACGTGGTCAGCCCCAACAAGCCTCCCAGGATCAATCCGTTTTCGATCAGAATCCAAAGCGTGAGCAGACCGCCGGTCAATCCGCTGCCGAAGGCAAGGATCGAGACGCGGATATTATTCTGCATGATGAACGCTGAGATAAAGGGGCGCTGCTCGATCGGCATGTCAATCCACAGTTCCTTGTTTTCAACGATGGGGATCAGGCTTTGGACTTCTGCGGGCAGATACCATTGGGCTGTCTTTGGGGAAGAAGCGACGTTTACACCTGCCAGCACCGCCGGAATGATGAACATGAGAAACGCGGCTGTGGTGAAAGCCAGGGTTTCGCGGAACAGGCGCGGGAAACCCGCCAAAGCAAAGTCGCGGATGCGGTTCCATGCCAGCGGCTCACCCTGATACAGCATGGCATGAGCGCGTCCGACAAGTTGATTGAGATACTGAGCGACCTGGTGACGCGGAAAATCTCGCTTCGCCAGCGCGAGGTCAGAACTGGCCGCGCGGTACAGGCTGGCCAGTTTCTCGATGTTTTCCGGTGAAAGACGATGAATATCTTTTCCTCCGCTCTCCACGAGCGTACTTAAGAGTTCCCATTCCTGCCTGCGAGACTGGTAAAATTCATCTGGATTCATATCTTCTTCCTGGGGAGTGAGCGAAAATTCCCGCCGTCCGATTTCATTCCGTGATTATACACATGACCAATTCGTTTGACACTCTGAAAATCGACACTCCTGAAAATGTCACCTTTGATTATTCGGTGGCAGGGATCGGGTCGCGCTTCCTGGCAGCCCTAGTGGATACGTTCATCATTGGCCTGTTACAGGTGATTGTCTTTGGGACTCTGCTGTGGGTCCTGTCTCGGATGTCAGGTTTCTCACTGCTGGATTCCTCAGGCAGTTCATCCGATGCAAAGGTTCTCTACTGGGTTTTCGGCATCCTGGTCCTACTCAGTTTTGTCTTTTACTGGGGCTACTATATCTTCTTTGAGATCCTCTGGAATGGACAAACCCCGGGCAAACGCCTGGTCAGCCTGCGTGTGATCCGTGTGGACGGGACGCCGGTCTCTGCCTCCGAGGTGGTGATCCGCAATCTGGTCCGCACGATTGACCTGCTGCCCGTGGCCTACGGCGTGGGAGTGGTGACGATGTTCGTCACTCACAATTCACGGCGCCTCGGTGACCTTTCGGCCGGGACCGTTGTGGTCCATGAAAAGAAGACGAGCGAATTACAGGAACTGACTGCAAACCGTCAGCGCACACTCGGCGCTGTTACCACAAACAGCACGGCTCCGCTCTCCTTCCCGATGGATCGCCTCAAGACGGAGGATATCCAGATTATCGAAGAATACCTGCTGCGCCGCGGCCAGTTGACCAATCGCCAGCAGCTGGCAGGTCATATTCTGAACACGCTCCTGGAAAAGCTGGGCGAATCAACTGGCGAATATCCAGTTCAGAACTCGGACGATATGCTGGCGGCCATCTATGTGGCGTGGAAACAACAAAATTCGCGTTCAGAGTGATTTGGAGGAGGATACGCGATGAACAAGAACAACAAGATTTGGATTGGCGTCGGCATCGTCGCGGGACTTTGTATGTGCGCGGCGGTCGCATCATTCCTGGTCATCCGTGAGATCGGATCGCGTGTCAAGAACACCTTCAAGACGGATCCCACCGATATCGCCAGGGTCAGCGACAGCATTGCTCAATTTGATATCCCTGATGGTTATGAGCTGAATATGGGCATGTCCTTTCTAAATTACGATGTGGTCTCGCTCATACCCACTTCATCCGCCTCCACAGATATAATGATCATGATGATGCAATTCACTGGAGGCACATCCATGAGCCAGGAGCAGATGCAGCGGGCGTTCAGTCAGCAGAACAACCAGCCGAACATGCAGATGAAAGTCGTTGAGCAGCGTATAGAGGTCATTCGCGGGGAGGATGTCAATGTCACCATTAGCGAGACCACTTCATCGAGCACGGTCCAGTTCCGGCAATGGATGGCGATTTTCAAGGGTGACAAAGGCCCGACGATTTTGATGTTCCAGGGCACCACCGACCGCTGGGATGACGACTTGATCCAGACCTTCATCGAGTCGATTCAGTAAAACAAGGTTAGTCCTCCATATCTCAAAGCCTCATGTGTTGTTATAATGAAATAGAGACCAACTGCACTTCGGAGGCGATCTATGACTCAACCCAAACCCCTGAACTTTAGCCCCGCTCCTGGCATCGGCTACACCGTTGTACGCCGCGGCGATGGCGGAATGACCCTTACGTTCACTGACCTCTCTGACGCGACGCTTCAACACTGGCATGATTTCGCACTCGAACACCTCCTGGGGGTGGACCGTCGAACACGCAACCTCTACGATTTACGCGCGGTGAAGGAAATTCCCGAAAAAGCGATCCGCATGGCTGTGGAGGCGAATAGCGATCCCTCTGCGCGCCATATCCGTGTAGCGGTTGTCGTCGCAGATAATCAGGTGGCAAATGCGATTCGCAACGTGGCCGCGATGGCCTTGCCTGAAACAGCCTCTGCAATGAAGCTTTTTACTGATATCAATGAAGCAGAGGCCTGGCTTGGGCGTCCCTTAGATCAGATCCCTTAATGTCATTGCCCCGCCTGCCTACGGCGGGGTTGCGAGGAATGCGGTAGCACGACAAAGCAATGTCTTGTTGATTTGGGGATTGCTTCGCTTGTTGGCACTCGCTCGCAATGACGATACTCTTCCATGAAATCCTCTTCCCTCCAGGTTGGCAATTTCACCTTTGAATGGGGTTCCCGCACCTATGTGATGGGCATTCTCAACGTCACGCCGGATAGTTTCAGCGGAGATGGCATCATCGCAAAGGGACCGGCCGTTGAGGTGTCTCTTTCCCAGGCAAAGGAATTTCTCGATGCTGGCGCGCACATTCTCGACGTGGGAGGCGAATCCACTCGGCCGGGGTCCGCGCCTGTCACGACCGAGCAGGAGATGGAGCGCGTCATCCCGGTGGTTCAGGCGCTCAAGCAGAATTTTCCCGACGCACTGATTTCCATTGATACCTATAAAGCCAGCGTGGCAGTGGAAGCTTTCAGGGCAGGCGCGCAGATCTTGAATGATGTCTGGGCCTTGCGCGCGGACCCTGAGCTTGGAAAGGTTGCTGCAAAATATCGCGTCCCTGTAATCCTCATGCACAATCGCAGTAACCCGGCCAGTGTGGAAGTCCGCGAGAAACTCGGGAATGCCTACATCGGCTCTGAATATCAAAATCTAATCGAAGATGTAAAGCGCGAGCTGATGGACAGTGTCGCGATCGCACATAAAGTTGGTATTCCTGACGGCCGCATCATTCTGGACCCCGGAATTGGCTTCGGCAAGACGGTAACTCATAATCTCGAGCTGATCAACCGTTTAGACGAAATCCGGGCTTTGGGATATCCAGTTCTGTTGGGGCCCTCGCGCAAGTCCTTTATCGGGTTCACGCTCGACCTGCCTGCCGATCAACGCGTTGAAGGGACAGCCGCCACGATTGCCATCGGCATCGCCCGCGGCGCAGACATTGTCCGTGTGCATGATGTGGTGCAAATCGCCCGCGTGGCAAAGATGACGGATGCGCTGGTAAGACGTGTGTAGTCAGTTTCATATTCATAGATGAAGCAAAAATCCGCCGAAAAGCGGATTTTTGCTTTTGGAAGCGAAGTCTATGCTTCTTTTTTGTATCTTGCCGTCAACACCGGACAAATCCCGGCGTCAGTCACTTCGGCGGTGACATTTGGAGTATAGATCTGCCGCAATGGGCTGGCGCTATAGGCAGAACCCATGCAGATCAGCTCATAGTCGTTCGTGCGCACCTCAGCCAGTATCTGTTCCACCACGTTTCCCTGACGCGATTTAGCAGTCGCTGTCAACCCGTTGGCTTTCGCAAACTCCACCGCTTCACGCAAGCTGCGGCCCACAGGCGTGTCTGTTTCCACAAGACTCTGCCAGTGCTCGCGCTCGACGCGCGTGGTGGGATATTCCATGTCTACGGGCGGGACAACGTGCAACAGCGTAATTTCAGCGTGGCTCCTCATGGCCATCTGCACACCCAGGTGTTCAGCCGTCACTTCATAACCCAGGCCGCCAAAGCAGATTAAGACCTTCTTCAAAGGCAGACACGCTTGAGGAACATATAGAATCGGTCCCTTGATCTGTTCCATCAAATAATGAATCGAGCGCCTCATCAACCAGCGTCGCAGCTGTGGGCGCCCCAGCGGGCCAAGGACTGTGATGAAATCCCTCTCGCTTGCTTTGAGCGGGATGATCTGCTCGGCATGCCCGTTCTCAACTTCGAGGGTGTATTCCACGCCGTTCTGCTGAAACAGTTCCACGGCGCGGGCGAAGACATCCTCCAAAGGGTGGTGGTCGTCTATCGCAGCGGGACTCAGGTGCTCGGTCACGCCCAGAAGCGTAACTTTAGCGGGCAGAGTCCGCGCCAGCCACGCGCCATATTCAATGGCAGGCCAGGTCCCCTTGAAGCCGTTGGTTGCAATTAATAGATCAAGTTTCATTTTGCTATCCATTACGAAACAGGAGCACGCCCAAAATCCCAGCGCCCAACAGGACAAACGGTGATGGGACTTCAAAATAGAAGGCCACCGCGCTGAGAGCGGCGATGAGCAGAGTCCGTTTACCAAGTTTTTTGGTCTGGCCGACGCGCAGAAGTTCGATGGCCACCACGATGATCAACGCGGCCACCGCGGGACTCATCCCTGCTACAAAGCCGCCCAGCCAGTCTTCATGCTGGAACCTTTGAAGCACCGTTGCCAAAATGAACATCATCACCGTGGGTGGCAGGACCGCGCCCAGCAGTGCTGTGAACACGCCCGGGATTCCGCCTGCCGCAAAGCCGACGAACATCGCCAGCTTCAGCGCTTCGCTTCCGGGCAGGACGTTCGAGAAGCCCACCGCTTCGACAAAGCGTTCCTCCGTCATGATTGTTCCAACGGCTTCCCTGTATAACAGGCCGACGGAAGCCGGGCCGGAAGGTGAAAGCAAATTCACCTTGAGGAACATCCATAATAATTTTATCCAGACAGTGAAATTGGATCGATTCATCGAAGGAAAATCACGCCAACTATTCCTGCAATGAGCACGACAAGACGTTCAGGTGCTTTCAGCCACATCGCAATCAGGCAGACAATCCCGATCAGCCAGCCCTGCCAGCCGATGGCCCCGCCTTTTTGAAATATCTTCCAGGCTGTAAAGATCATCAGCACGGAAATTGCGGGGGTCAGCCCGGTGATGAAACTGCTGATCCAGGCTTCGCGGCGTAATCGGTGCAGGATCATGGTCACGCCGAGGATAATGAGGGTAGGAGGCAGAATGGATGCGAATAACGCCACCAATCCGCCGGGGATTCCAGCCGCGGCATACCCAACGTACATGGCAAGCTGCAAGGCGTCACTTCCAGGAAGTACGGCTGAGAAACCAACCGCCTGCACGAATTGCGCCTCGGTGACAAATTTGCCAACGGCCTCGTGATAAAGCAATCCCACCGAAGCAGGCCCGGACGTACTCAACAGATTGACTTTTAAGAATACCCAGAATAGTTCGAGGAGGATGTTCAAGGGTGTATTTTCCCAGATAAAAATAAACTCGGGTTTTGGTTAATGCCCGAGTTTATCATGTAATGCTTGAAGTCATTCGAATGCACTTCAAGTAATCACCGCGCCTTCCATCTTCAACAACCATTCCTTCGTAGGTAATCCTTCCCCGCCGCCGTAGCCGTGGAGTTTGCCGTCCGTGCCGATGACACGGTGACAGGGGATGACCAGAGGCATGGGGTTGGTCGCATTGGCGCGGCCGACCGCGCGAGGGGCATGCGGACGATTGATCTGCTCCGCGATTTCACTGTAGGTGCGCGTTTCACCATAGGGGATTCTAAAAACGGCCTGAAGAGCCTCGCGTTGGAACGGGCGGAAGAGAGTCCAGTCGATGGGGATGGTGAATGCAGTCCGCCTGCCTTCGATGTACTCACGTAGTTCCTTTACATAAGGGGCGATCTTTTTTACATTCGGCTGGCAGGGACGTTTTAGTTTGTACAAGTACGCGTCAAACTCGAGTTGGGATTCTGCCCATTCAACGGCGACCAGGCCGAAGTCCGAGGCCGCGAGGCGGAAATCTCCAAGGGGAGTGTTATTTAATTCGCCGAGATAGATCGGGGAGGCAGATGGATCTCGAGACATGATTTCCTCCGAAAAAAGAAGGACACGCGAACGCGTGTCCATTTTATCGCACTCATGCCCCGCCTGCCGGGGTAGCGAGGGCCTCTGCTTAATAATTTGTGACGCGGTCAATCAAGCCGCGCTCGCGGGCGCGATAGTCACACCAGCGGAAGGTGAAGACTGCAATGACCGCGAACACGACGGTCAGCGCGGTCAGGATGCCCAGCAACTGCAGGTTGCTGAACCGCGCGAGAGTGGGAAAAGCTTCGGCCACGCTGCCGATCAGAGATCGCCGCATCAGTTCAAGCCAGTAGGTGATAGGCATGGCATAGCCGATCGGGCGAAGCCAGGCAGGCAGCACCTCGAGTGGGAAGATCGCGCCGCTAAAGAGGTAGAGTGCGCCAGCGACTGCCTCGCCGATCATGCCAACATGATGCGCGAACAGAAGTGTCACACTGGCAAGGATCAATCCCATCATGGCAAGCATCAACACGCCAATGAATAAGGAAACGATGAACAATCCCCAGTTCGCCCTGGTAAGGTCGAGCGGTAGGTGCAGGAGCCAGACGCCTGCAGCCAGGATCACGAAAACTGCGACGGTTCCTATCAGAAAGCGCGCCACGCCGCGGCCCAGCCAGTAAAAGGGAATCTTGATCGGTGCAATGTACATATACTTGAGCGTTTTGTAATGCTCCCGGTCGTCGATCACGGCCCAGGAAACGCCAACCATCACTGCACCAACATAGGTATAAAAGGCGTTCCCCAAGTAGATGTAAGGAAAGAGCGGCGAGTTGTAATTGCCGCCGGTAATGAGCGAATACATCACAACCAGGATGGCCGCGGCAGATAGCGGCTTGATGATGACATATATGGCGAACAGAAACGGGTCAGTCCAGTTTGATTCGATCTGCCAGCCAAGCCAGGTAGCCATGGTAAAAGAACGAGCAGTTTCGGAGCGGTTCATAAAATCTCCTAATATGCCCTCACCCTAGCCCTCTCCCGCAGGAAGAGGGGACTCCCTTCCCATTTCGGGGGAAGGGTTGGGGATGAGGGCTAGCGGCGGCTTTCCGTCAATCTTCCTTCGCGGATGGCAAGCTTTTCCATGTAATCGAGCAGGAACTTGGCTCCCGCGACAAAGAAGATGCAAAGGACAACCAGCACCGCGATCTCCACGGTTACGTTCAGAAAACCAAGTGCTGCGCCGGAGGGAAAGATCAACTGACGCATCGCGTCCAACCCGAGTGTGAGCGGGATAAAGGACGCGGCCAGCGCGATCCAGAAGTTGAACGATTTGATCGGGAAGTAGAAACCCGTCACAAGATAGACCGGTTCCTGTGCCAGGTTGGCAATGTGCCAGGCTTCCCGGCTTAAGAGCAGGAAAAGCGACGCGCTCATCATGCCCATGCCGTAGAGCGCGGTCATTGCAAGCAGGAACACCACGATCAGATTCGTGAAGCTGCTCACCGAGTATTGGACATGAAAGAGGATGGAACCGATCACGATGATCGCAACAGCGCGCAATGCGGTTGCGACCAGCCCACCCAGAGCCATGCCGAGCAGGATCGCCATCATCGAATTCGGCGCCATGATGTACAGCGACAGGTTGCCCTGTTCCTTCTCCCAATATAGCTGGCTCGACATGCTCCACAGGATGTTCATCCAGAACGCGGTCATCGCGCCGCCGACCACCACAAATCCAACATATTCTTCCGGCGCGCCGATGGCACGGTATACGTAAACATACGCCGCGACTGCCAGCATGGGCAGAAATACATCGAAGAACAGCCACGATTTTTCGCGCTGCATCCCGATCACGCGCGGATATGAACGGGCCAGGATGGTCTTCAAGAACAGTTTCCAGCCCGTTGCTTTTTCGAATGCTGATGACGCCAGTACCTTATTGGTCTGCATTCGGCTCCTCCTCGTTTTCCACATCTTCCATCTTCTGGCCAACCAGTTCCATGAAGACATCTTCCAGCGTCGGCTCATGCTTGCTCAGGCGCATGACCTTCACATGCTTCTGAGTAAGGACATTGATGACATTCGCCAGCGCGGATTCTTCCGGGAGGATCAGTTCCAGCTTCGCACCGCCCTCGATCTCGGTCAGCGCAGCTTTGCGGACCTCGGGCAGGCTCTCGATCATGTGGCTGCCCAGCCCGTTGAGGGGAGTGGTTTCGATCTCGAAGATCGCATCGCGCTGCAGGTCGCGTTTGAGGTTGGCCGGCGTATCGCAGGCCAGCACGCGTCCCTTGTTGATGATCGCCACGCGGTCACACAGCTCTTCAGCCTCGACCATATAGTGGGTGGTAAGGAGAAGCGTGCGGGACTTATCCGCATCCAGCCAGCCGCGGATCAACTTACGGACATCACGCGAGGCGCCCACGTCCAGGCCGAGGGTGGGTTCATCGAGAAACAGAACATCGGGGTCGGTCATGAATCCGCGTACGATGTTCATTTTCTGGCGCAGACCGGTGGAAAGGTCGGATGATTTGGTGTGGATGCGGTCCTCCAGTCCAACCATTTTGAGCAGTTCGATAATGCGCTCATTGGCTTCCTTGGAAGGCAAACCGTAAAATTGCGAGAACATCCATAAGTTCTCGCGTACCGTCAACAGGCCGTAGCCGGAGGACTCTCCACCGGAGACCATGTTGATGCGCGGCCGCACCAGCTCCGGGTTTTTGATCACATCATGGCCGGCGACGCGCGCCATGCCCGAGGTCGGGGCGAGAAGCGTGGTCAGGATCTTGATCAGGGTCGTTTTGCCGGCGCCGTTCGGGCCAAGCAGTCCAAACAATTCACCGCGTTCCACCGTCAGGCTGACATTTTCCAGAGCGACCAGTTCCTTGCGAATCTGCTTCTCCTTCTTGTTCCCGCGGATCTTGTACACGCGGCCGAGGTCCTGCGTTTCAATCGCGTAGGTAGGCATCTCTCTCCTTCTATAAATTGTGAGTGGAAAAAATGAAACTTTTGTTCTATTATTATACAGTGCAAAGGCTCAAACATTCCTTAATATTTCGCGCATTTGCAGCCAAACCAGGGGAGCGCAGGGTCTCATCGCAAAAAGGATTGTAAGGCGCTTGTTAGTTTGACGCTTACAACGATGCAAGTTATCGCATAAACGTAGGGTAATCGTATATTTGGCGTCAAGTACTTTTCGGACAAGCATGATAAAGTTACGTTCGTAAGGTGATTTCTCTTCTCCTCCTTTCAATAGAGAGCCACGGTCGGCGTCCGTGGCTCTCGCACTTTAAAGCGGGGACCATTTCGAGGGCCGGGCCATCACGAACGATGTGCTCTCTGTCGCGGAAATTGAGGCGGGGACTCGGCAGTATAATCCCGTTATCCAAAATTCAGTAGATCGCGAAACGACTGCGAGAGGCCCGCCCCCTGTTTTCGGGTATTCCTCCAACTTTCGTGGAGCACTGAGATTTGCGAGGATAATAATGGCGACACAGATCACGATTATCGGTCTTGGGCAGATCGGCGCTTCAATGGGTCTGGCGCTTGGCGCGCACCAGGACAGCATCTTCCGTGTAGGACACGACAAGAATGTGGAAACTGCGCGTGAAGCCCAAAAGAAGGGCGCGGTAGACAAGGTTGTTCTCAATCTACCGGCTTCTGTCGAAGGCTCGCAGATCGTTGTCTTGTGCCTGCCGCTGAGCCAGGTTCAGGATACGTTGCGCTACATCTCTCAGGATGTGCCCCACGGTGCGCTGATCCTGGATACCGCTCCCATCAAATCGGAAGTTGCCAGGTGGGCAAAGAAGTATCTGCCATCCGGCCGTCATTATGTGGGACTCGTCCCGGCGATCAACCCCGAATTCCTCAACAAAGTTGGCTCTGGCTTGCAAACCGCAAACGCGGACTTATTCTCACGCGGCCTGTTCATGATCGATGCGCCGGCTGGCACACCCGGAGAAGCTGTTGAACTGGCGGCAGGCTTTGTCCGTTTATTGGGAGCCATGCCGCTGTTTGCGGATATGCTCGAATCGGACGGCCTGGCCGCTTCCACGCATATCCTGCCTCAGCTCCTTGCTGCATCCCTGCTGAACGCAACAGTGGGTCAACCTGGCTGGCAGGAGGCACGCAAGGTCGCCGGTCGCGCTTTCGCTCTAAGCACTGCCGCCATGATCGACCAGGACGATGCCGAATCTCTGAGCATGGCGATCATGCAGAATCGCGAGATGATGACAAGTAAATTGAACAGCATTATTACTTCCTTGTTTGATCTGCGCGAGAATATCGAAAGCGGTGATGAAAGTGCTGTGACTGAATATCTGAAGAAGGCACGCACGGGTCGTGAACGCTGGTTCGATGAGCGTGCGAGCTCGGATTGGCTGCAAGCCGCAAGCGGCACCATCGAAGCGCAGTCTCTTTCAGAGCGTTTGTTTGGGAGCCTGTTTTCCCGGCCTAAGAAAAAAGAATGAGCTGCTTTTGTTACATCCTCGAATGCGCGGATGGGACTTATTACACGGGCTGGACAACGGATCCCGAGCGACGTCTTTCCCAGCATAACAGGGGTATCGGTTCGCGCTACACCCGCAGCAGGCGGCCGGTCAAATTGGTTTATCTCGAGCCCCAGGCCGACCGGCGCACGGCTATGAAAAGAGAACGCGCCATCAAAAAGATGGCGCGTACGCAAAAACAAAAATTGTTTTCGTAGGAGGGGTGACTCGCGAGTCGCCCCTGCACATTAATCGGTAAACAACGGCAAATGCCCCAATGAATAGATGTGCATCCACTGGGCGCGGTCTCCCTCGGTCAGGATAGCGGCCTCACCAACCACAGCGGCACCGGCTTTGTCCATGAGCATGCGCATCCCCTGCAACGTGGATCCGGTGCTGATGACATCGTCTACGATCACGACCTTCTTCCCTTTCATCATCTCCCGGTCTTTTTCATCCAGAATCAGAATCTGCGGCTGCCCGGTGGTAATGGACAGCGTTTCTGCTTTCAATGCGTCGCCCATATAGGGTTTGTATAACTTGCGCAGGACAATATAGGGCTTGCCTGTTTCGATGGATAACGCGTGGGCCAGCGGAATGGATTTGGCCTCCGCTGTGACTAGTACATCGTAACTTACATCTTTAAGCTTCTTCCCAAGCTCGCGCGCACAGGCCGTGACAAGTTCGGTATCGCCCAGAATGTTGAGAATGGCAATTCGCAGGCCGGGTTTGATCTCAAATAAACGAAGATCACGCTTGATACCGGCAATTTCGATGGAATAGGTTTCACGATTCGACATGGATTCCCTCGCAGGATGGTTGAAGGTCGGGGCTAGTTTATCACAATTCAATATGGCCGAGGCGGTATAATTCCTCTGCTACCCTGCTTACATATTCCTGAAATGCTTCCCGACTTGCAGCTCAACGATCATCTGCGCCTGCGCAAACAACACCCATGCGGCTCCTTCGAATGGACAGTTGTGCGTCTTGGCGCGGACATTGGCCTGGAATGTAAGGGCTGTGGCAGGCGGGTCATGCTCACCCGCCGTGAACTGGCGAAACGGATGAAGGCAAACCTGACGAAACACGAACAAAATGAACAACAGACTCAGTAAATCTCCGCATGTTGTCGTCTATTTTTCTGATACGGGAGGGGGACATCGCTCTGCTGCCGAAGCCATTATCGAGGCCTTATATCTTGAGTATGATGATGCCGTAACCACCGAAATGGTGGATGCCTTCAAGGATTATGCACCGCTTCCTCTAAATAAGATGCCGGACCTGTATCCACAAATGGTCAAGGCGCCGAAGCTGTGGGAAGCCTCCTTTTATGCAACGGATGGAGGCGCACGCGTACGGCTGATCACGGCCTCTGTCTGGCCCTATGTCCGCCGCTCGATCAAGGCCATGGTCAAGGGTCACCCTGCAGATTTGATCGTCACGGTCCATCCTTTTGCCAATACCTTTGTTTTGAAAGCGCTCGGCTGGATTCGACCTCCTTTCTTCACCGTAGTCACCGATATTGTCACAACACACGCACTCTGGTTCGACAAACGCGCCGACAAGATCTTCGTCCCTTCTGAAGCAGCGCGTCAACGCGGACTGGAACTGGGAATCTCGGCCGAGAGACTGGAAGTAGTGGGTTTTCCGGTGGCGGACCGTTACTGTCAGCCCGCGGGAAACAAACGGGAATTACGCGAGAAACTTGGCTGGCCCCTCGACAAGCCCATCGTTCTGCTTGTAGGCGGCGGAGAGGGAATGGGCCCGCTGGCAAAGACGGCGCGCGCCATTGACGAATCCGGCCTGGACATTGGCCTGATCATCATTGCCGGGCGGAACGAGCGCCTGAAAAATTATCTTGATAACTACAAGTGGGAGAATCCAACCATCGTCTATGGGTTCACACGCGCCATGCCCGATTTTATGCGTGCCGCTGATATCCTCGTGACAAAGGCCGGCGCCGCGACCCTCACCGAGGGGCTGAATGCCAACGTACCCATTGTGATGTACGCGAAACTGCCGGGCCAGGAAGATGGCAATGTCACCTTCGTCGAAGAATCAGGGGCAGGAATATTTGCGCCGGAGCCTCATCTTGTCGTCCGCGCACTCACACGCTGGATCGTGCGCCCGAAGGAATATGCCCGGATCGTGGAGAATGCCCGGCACGCGTCGCGTCCTGACTCGGCTCGCGCCATTGCACGCTCCATTGGGGAACGGTTAGGTTTGGAGCGGGTCGCAGCGACAGATATATCGAGCGAATAAACTCAAACGAATATTTTCCTGTGGCAGAAGAAAATATCGCAGGGTCTTTTGCCTGCTTGAAGAAAAACTAAACATTCGACGAGACGCATTTTGTAATGCGTCTTTTATTTTTGGAGTAGAATTTGAGGGAACATGCCCATCCTCGATGCCCACACGCTTGAATTCTTCAGCCGCAGTCCTGAACAGACGCGGCGCGTTGGGATGCGTCTGGGCGGCACCTTGCACGCTGGGGATGTTGTCTGTTTGCAGGGCGATCTGGGTGCCGGCAAGACCACATTTGTCCAGGGACTGGCTCAAGGCTGGGGGTCGCTCGATCTGGTTTCAAGCCCCACATTTATCCTCGTCAACATATATCGCCGCGCGGATGCCAAGCAGCTCTTTCATCTCGATGCCTATCGCCTTGACTCTGTGCCTGAGGCGGAGGAACTCGACCTTGAATCCATGCTCGAGCAGGGCCCGCTGGTGATCGAATGGCCGGAGCGAATGGGCAGTCTGATCCCCACGAACAAGCTTTGGGTCCATTTCGACTATATGAGCGATGAACACCGCCAGATGGTCTTCAAGGCCAGCGGCAAACACTATGATAGCCTGTTGAACGAAATCCGCAGGACTATGTTTGGAGCAAGCTGATGTTACTCGCCCTGGATACATCCACCGCACAGGTGGGACTGGCTGTTTACGATGGGACGGAAGTCCTCGCGGAAATGGTGTGGACCAGCGGACAGCATCACACCACACAACTGGCACCGGCTCTGGCGGGACTGTTGGAACGGTCCGGTGTTTCGATGGAGATGGTCAGCGCCCTGGGGGTGGCGATTGGGCCGGGTTCGTTCACGAGTCTCAGAGTCGGGTTGGCCCTCGCAAAAGGACTGGCCCTCGCGCGTCATCTTCCGCTGATCGGCATTCCGACAATGGATATCGTCGCCGCAGAGCAGCCGGTCAGCCAGTATCCACTGGTGGTCGTGCTGCAGGCCGGGCGCGGGCGGATCGCTACTGGCTGGTACCGAAGCTCGAAGAACGGCTGGCAGGCCGAGGGTCCCGCGCGCAGCGGGACGGCGGATGAGCTGGCCGATGAGATCGAAAGTCCAACTCATGTAGCGGGAGAACTCTCTGCGGATGATCGTCAACGGCTGGCGCGGAAACGCGTCAATGTCCTGCTGGCCTCACCGGCCCACTCCATGCGTCGTCCTGCGATCCTGGCCGAACTGGCGTGGATGCGCTGGAAGGATGGCAAAGCGGACGAGATTGCCTCGCTTGCGCCAATATATCTTCATGTTGCGGGGGCGCCACCTGCATGAAATTTCGTGTTCGCAAGATGACAACTGATGACCTTGAACAAGTCATCGCGATCGACCGTGCCTCTTTTAGCCTGCCATGGCCGGAACGCTCGTTCCGGTTTGAGCTGACGGATAACCCTGCGGCGCGCTGCTGGGTGGCTGAGGGAGAAGATGGGGCTGTGATCGGAATGCTGGTGCTGTGGTTGATCGTGGATGAGGCGCACATTGCCACGATCGCCACGAAGCCTGAATATCGCAGGCAGGGTGTGGCACAGGAATTACTCGTCTCTGCATTAATCTTTGCCCGGGATGAGGGCGCAAAAACCGCATTTCTGGAGGTGCGTGAGAACAACGTCGCTGCTCAATCCATGTACCGCAAATATGGATTTGTCGAGACCGGCCGCAGGCCGCACTATTACAAGGATAATGACGAAGATGCGATTTTGATGACGCTCACGTCATTGCAAGGAGCGTTCTTCGCGACAAAGCAATCTCCTCCTTCATGGGGGAATGCTTCTGGCTAACGCCCTCGCAACCCTGCTGAAAGCCCCGCCTTTCACTGCCAACCAAAGGATGGTGCGGGGAAGCACGCGGGGTAATGACAGATGAAAACGGAGGTATGATATGACCCCTGAGGAAGTACTGGCACAGGTTGCAAAGGATGTCTCGGTTTGTACCAAATGCGAGCTTCATCGCTCGCGGAAGAAAGCTGTGCCGGGCGAGGGTCCGACCCATGCGGAGATCATGTTTATTGGAGAAGGGCCGGGTTTCCACGAAAATGAACAGGGACGCCCGTTTGTAGGGGCAGCCGGGCAATTTCTTGACCAATTACTGGCACAGGCCAGTGTAACCCGCGCCGATGTCTGGATCGGGAACGTAGTCAAGTGCCGCCCGCCGGGCAATCGCGATCCATTGCCTGAAGAGCTTGCTGCCTGTGATGTTTATCTCGAAGCGCAGATAAACGCCATTAATCCGAGTATCATTGTGACGCTGGGCCGCTTTTCGATGAACAAGTTTCTGCCCGGCGCAAAGATCAGTGCAGTGCACGGGCAGATGCGAAAAGTAGGCGACCGCTATGTGATCCCCATGTTCCACCCGGCTGCCGCGTTGCACCAGGCTGCGCTCAAGCCGGCCATTTTGGGTGATTTTGCGAAACTGCCTGAACTGTTGAAGGAAGCACGGACCGGCATGGGCAGGTCTGCGCCTGCCGTGAAAATAGAAGAAACACCAAAGGAAGAGCCAAAGCAGTTAAGTTTGTTCTAGTTAATTATGTCATTGCGAGCGCACGTCCCTGCACCGAACGCAGGACCGTGTGCGAAGCAATCTCTCGCTAAGTGGGCTGATCTCACTGAGCAGCTCCCTCTTGCCAAATTGGGGATTGCTTGGACCCCTTCGGGAAAGCACCGTCTCGCCATGACATCAAAAAGGAAAAAATGTCTACGAAAGAAACACTCATCAGTAACCTGAAAGAAAAGAAAGCCAGTATTGCCATTCTGGGACTTGGGTACGTTGGTCTGCCATTGGCTGTCGTGTTTGGGGAGGCGGGGTTCCACGTTACAGGCGTGGATCCAGATGAGCGCAAGGTCAATTCGCTGAACAATTGCGTATCCTATATCCCGGACGTGAAGACTGAGGCAGTCACCAGGCTGGTGCAATCCGGCCATTTGACTGCGACCACTGATTTCTCGGTGCTCAAGCAAATGGATGCGGTCAGCATTTGTGTGCCGACGCCGCTGCGTCAAACGGGCGATCCCGATATGTCGTTCATCATCTCTGCCATGGATGAGTTGGCGAAGTACATGCACAAGGGCATGGTTGTTGTGCTTGAATCCACCACCTATCCAGGCACGACACGGGAACTGCTCCTTCCAAAACTTGGCACGGACAATGGTTTGACCGTGGGCGAGGACTGGTTCCTGGCATTCTCGCCCGAGCGCGTCGATCCAGGGCGCGAGGATTTCACCACACTTAACACTCCGAAGGTTGTGGGCGGCATTACGGAAAGCTGTAGCGAAGTTGCCGCGGCCTGGTATGCCGGCGCGATCCAGCATATCCATGCGGTTTCTTCTGCAGAAGCAGCGGAGATGTCCAAACTGTTGGAGAACACTTTCCGCATGATCAACATCGGTCTGGTCAATGAATTGGCGATCATGTGCGAACGCCTCGGGGTGGATGTATGGGAGGTGATCGATGCAGCGGCTACGAAGCCCTTTGGTTTCATGAAATTCACACCAGGTCCTGGCCTGGGCGGACACTGCATCCCGATCGATCCGCTTTATCTTTCGTGGAAGATGAAATCCTTCCATTACAATGCGCGCTTCATCGAGCTGGCATCTGAGATCAACACGAACATGCCGCGTTACGTTGTGACCCGCATGTTGGATGCCATGAATGACCGCGGCCAGATTCTCAAGGGGAGCAAGGTCCTGGTGCTCGGCGCGGCTTACAAGCCCGATATTGACGATGTCCGCGAATCACCGTCGCTGGATGTGATCGGCCTGCTACAGAAAAAAGGCGCAAAGGTACAGTATCATGATCCTTACATCCCGCATATTCATCATGAATATGATGGCTGGCACATGGACTCGGTCAAGGATATGATGCAGGCCGTGAAGGAGGCAGATGCCGTGGTCATCGTGACCAACCACACGGTCTACGATTACAAGGCGATCATTGACGCGGCGAAATTCGTCTTTGACTCACGGAATGCAACAGGAAAACTCGGAAAGAATAGCGATAAGGTTGTGAGACTTTAATCTGTGTCGGAGTGTCAGGTGTCAAAAGTGTCGGATCGACATTCTGACATTTCGACACTCCGGCGCTTTTGACAGGGAGATGACGATGGGACATTATCTGGTCACAGGCGCGGCAGGTTTTATCGGCGCACGCACTTCGCAAATGCTGATCGAGCAGGGACATACGGTCGTTGGCATTGACAACATGAACAACGCCTACGACCCCCGTATGAAGGAACATCGCCTGAAAAAGCTGCAGGCGCTGGATGGCTTCCAGTTTATCCGCGATGACATCTCTGAACGCGGTATCATCAATCGCCATTCGGCAATCGTAGACCGGAAATTTGACGGCGTGATCAATCTCGCTGCGCGCGCCGGCGTCCGCTACAGCGTGGAAGATCCCTGGGTATTTCTCGAATCCAATGTGACTGGCACGCTGAACATGCTGGAAATCTGTCGCCAACATGGATGCAGGAAATTCGTGCTCGCCTCCACTTCCAGCATTTATGGGGCGAATCCTCCCTACCCGACGCCTGAAACCGCCTCCAGCAGTGAACCTATGCAGCCTTACGCGGCCAGCAAAAAAGGGGCGGAAGCGATCGCCCACTCCTATCATCATCTCTACGACATCGATGTGACTGTTGTCCGCTATTTCACCGTCTATGGCCCGGCGGGCCGCCCGGACCTCGCCATGTTCCGCTTCGTAAAGTGGATCACGGAAGGCGAACCGGTCAGGATTTATGGGGACGGCCAACAATCGCGCGGCTTCACCTACGTGGACGATATTGCACGAGGGACGATTGCCGCCCTCAAGCCTTTGGGCTACGAGATCATCAACCTTGGCGGCCACGAAGTTGTCACGATTAATGGACTGGTCGAGATGATCGAAGAATTGACTGGCAAGCAGGCCAAAGTCCAGTATGGACCGCCCAATCTGGCGGATATGTTCACCAATCAGGCAGACGTGTCGAAGGCGCGCGAAATGCTCGGCTGGAATCCACAGGTCAACTTGCGGGAGGGAATTGCCAACCTGATTGCCTGGTATAACGAAGAACGTGAATGGGCAAAGGAAGTCCTGACGCTATAGTAAAGGCAAATCTCCGGGTTCAGAAGGAACTCGGAGATTTTTTAGACCGTTTATAATTTCCTTCATGTCTCTGCTCTCCAGAGTCAAATCAGATCCTTTGTTTACGCGTGTGCTCCGTTCCAGCGCACATTTATTTACCAGCAATACTCTCAGCCTGGGATTGAGCGTTATTCAGGGAGCCCTGGTTGCACGCCTGCTCGCGCCGGAAGGACTGGGCCTCCTCAAGGTCGTGATGGTGTATGCATCCACGATCAACAGCATTCTGTCCTTTCGGATGAGCGAACTGGTCGTACGCTATGGAGGCGAATATCTGGCCAAAGGGGAAAAGGAAAGGGCCTCCGCCCTTATGAAAGCTGCCGGATTGACCGAAGCTGCCGTGTCCATGCTGGCGTTTTTGATCGTCGTGTTCTCGGCGGGACTGGCCGAGCGTTATTTTGCCAAGACCAGCGGCGTGGCATGGATGTTTTCATTCTACGCATTCGGCCTGCTGGCGAACTTCAATACAGAGACATCCACGGGCATTTTACAGGTCACAGACAGGATCAAATGGCAGGGCACACTTAATCTTGCACAAAGCGTCATTACATCGCTCATCATCGTGGCCGCCTATATATGGAGCGGCACCCTGCAAATCGTTTTGGTTGCATACCTGTTGAGCAAAACGATCCTCGGCCTCGGCCTGTTCATTACGGCACAGCTGCAATTGCATCGCGCCCTCGGCGGTGGCTGGTGGAAGCAGCCTCTCACCTCGCTTACGTCGCCGCGCGAACTAATCCGCTTCGCGGTGAGTTCCAACATCAGTGCGACCATCATCAAGATCTTCCGCGAGAGTGAATTGCTGTGGGTGGCTTTCTTTCTCACCAAAACGGCCGTAGGATATTACAGCATCGCCTATACCCTTGTGAGTTTCCTTGCCGTCCCTGCCGACCCGCTCATCTCGACCACCTTCCCTGAAATCAACCGCCTCATCGTGGAAAAGGCATGGCCGCGCCTGCGTGACTTCCTGCGTAAGATCACCGCGCTTTCCTTCGCATATAATCTTGCACTCGGCCTGGGCCTCATCCTTTTGGGCCGCTGGGTTATCATCATTTACTCGGGTGAAGAATATCTCGCCGCTTATCCTGCGCTGATCGCCCTCACAGTTGGCCTCGTCTTCAACTACACTCTCTTCTGGAATCGACCGTTGCTGCTTTCGCTGGGGCTGCCTGAAATTCCCATCTATGTCACACTCACTGTTGGCCTCATCAAGCTTGGGCTGGCATTCTGGCTGATCCCGCAGTTCGGCATTGTGGGTGCCGGCGTCCTGCTTTCGTTCTACTACATTTCATCGGTGGGTATCATGGCTTGGCGCGGCGTGCAGGAAATCAAATGAAAATCGCCCTCATCACCAACTCGCGGATTCCCTCCCTCACGGCCAATTCGATCCAGGCGATGAAGGTCGCACAGGCCTTGATTCAGTTGGATCACGAAATTTGCATGTTCGCCCCTCGTGAAGGCGACGCTGTTTCCAAACAGGCCCTCGCCTCACATTACGGTCTGCGCTCCACTCCTGACCTTGAATGGCTTCCGTCAAATCGGCATCTCAAACGCTTTGACTTTATCCTCCACGCCGCGCTTGCCGCGAGACGCTTCCACGCAGACCTGATTTATACCTGGCTGCCGCAATCTGCCGCGCTGGGACTCTGGCTCGGCTATCCTGCCATCCTCGAAATGCATGCGGACGTGGCCGGGCGCATGGGCGCGTGGTGGCTGAGTCAATTCTGGAAGGCGCGCGGCCGCAAGCTGATGACGGTGACTACGTCAGCGTTGAGAAATGCACTAGAACGTTCGACCCAGCTCAAGTTCCCGAATGATGCGGTGCTGGTCGCGCCGAACGGCGTCGAACTCGAGCGCTACACGGGATTGCCTGATCCCTCGGAAGCGCGTCGTCAGTTGGATTTGCCCGAATGTCCAACCGTTGGATTCACGGGCCACATCTACCCCGGCCGCGGCGCGGACCTGTTGTTCGAATTGGCGAAACAGATGCCAGAGGTCCGGTTCTTGTGGGTGGGTGGGACGCCTGAGTTGGTGGAACTTTGGCGTGGCAAGCTGGGCGAAGCGCATGTAACGAACGTTACGATGACAGGCTTCCTCCAGCATGAAAAGATCCCGCTTTATCAGGCCGCCGCGGACATTTTGCTCATGCCCTATAGCCGCTCGGTGGAAGGCAGCAGCGGACAGGACATCGCCGAAGTCATTAACCCGATGAAGATGTTCGAGTACATGGCCGCCGGGCGCGCCATAGTTTCAGCGGATCTGCCGTCGATCCGGGAAGTGTTGAATGAGGGGAATGCGGTGTTTTGTGAACCAACATCTGGTCGAGTAGGCAGTGCTATCCTGCCTTATCGAGACCAGCAAGTAAGTGGTAATTCAGAATTGATAATTCGAGCCTGGAGACTGACGATTGAGTCTTTGCTTCGAGATGAAGCACGCAGGCTGATGCTGGGCGCCCAAGCGCAGCGAGAAGTGGAGAAGTTTACGTGGATGAAGAGGGAAGAGAGGGTGATGCGCAGGGCAAACCCGAAATTGGATTGAATGACATTTGGTACTTGTAGAAGTTTTCTGGGGGCTGTATAGTTTAAGGGAGAACCATAGTGGAGGAATGTATGCAACCTAATCTTGAAGTTATTTCACTGGATCAAATATCCCTTCAGATCCTCCTGTTCCTGCGCAGCAAGAAGCATTTCTCGGTTCATGAGATTTCCAGAGCTATAGGTCAACCTATGGGTGAGATCTGGAATCGCATTGTATTGCTTGAAAAGAACAAAACTGTTGAGATCGAAAGCGATGGTTATCGACTCTCAAAAGAAGGATCGAATTTATTGTTAAGCCTCGGATACAACATTCCTAAGCCAATTGATGAGAAGAAAGCTAAAAGGGATTCTGATAAATGGAATATACATCCATTCGGTTCATTTCCAGAGTTTATTTATTGGATCATAACCCCTGTCACATTCGTAACACTGTTTTTTGTAATCTACCTGCTAAATATGAGTGGGTTACTGCATACCATTCTGGCAATAACAATTTACATTTTTATTATCGCGTTGTTAATTGGCTATTTCATCATGTCGTTTCGCAAGGTTCCCGAATTTGAAAACCTTGTCATTTTTCGATTAGGAAAGTGTATTGGAAAGCGGGGTCCAGGGCCGATATTGGTTCTTCCGTTTCTTGATAAACCTCAAAGCGTGGACCTACGGGTAAAACATCAAGAAGTCCCTCATGAAACCTGTATTACACAAGACAATGTACAACTCGATGTTGATTTTGTATTCTACTGGAAGATACAAGAACCGATTTGGAGCATAACCAAAGTAACTGACGCTGAAGAGTCGATCCGTTTGCTGGCAACCGCCCTTCTGCGTGCTGTTATTGCTCACTTTAAGTTCAATGATGTGTTGAACCAGCGAGAAAGCATCAATGATCTGCTAAAGCAAAAGATCGATGAGATCAGTGCGGATTGGGGTGTTTATGTTACAACAATGGAGATCCGGGAGATCAAACCGCCCAAGGAAATTGTAGATTCAATGCACAAACAAGTCTCGGCGGAATGGCAAAGAAAAGCGACAGTAATTGAGGCAGATGGAGAAGCACAGGCCTTAAGGATGCTTAATGAGGCGGCAACTGAAATGGATGAAAAAACAAAATCCCTGAAATACTACGACACGCTTAAGAGCCTGGGTGAGGGAAACGCAACAAAATATATTCTGCCTTTGGAACTAACTAATCTGGCTAAAGGTTTACTGGAAAAACAAGGCAAAAATGGAACTGCCGAAAACAGCAATTCAGATCAGAAACAGTTGCCAGATAATTCCAGTCAGTAGAATGTTAGGGTCGATTGGATACATCGCGAAGCAGTTGTATATCTTCGCCCTGAAGGATACTTTCAGGATTGATGCCCATTACAATTGCTAGGCTTGATAATGCTGCCGCGAAGCCGGCCCTATATTCATCATTCGTCTGTTTTCTCGGCCTTGAAACAAGAGATGAAAAATATATGCTCATTATTGCGCGTGCAATATCTTCGCGGAACCAGGGTTTTAGGTTGTTAGACATAATAGCTCTCCTGCACTCAAGATTATAGAACATAAGTTCCATGTTTACAAGTAGATCATTGCATGTGTTCTTATATCACTTAATTCCTAGACACTGTATTTACAATATTCTTACAAGATTGCTGAATCCAATGTGGCTTGTCCAGTCGGCAGTCGAAACTCCGCAGTGGTCGATAGATAAACTATTTCGCTCGCTTTCCGGCAAGAAAGAAGAACACATCTGCGAATTTGCTTACTGTGACTTCAAAGCCCAGGCGTTCCAGTTTTTTCTGTAGATCATCAAGCTTGTAAAACGCCTTTACGATAGTGAATTGACGTCCATTCTCCAGCGGACGCGTGGCGTAGATATACTCCTTCGCCACTTCCTTATCGGTGTTGCTGGGGGCATGCTGGTCAACGATGGCAAGGTATCCACCCGGGTGGATGGCGCGGCGAACTTTATCCAGAAAATCATCCAGCGCAAAGGGCGGGACATGCGATAGCCAGTTTGCAAAGAATACAAGGTCATACTCTCCCTTCGGCTCCCACTGAAACAAATCTGCCTGCTGATATTTGATCCGCTCCTCGCCGAGCCTTGCTTTCGTGATATTGAGCATTTCCGGCGCGGCGTCCACGGCGGTGACCTGACTTCCCATTCTCAACAGGGTTTCTGTCCAAAATCCCGTGCCGCACGCCAGTTCAAGGATCTGGTCAAACTTTCCCAGTTGGAGCAGCATGGCCCTTCCAGGCTCAAACATTTCAACTGTGCTTGAAATGGACGCGGCATATTCCTGCGCGCGGGCACGATAGTATTCGATTTGCTCATCGAGAACTCTGTCTCTCATTCACTTCTCCGGTTCACTTTTCTGAAATAGCGTAATTTGCATACCATCGGGGTCCTGCAGCCGCACATTGGAATCGCCCCACGGCGTGATCACCGGCGGATGGACCAGCGTCGCACCGTGGGCAAGTAATCGCTCCATCGCGGCCTTCAGGTCCGGCACCTGAAGCGCAAAACGGATCTGTCCACTGATGCGCTGCTCCGCTTCGATTTCGTCAATGGTCGCTGCCTGCGCTTCGTCAAAAAGCTCCAGCGTGGCATTGCCCATGTCGAGCATCAGCGCCCGGCCCTGGCCGTTGTTCCATATCGCGGCAGGCTCGAGCCCAAGCCCTTCGCAATAGAATGTCGTCAGGCGTTCATAATCGCTGGTGGTGAGCGCAACGCGCAGTTCAAGAACAGGATAGTTGGGTGCAGACATAACAATCAGTGATCCTTTCCTCAATCATTTCGTATCTTCACGCAGACTTTCTGCTTGCTCTAAAGAATACAGGCATTTTCATAACTTTGACTTCTTCAGGCTCGTTCCAGACTGTTTCCAACTTTGTTTTCAATCTATCAACGGGATCGTGACCCAGCTCAACTTCATAGCGTTTCACCGCCGACCATGTTCGTAAAAACGCCAATAACTGTTCCAAATTCCATTCAATCCGCATCTCAAAAGTCGGCGGATCGCGGATCTCGTCAAATGGGAGGGCTACATCGCGATAGCCATTGAACATTTGGCGATTGCCGCTTGCCCAGAACGGATCAATGGGTTCAATGAATTCCTTTGCAATGAGCTTGTCCATTTCGGGTTCGATAGCAAAGAAACCATATGCCCATATGGCAAGAATCCCTGAGGGTCTCAATACGCGGTCGACTTCCCGGAAGAATTGTGGCTGATCAAACCAGTGGACGGCTGTTGCCGAGACAACCAGATCAAATGAATCGTGATGGAATGGCGGGTGCTCGGCGGTGGAAATAATATAGTTTATTCTCGGATGAATTGCACGATGTTGCAGCTGTTCTGCGCTGATATCGGTTGCTTCAACACGGTCAAAGTATTTGGCGCATGAAAGTGCCGCCTGTCCGTTGCCGGTGGCGCAGTCCCAGGCGGATTTGTGCTCGTCGGCGATCTCATTCAAATAAGAGAACAATTCTTCGGGGTATTGTGGTCGATGTTTGGCATATTGCTCCGAACCTTGCGAGAAGGTTTGAACATTGTCCATGGCTTACTCCTAAAGTTGATCGGCTGTGTAACCATAAAGTTGGCTCAGTTCTCGATAGCTCAAACAGGTTGGTAACAGAATTATATTCCTATCATCCAGGCTGGCGACTCTATTTCATGCTTTTTATCACTTCGTGGTAAAAGTGGGAATATGAAACATCTCTCTCGACACGATTTTCTCTGGATTTTGCCGCTTTCTCTTAGTCTCGGGACGGTTTTAGCGCTCCTCCAGCCTGGCAACCGGTTCATCGGCTGGCTGGGATTCTCCTTCCTCTTTCTTCTTTCGTTGTTGCTGCTCACACTGGCTACAAGGTGGGGTGTTTCGGCTGCGGTGCAGAAGAACGCTGCCCCTCCGCTTCCCAGAAGTACACTGGGACTTCGCAGTGCGAAGGTGCTTACCTGGATGGTCGCCCTGGCGTTTGGATTGCGGTTAGCTGGCGGAGTGGCAACTTATTTGCTGCTGCCGATCAATGGTTATCAAGATGAACGCGGGGATGATAAGGCAGGCTATGTTTACACTGACGCACACCGACGCGATGCGCAGGCCTGGGACCTGGCGAGTTCGGACCTGCCGATATTTGATGCATTTAGCAAGACCTATGCCTACGATCAATATGGCGGCTTGCTGGCGTTTAGCGCGCTGATCTATCGTTATCTCTCTCCCGATACGCACCGCCCTTTGATGTTGGTCCTGCTCTCGGCTTTGATGGCTGCGTTGAGCCTGCCCTTTTTGTGGAAAGCGGCAAATCAACAGTGGGGAGAGAAAATTGCAGTTGTCGCGTGTTGGATTTATGCGTTATACCCTGAAAGCGTTTTGCTGGGTGGTTCTGCCATGCGCGAGCCATACTTGATGTTGTTCAGTGCGTTGACGTTGTGGGGATTTGTCAGTTGGTCGAAGTTTGGAGTACAGGCGCAAGTTCTTGCAGCCGACAGCTTGCCGTCGGGCTCCAAAAAGGCGTTACTTTGGTTTGGTCTCGGCATTGTCGGCATGCTGCTGGTCTCACCCGCGGTGGCATTGGCCACTCTCGTCATTTTTGCTGGATGGATCTATTTCACCAGTGAGCGCGGCCGCATCCCCTGGTGGGTGATCGTTGGGATCGCTGTCGTTTTTGTCGCAGGGCTGTTCATCCTCTCGTCCGCCCTGGATCGGCAGGGCAATCTGCGCGGCGAGACGCCGATTGGCATCATCAACAATTTCCTGCGCGGCGCGGTGAGTTGGGATGTGTATCAACTGGAGCGCGGCTCGGGGCGCGTGCAATTGATCTTCGATCAATTTCCAGATTGGTTACATCTGCCCTTTGTGGTCGCGTATGGAGTCTTGCAGCCGGTTGTCATTCCTGCTTTCATCGAGCCGACGACGCTCATCTGGCGGGTCATCGGCGTTTTGCGTGCCCTGGGTTGGTGGAGCCTGCTCCCGGTGTTGATTTTCTCTCTCGTGGCCGCGGCAGGACCGGGGTCCGATAAGAATCGCAAGCTCTGGATTTGGATCACGGTCATTGCCTGGACGTGGATCCTGTTTGCTGCTTTACGAGGCGGCGGCGACCAGTGGGATAATCCCCGCTATCGTGCGATCCTCTTCGTATGGCAGTCAGTTCTGGCGGGTTATGCCTGGGTCTCGTGGCGCGAGTCCAAAAATCCGTGGTTCACACGCATCCTTCTGATGGAAGGCGTTCTGCTGGCCTTCTTTGGTGAATGGTATGCTGACCGTTATTTTCAGATCGGCGGGAAAATGAGTTTTGGCCCCATGGTGGCGCTCATCGCGGGATTCTGGCTAGTTATTATTGGTGCAGGGTGGATGCGGGATCGCCGCCGCGCCCGCGCTGATGCACAGCCTCCCGAAGGTTGATGCAATTCCTGGTGGATTTTCTCCAAGACCTTCGGGACGTTCTGCAAAAGCGGTATAATTCAGCCGCTGAATTTTGAAACAGGAGACAACATGCCTACTGCACTTGTCACTGGCATTACAGGCCAGGATGGTTCGTATCTTGCTGAGCTATTACTAAAAAAAGGATATCGTGTGATCGGGGTGGCGCGCCGCTCGAGCACAGTCACATTCGAGCGGATTGAACATCTGCTGGATGACATCACCATTGTACAGGGTGATTTGCACGATCAGGGGTCATTGTTGGCCTTCCTTGAGGAATATAAGCCAACGGAAGTCTATAACCTTGCCGCGCAGTCGTTTGTGCCTACTTCCTGGAATCAGCCGGCCCTGACAGGTGATGTGACCGCTCTGGGTGTGACCCGTTTGCTGGAAGCTGTCCGCTATGTCAATCCCAGGATCCGTTTTTATCAGGCCTCTTCCAGTGAAATGTTCGGCAAAGTAGTGGAAGTCCCACAAAAAGAAACGACGCCATTTTATCCTCGCAGTCCCTACGGCGTCGCGAAAATGTACGGGCATTGGATTACGATCAACTATCGTGAATCCTTCGATATGTTCGCGGTTTCCGGGATTTTATTCAACCATGAAAGCCCGCGCCGCGGGTTGGAATTTGTCACGCGCAAGATTTCCAACGGCGTAGCCCGTATCAAGCTGGGACTGGCAAAGGATCTGCACCTCGGCAACCTCGATGCCCAGCGGGACTGGGGTTTTGCGGGTGACTACGTCGAGGCCATGTGGCTGATGCTCCAGCAGGAAAAGCCGGACAGTTATGTGGTTGGCACCGGAGAGACTCACTCGGTCCGTGAGTTTTGCGAGATCGCATTCGGCTACCTTGACCTGGATTACAAGAAGTATGTGGTTCAAGATGAGCGTTTTTATCGCCCGGCAGAGGTGGACCTGCTGATCTCTGATCCTTCCAAGGCGCGGGCGGCCTTGTGTTGGGAGCCTTCTGTCTCTTTCAGGGATCTTGTCACGATGATGGTGGACTCGGATATGGCGCGCCTGAAAAAGGGGTAGAATCTTCTGCGCCTGTTTTCCCATGAATGGCTCTTCCGTAATTAACGGGAAGAGCCTTACCACGAAGGCCACCAAGTGCCCAAAGGGGGAATACGGCCGATTCTATGAGCCTTTTTCCTTCGTGACCTTTGTGTCCTTTGTGGTGGAGAATGTTTTTCCCGTTAAAAACGGTAGAATCCTATGAATCAAGAGGTATCCCTTCAAAGACGTGCGTGGCCCAACTGGACTGCGGATGCGGTGGCATTGCTGGGTCTGGTCATTTATCTGGCCGAAGCAATACTGTTTGCGCACACGACCGTTTCCAACCTGGACGAAGCGGGATATCTTCTCAAGGGAACTCTGTTTGTGGGCGGTGGTTACCGCCCTTTCGATCCCGGTATCTGGACGAATAAAGCGCCTCTCGCCTTTCTGATCCCCGGTTTTGTGCAGTCTGTCTTTGGCGCGGGCCTGCGGACCGGACGCTATCTGGCGATTTTTTTTGGCGTCCTGGCCGTGATTGGCACATGGGTCGCTTCACGGCGACTGGGAGGAAAGTGGCTGGCGGCAGGGGCGGTCTTTGTTCTGGCATTCAGCCCGGCTGTGGTCAAGATGTACAGCAACGGCGCAACGCAAAGTACGGTGGCATGTCTGCTGGCGTGGTCGCTGGTGCTCTCGCTCGGCGAAAATCGGTCCGGCTGGCAATTGGCTCTGGCCGGCATTCTGACAGGCTTGATGATCATGGTCCGCCAGAATATGCTTCCGGTCCTGCCGCTTCTGGCTTTGTACGCCTTCTGGCAGCATGGACGAAAGGCGATCTGGCTGGCCCTCAGCGGAGCATTGGTCGTTGCTTACATCCACTTTCTCTATTGGCCGGACATTCTCCAGCTCTGGACGTGGGTTCCGCTGGTACCCATCCCGGCACAGGTCACCTATGGAGGCGGGGGCTCTCCGTCATACGTACCCGAGGTTGACAACCTGTCCCGCGCCCTGGCATTCTTTCAAACGTTTCGTCTTCATTTTACGGTCCTCGTTGGCAGCGTCATCACTTTTTTGCTGTGGCCTCGATTAAAGAATTGGAAATCCCGGGCGGACTTCCGAGCAAGCATATTCCTCCTGGCTTTATTCTGGGGGTTGATCGCGATGCATTCCATTGCATCTGTCGGCGGCGATTATTGCGTCTTTTGTCTGAGCCCTTACGTGGCGTTCTTCAATATCGCCGGCATTTTATTGCTTGTCATCTCCATAAAATCCTGGAATTGGCAAACACCTGGGTGGGTCCCGGTTTTGATGGTTGCAGTTTTTCTCGTCATTTGCACCGGTATGGGACTTTCGGCATTTGAGGAGATTGGCCCTTCCCTTTTGCGGCTCCCCGCTCCCCGAATGCGCGAGATGAGAATCTTGCCGGGCCTTGTGACGGTCGAGGATATCCTCCTGAACCGTTTTGACTTGAAGCTGAACGCGGCCAAAAAAATCGTTTCGACGGCTTTTGGTTTTATGACTGGCGGACTGGTCACTTTGCTCGTCTATATGTGGAGCCGCAGAAGCCGTCCGGGCCTCCTATCTTTTGGCAGTTATTACGCTTCAGCCATTCTCCTTTTGGGCTTGATCGTGTCCCCTGTTCTGAATGGACAGGCAGGCCTGCCGGATTGCAGGACAGACGTAATCGAAGCGAATGAGCAAATTGGGGCATACTTAAGCTCGATCATCCCGGATGGCAGCGTTGTCTACTGGGATGGCGGTCTCTCGGCGGCTCCACTGTTGTATCTTCCACGGGTCAAAATGTTTCCTGCACAGATCAACAGCGGCTACTCATTCATTAATGGCGGTGACCCTGCTGCGTTAAACAAGTTTGGGTTTTGGAATGCTGAACTGGATACGAGCTGGAAAACAACGGCCCAGTTCTTTCTGATCGAAGAGGACAGGTATCCCCGCTGGCAGATATTCTTTAATCCCAGCCAATTTGATGAGTATCCTCCCACCCCGGTTGGAACATCCTGTGTTGAGCACACGCGCCTGCGTATTTTTCGAAGGAAACCATGAAACTTTCACTGATCATCCCTGTCTATAACGAAGAGGGAAACCTGGATAACCTGTTCTGTGCCATTGAAAAGACCATGAAGGGCTTAAAACGGTCTTGGGAGGTTATATTTGTTGATGATGGCAGCGTAGACAAGAGTCTTTCCATCCTGCAGGGTCTGGCAGAGCAGGACCCAAAGCATGTCAGCGTTGTGGTCTTTCGCCGTAACTATGGACAGACGGCTGCGCTGGCGGCGGGGATCGACCATTCGAATGGGGATACCATCATCTTAATGGACGCGGACATGCAAAATGACCCGGCCGATATCCCGATGTTGCTTGCCAAGCTGGACGAAGGTTATGACCTGGTCAGCGGCTGGCGCATAGAGCGTAAGGATAATGCGATCACACGGAATTTCCCCTCGCGGGTGGGGAACTGGCTGATCTCCCGTGTGACCGGCGTGCATTTGCACGATTATGGCTGCACCTTGAAGGCCTATCGCCGCGGTGCCCTTGAAGGATTTCGACTGTATGGCGAAATGCACCGGTTTATTCCCGTGTATGCTGCCTCCGTCGGGGCAAAGATTGCCGAAATTCCCGTCAATCACTACCCGCGTATTTCCGGAAAGACCAAGTATGGATTGGAGCGCACGGTCAAAGTGATTCTTGACCTGTTCACCGTGAAATTCCTCGTTGCTTTTGGAGCAAAGCCCATTTATCTTTTTGGAGGTACAGGGCTGGGACTGATGGCCGTCAGTGCAGTCATATTCGTTATTCTCGTTCTACGTCGCATTTTCTCTGCTGTGAGTGTCATGGGATCACCGCTGTTCCAGATGAGCGCCATGTTCTTCATCCTGGGGTTCCAGTCCATGCTCATGGGGCTGATCGCCGAGTTGCTTGTGCGCACGTACCATGAGTCTCAGCGGAAACCCACCTATACGGTGCGGTCCATCATTCGGGGCGGAAAGAAGCGACAGTGATTCCCTGGCTTTCCAGAAACAGGGGCGTGGTTATCCGCTGGGCCGGGACCGGGCTGGCTGTCCTGCTGCTGCTCTTTTTGATCCGTGAGGAGAACTGGAGCGATATATGGGCCGCTATCAAGCAGGTTTCGTTTCAACAATTCCTCCTGGCACTGGCTTGCATGATGGTTTCGCGGCTGTTTGTCGTTGGGCGCTGGCATGTACTGATGCGTTCTGGCGGCGTGGATATTTCGATCAAAGACAGCACGGCGCTGACTTTTACCGGCTTGTTCGCTTCGAACTTCCTGCCGACGACTGTTGGCGGGGATCTGGCGCGATTGGGCGGTGCGATGCAGCTTGGCTTTGACCGGGCCGTCTGTGTGGCCTCCCTCGTAGCGGACCGTTTGATTGGCATGTTTGGAATGGCATTGGCTTTGCCGTTAGGGATTGGCCCGCTATTGAAGGTCCTTCCGACCCTTTCATTCAAGATGATGGCGTTACCTCCCATCTTTCAAAAGATCATGGGGTTTGTGCGCCGTACCCTGTCCGCCTTCTCAATCTGGCTCAAAAAACCGCTCGCACTCTTGCTTTCGCTCACCTGTACGCTTGGCAACATGGCGTTCATTTTTGCTGCCATTTACGTTTTAAGCTCAGGGTTGCACGATAATGTCTCCTACTGGCTGATCGCCGGAATCTGGAGTCTCACTTACTTCGTGACGCTCCTACCAATCTCGATCAATGGATATGGCGTGCAGGAGTTGGTCTTCTCCTTCCTCCTGGTTCAGATGGCGGGCCTCGACAAGGTCGAGGGCATTACATTGGCACTGTTGATCCGCATCTTGTTTATCACTGCCAGCCTGCCGGGCGCATTGTTCCTCCCCGGCATTATGGAAGCCATGACTGTCTCTCGAAAAGAAGCAGTCGAAACAAAATGAAGACATCTCCCGGTCGGTTCTGGCAAACCTTCCTGTTGCTCTCGATCGCCCTGAGTGCCATTGCAATTTACCAGACAGAGCAGCAGACTCAGGCGCTTTTGAAAATCCGCTCGCGCTACAAATGGGTGGTAGTCATCGCTGTTTTTGCGGTCAATCTTGCCCTGGGTGCGATTTTGCTCTTGCGCGGCCAGAAGAGTGAGCCGATCTGGGAAAGGTTGGAATCTGTTCCGCCTAACAATATCTGGAAAACTGCAGGGGTCGTGCTCTTATTTGGCGCATTTCCCCTGCTCTGGTATGCGAAATTCGCTTTCTTCGGAAAAGCTGTCCCGTCCTTTTTCCCTCTCATGTGGGTCTGCTTATGGCTGGCTCTTCTGCAATCAGCAGGCTTGAAGATGTTGACCCGTTCTTCCTGGGCCACAGTTTTTGCTCTGACAATCCTGCTCGACGGGATTGTTTTTCAATCCTATTTTGTTCTCCAGCCTGTGACAGACTACCCGTTCTCTCTTGGATGGTCGGAGGCCAGCCGTTATTATTACGGATCTCTGCCGTTTGGCAGGATGCTCTATAACGGCGAGCGACTGCCTCTCTCCGTCTGGCATGGAACACGCTATTTCCTGCAGTCCATCCCGTTCTTGTTGGGTCATTCTTCGCTGTGGATCTCGCGACTATGGCAGGCCTTTCTATGGCTGGGCCTGACCGGGCTGACAGCTTTCCTACTGGTCCGTCGCTTGCGCTGGGGAGGCCTGGATTCAAAACTGATCTTTGGCAGCTGGTTCTTTTTATTCCTGTTTCAGGGCGCCGTTTATTATCACTTGCTGGTCTGCGTGATCATTGTCCTTGCCTGGGTTACACCACGTGACCTGACGAAATCGCTGCTCGCAGTGGGAATTGCTTCATTCTGGGCAGGGATGAGCCGTTTGAACTGGTATCCTGTCCCGGCTATGCTGGCCGTCGCGATCTACCTGCTCGAAGAGCCTTTTTCAAACTACGGGAATTACTGGCGATATCTTTTCAGGCCGTTCTTATATGGTGTGGTCGGACTCTTACTTGCCTTTGCCGGACAGGCTTTCTATATTTTTGTTTCAGGGAACCGGGACTTAACCCAGTTCGGTTCTAGTTTTACATCAGCCTTGCTGTGGTATCGTTGGTGGCCCAATGCCACAAATCCTCTGGGCGTGATTCCAGGCATACTGTTGGTGTCTCTGCCTCTTATTCTCATCCTCTTCTGGCTTCTGCGTGGACAGACGAAATCCCTTCATTTTTTGCGATGGTTTTTGCTGGCTATATTGCTGGTAATTCTTCTGGCGGGTGGATTGGTTGTCAGCACCAAGATCGGCGGCGGCGGCGACCTGCATAATATGGATGCTTACATCGTCCTGGTTGGCTTGATTACTGCCTACTTCATGAGTCAACGCGTGGTAGCGGAGATAGGCCGAAAGCTCGAGTTTAAAGCGCTGCCTTCATCTTTGATCATGATCATGCTGATAGTTCCTGTGGCGTTTTCGTTATCACGAGTCCTACCTCCCATCCAATATGACCGGAAGCAGGCCTCGGCGGACCTGGTCAAGTTGCGAGAGACGGTGCAATCCTACAACAACAAAGGCCCAGTCCTTTTCATCTATGAACGGCACTTGCTGACTTTCAAGATGATCCCCGATGTACCTGTGGTACCGGATTACGAAGTGGTCACATTGACTGAGATGGCTATTTCTGGGAATCGTCCGTATCTAGACAGATTCTATAGCGACCTGAAAAATCATCGCTTTGCAGCGATCGTGGCGCGCAAACAAAATCTGGATGCAACGAGCGGCGAATTCGCAGAAGAAAGCGAGACCTGGAACCGGCTGGTCGCCTATCAATTGCTGTGTGAGTACGAGCCAGTGCTCACGTTGAACTCCTCGAATATTCAAGTGTTTGTACCACGGGCTGTCCCCGAATGTCCGCCATCACAGCCATAACGCGAATGAAATCCATCTCTTCCAGGACATTTTGGCAGACATTTCTCTGGGCGAGTATCCTGCTCAGCCTGCTGGCTGTTTATGGAACCGTTCAACAGGCGTCAAAGCTGGAGATCATTCTCTGGCGCTCAAAGTGGCTGTATGTATTGTTATTGTTTGCCTTCAACATCCTTGCAGGGTTGTTCCTCCTTCGCTGGCCCGCACGCGATGATAGCAATCACTGGATCGAAAAAATCGAATTCAAAAATAGGTCATCGGCTTTTCGATGGTTTGGCATTGTCTTGTTGGTTCTAGGCTTTGCGCTGGTCTGGATCATAAGGCTGTTTGTTTTTGGAAATATCCTCCCGGGCATTTTCCCGATTTTGTGGATGTTTCTCTGGATGAGTCTCCTCCAGTCGCTGGGCCTCAAGCTGATAACGGATCGAAGCTGGCCTGCGCTCTTTGCCCTGACGATTCTCGTGCAGGGATTGGTTTATCAAATTTATGGACATCTCAGCGTCATCACGGATTTCCCGTTTTCGATAGGCTATTCCGAGGCGGCGCGTCATTATTACGCCTCCCTTTATTTTGCAAAGTCTATCTATGATGAAGATCTGGCACTGCCGTTTCTCCACCCCTCGCGTTACCTGTTGATGTCCATTCCCTTTCTGATCAAAGGCCTGCCGCTCTGGTTCCACCGCATGTGGCAGGCCTTGTTGTGGATTGCCTTGACGGGCACATCCTCTGTTCTTCTGGCGCGTCGCTTGCAGTTGAAGGGGTGGATGTCAATATTTATTGCGGCCTGGGCGTTTCTTTATTTCCTGCAGGGCGCAGTTTATTATCATCTTCAGGTTTGTGTCATCCTGATTTTGGTCGGCGTCTCAGCCCGCCGCCCGGGCAGGTCTTTGCTCTTCGTAATCCTGTCGTCGTTGTGGGCAGGAATCAGCCGCGTCAACTGGTTTCCCGTTCCCGCAATGCTGGGGATTTCCATCTATCTGCTCGAAATGCCTCTCGCTCAAAAAGGATGGCACTACTGGATCACTCCATTTATCTGGGGAGTCAGCGGGATCGCGGCTGCCCTGGCGTCGCAATTCCTCTACATCAGCATTTCTGGAGACGCAGATGTACGAAGCTTCGGGTCGAGCTTCACATCCGACTTGTTGTGGAATCGTCTGCTGCCGAACGAAAATTTCCCGCCCGGGGTTTTGCTTGGATTATTGATCGTTTCCTTGCCACTTATCCTTGCCCTGTATCAGATGATACGCGGAAGGCTTGCATCTCTGCATCCCTTGCGCTGGCTGGCGCTTTTATCTCTGCTGCTCGTCCTGTTGCTCGGTGGAATGGTCGTCAGCGTGAAGATCGGCGGCGGCGGTGATTTGCATAACATGGATGCATTCCTCGTCCTCCTTGCCTTGATCGCTACTTCCATCATTGCCGGGCTTGTTGCGGGTGAGCAAGGAACGGAACCTGCCTGGGGGCAGGTCAGTTGGCCCGTAACGGTAGCAGCCATCCTTGTCCCGCTGGGTTTCGCTCTTCCGCAAATTGGCTTCTTGCCTCGCTATGATACGGTCAATGCACAAAAAGATGTCCAGCGCTTGCAGCAGGTCACATCTGATGTGATTGCAAACAACGGCCAGGTTTTGTTTGTCACGGAGCGTCAACTGCTCACGTTTGATATGGTCAAAAATGTTCCGCTGGTTTCTGAATACGAACAGATCGAGCTGATGGAAATGGCGATGTCGGGCAATCGTGCGTATCTTGAGCAATATTACGCTGACCTCAAGAATCATCGCTTTGCCATTATCATTGCCGAAGACCAGAAATTCACAACGCAAAAAGAAGGCGCGTTTGTGGAAGAAAATGTGGCCTGGGTAAAATATGTCGGTGCGCCGCTGTTGTGCGCCTACAAACCTTCTGAGACTCTTGTATCAACCAACATTGTTGTCTTTGTCCCCCGGCCATCCAATCCCGATTGCAAAAATCCATTCCAGGACTGAATCCCTGCATGCGTATCCTTACACTCATCCATGAATTTCCACCGATCGGAGGTGGAGGCGGACGCGCGGCGCAGGATATTTGCAGAAAGCTGGCCGAGCGCGGGCACAAGGTGGTCGTCCTGACCGCACACATGCGCGGCCTGCCTTTTTATGAGGAGAAGGACGGACTCAGCATTTATCGCATCCGTTCGTTTCGGACGGAGTTTTTCGGCGCGAGCTTTTGGACGATGTCTGCCTACGTTCTCGCGGGACTTTGGGCTGGCCTCCGTTTAATGTTCAGTTTTCGCCCCGATGTGATCCACGCGCACTTTGCTGTCCCCGCGGGCGCGCTTGCATTTGCATTATCTGTGCTGACCAGAGTCCCCTACGTTTTGACGGCCCACCTTGGCGATGTACCCGGCGGCGTCCCCGAAAAAACCGATCCGTGGTTTCGCTGGGTGTTGCCCTTTACTCATCCGATCTGGGACCATGCTCGCCGCGCGGTGGCAGTCAGTGAATACACGCGTCAGCTTGCGCTGCGACATTATCCCGTTGATATTCAGGTGATTCCAAATGGCGCGGACCTGAAACATCTCGCGCCTGCTGAGATCAGGCTCAATCGGTCGCCTCAGCTGGTGTTTGCCGGTCGGTTCGTTCCGCAAAAGAATCCGCTGGAGATCGTGCGCGTCCTCGCCAGGGTCAAAGACCTGGACTGGCGCTGTGCCATGCTCGGCGACGGCTTTTTAATGGGGCAGGTAAAAGCCGAAATTGAAAAGAGTGGTTTACAGGACCGCTTCGATTTGCCGGGCTGGGTTACGCCTGAAGATGTGCTGGATTGGTTCTCGCGAAGTGACATTTTGTTCATGCCGTCCCTTTCCGAGGGATTACCGGTGGTTGGCGTGCAGGCGCTTGCGAGAGGGCTTGCCATCGTTTCCAGTAACATCGGCGGATTTCTCGACCTCGTGGATGATGGTCACAACGGCTGCCTGGTTGAAATTGATGACCTTGTTAAGTTCGAGCGCACGTTGCGCGAATTGATATTAGACCAGAGCCTCCTGCTGCACTACCGCAAGGCTAGTCTCGTTAAGTCAGCTCATTTCAATATCGAGCGGGTTACAGAGCAGTACGAAAGTGTTTTTCAGAGTGTAGTATATGGGCGAGAAGACTAGAACCATCGCAACGATTGTGGGGGCCAGGCCGCAGTTCATCAAAGCGGCGCCGGTTTCACGTGCACTGGCCGGGACGTTCCATGAGGTGATGATCCATACCGGTCAGCATTATGATTATGGCATGTCGGAGGTGTTCTTTGAAGAGATGGAAATGCGTCCGCCCGATTTCAATCTCGGAATCGGCGGCGGAAGCCATGCCGAGCAAACCGGAAAAATGCTAATTGAAATTGAAGAGGTTCTGGATTCGCTAAAACCAGATTACGTCCTTGTCTATGGCGATACCAACTCAACTCTGGCAGGCGCGCTCGCGGCGGCCAAGGCGCAGATCCCTCTCGCTCACGTGGAAGCCGGCCTGAGGTCCTATAACCGAACGATGCCGGAAGAGATCAACCGCGTGCTGACCGACCATGTGTCCACACTTTTATTTTGTCCAACCGATAGAGCCGTTCAAAACCTGCTCAAAGAGGGGATCACGAACGGTGTCCACCGCGTAGGCGATGTGATGTACGACGCGCTCCTGCATAATCTTGCTCTGGCGCGCAAGCATTCCCATATTCTGCGTTCGCTTGGAGTGAAAAAAGGCGAATATGCACTGGCAACCGTCCATCGTGCGGCGAATACGGATGATCACGCGCGCCTGACTTCCATTCTGGAAGCGCTGGGTTCACTGTCGAAGCCGGTCATATTCCCGGTCCACCCGCGCACGCGCAAGATCATCGGGGAAATGGGCCTGGCCGTTTCACAAAACGTTAAATTGATCGAGCCTCTCGGTGCGTTCGATGTGCTGGTTTTACAGGAGAATGCCGATTGCATCCTGACCGATTCGGGCGGCATGCAAAAGGAGGCCTACCTGCTCGGCGTGCGGTGTATTACCCTGCGAGAAGAGACTGAGTGGGTGGAGACTGTCGAAGCCGGCTGGAACAGGCTTGCCGGAGTGGACAAGAATGCCATTCGCGCCGCATTTGAGAACTGGCATCCGTCAGGGGAACGTCCGGCTTTATATGGAGATGGGCAGGCAGCGGGGGAGATTTGCGAAATTTTAGCCCGGCAACTTCGCTAGTGCCGCAACTTCCTTGAACTGTAGGGGATCTAGTTGAACTTCAAGGTGCACCATCAATTTCAACCCTGCACCTTAACCCGGTTGCGGCAGTGGAATTATCCAAGCGCTGAAAGGTATCCCTTGACAGGGCTTAATTTCCATGTCAGAATTCAAAAATTGAATTCTCAAACCTATGACAGAAATAAAACCACACGAATACGAACTCCTCAACGAGATTGCGCAAGACTCCATGGTGACGCAGGCCAGTCTGTCTGATCGGCTCGGCATCGCCGTCGGCAGTGTGAATTGGTATATCAAACGGCTGATCCATCGAGGCTGGGTAAAGGTCTCGCATTTGGACCGAACCCGTTTGAAGTACGATCTCACCCCGGAAGGGATGTCTGTCTTTACCCAGCGCGCCTTGCTCTATGCGCGCGATTCCCTGAAAGTCTATAGTCGCTTCCGTAAGAGAGCGAAATTGCTGATTACTGAATTGCAGCAAAAGGGTGTCAAGCAGGTCTATCTCGAAGGCGATGATGAAGCAACGGATATTCTGCGTTTGACTTGCATTGAGGCGGGGATTGATTTAAGCGATGCACCAAACGGTGTAACGATGAAGGTCGTTGGGCAGGATTATCAAGTAAACACCAAAGACTAATCACTGAAAGGCCGTAATCAAATGTCAAAAAACTTTGCGGTGATTGGCGTGGGCGGTTACATTGCGCCCCGTCATTTGCGTGCCATTCGGGATACGGGAAATCGCCTGGTGGCGGCTGTTGACCCCAAGGACTCTGTAGGACTGTTGGATCAATACTCCTTCGATGTAAAGTTCTTCACCGAGATCGAGCGTTTTGATCGCCATCTGGAGAAATTGCGCCGGGGTCCGGACGAAAACCGAGTCCATTATGTTTCCGTTTGTTCGCCCAATTATTTGCACGATGCACATTGCCGTCTGGCCCTGCGGGTTGGGGCGAATGCGATCTGCGAAAAACCGCTGGTGATCAACCCCTGGAACTTCGACGCCCTGGAGGAGCTGGAGACAGAGACGCAGCACCGCATCCATACGGTCTTACAGCTGCGCGTGCACCCGGAGCTGCTCAAGCTGAAACAGTCTCTTGAGCAGGAAGGCGGCCAGCACGATGTGCAACTGACGTACATCACAAGCCGCGGCCCCTGGTACCACGTCTCGTGGAAGGGCCAGCCGGATAAATCAGGTGGCGTTGCCACAAATATAGGAGTGCATTTCTTTGACCTCCTGTTATGGCTCTTTGGCCCTTCTGGAGATATTCGGGTGTACTACTCTGATAACAATTGCATGTCAGGTTTTATCGAGCTGGAACACGCGCGCGTGCGTTGGTTCCTCTCTGTCGATTCCCGGGACCTGCCGTTTCCGGCGAAAGCAGGCGGCAAAACAACTTATCGTTCTATCACAGTGGATGGCAAGGAAATTGAGTTTTCCGAGGGTTTTACGGATCTCCATACCCGCGTCTATGAAGAAACACTAGCAGGACGCGGCTTTGGGATCGCCGAGGCCCGCCCTTCCATTACGTTGACACATGCGATTCGTACGACCCCCATCTCGCCAAAAGATGAGTGCGCCCATCCCCTGTTGAACAAGTAGGTATGCGTTTATGTCAGACTATTTTGTTCACGAATCCAGCTATGTAGATGAAGGCGCAGAAATAGGCGCAGGCACAAAGATCTGGCATTTTTGCCATGTGATGCCAAAGGCTCGTATTGGCGAGCGATGCAACATCGGTCAGAATGTGCTTGTTTCCCCGGATGTGACGATTGGCAACAATGTAAAGATCCAGAACAATGTTTCGCTTTATACCGGCGTGATCGTGGAGGATGATGTGTTCCTCGGTCCGTCCATGGTTTTTACCAATGTGATCAACCCGCGCAGCCATGTCAGCCGCAAGGATGAATATAAAACCACGTTGGTACGCAGAGGTGCATCCATAGGAGCGAATGCGACGATTGTGTGTGGTGTGACCCTGGGATGTTACAGTTTTGTGGGCGCGGGCTCTGTCGTCACGCGCGATGTGCCGGACTATGCTCTGGTCTACGGTTCACCTGCTCGATTACGCGGGTGGATATGTCAGTGCGGTGAACAGCTTGAATTCACAGCTCACGATGGGCACGAGCGGGCTGTCTGCAACAGTTGTGGTGATTCTTATTGGAAACGAGACCAGCTGGTCGGTCCGGAAAGAAGCGGAGAATGATCCCATTGGTTGATCTGGTTGCGCAGTATCATTCCATCAAGAACGAAATTGACGCCGCGGTCAACGCGACGTTGGAATCGGGTCACTTCATCCTTGGGCCAGCAGTGACCCGGTTTGAGGAAAGTATCGCGTCGTATCTCGGCGTGGACCACGCGATTGGTCTCGCCTCCGGAACAGATGCTCTGGTTCTGGCATTGCGCGCCTTGAATATCGGTGCAGGGGATGAAGTCATTATCCCGGCTTATACATTTTTTGCCACGGCAGGAACCGTCATGTCTGTGGGCGCAACACCGGTGTTCGTGGATGTTGACCCATCAACTTATGAAATTGATGTGGCAGAAATCGAGACTCGCATTACGCCAGGGACGAAAGCGATCATTCCCGTCCACCTTTACGGGCATCCAGCAGATATGGATCCTGTGATGGAACTGGCACGGGCACACGGATTGAAAGTGATCGAAGATAATGCCCAGGGTTTTGGCGCCGAGTATAAAGGCAGGAAAACAGGTTCGATAGGCGATATTGGGTGCCTGAGCTTTTTCCCTACCAAGAACCTGGGCGCGTTTGGTGATGGCGGCATGGTCGTGACGAACGATTCCGCGCTGGCTGAGCGGATGCGAATGCTGAGAACCCATGGCTGGAAGAAGAAATACTATTCAGAGGAAGTGGGATATAACAGCCGCCTCGACGCGCTGCAGGCTGCGATCCTGCAGGCGAAATTTCCTCACGTGGATGCCTGGAATGAAAAGCGGCGCGAGATTGCTGAGCGTTACAGCGAACAACTTGCCAGTTTGCGCGTCACTGTGCCAATGGAATGTGAGTGGGGCCGTCACGTTTATCATCTGTACGTAATTCGATCCGACCGGCGGGATGAGCTGCAGGCCTTCCTGAAACAAAAAGGCATTGCCTCGGAAGTATATTATCCACTGCCGCCGCATTTATCTGTGCCCTGCAGGAAATTCGGGTACAAAGAAGGCCAATTCCCCTTTGCGGAGCAGGCCAGCCGCGAAACTCTTGCGTTACCGCTTTACCCGGAGCTGAGCGGCACCCAGCAGGATGAAGTTGTGAATGCTATACGCGACTTCCTGTCCTGAACGAAATACATTGGCCTGGAAAGAAAAACAGCGCGGATGTTCTCCGCGCTGTTTTTCTCCAAGTGATTCGTTATGGCAGGATGGTTATCGCATCAACGTCAATATTGGTTCCGCCCTCGGCATAAGCGAAGCGAACAGTATGTGCAGCATTGGTCAGTGAACCGCTGGACCATGTAGATTGCCACTCCACTGTACTGCCCTGGGCATCGATTGTATCCACCTTAGCTCCATCCACAAAAACATCGATCTGTCCCTGATTGGGGCCTATGGTATAGATGAAAGTGAAGCCAGTGCCCCTGAAGCTAACCTCAGCATAGCTCCCGGTTGTGCCGGTTGAGTGAATCGTCTTATTGTATGGGCCACTGTCTTTGGTTATATATGCCCAGCCGCCGCTGTACTGCCAGGCAGCGTTCGTATCATCATAGGTGCCGCCGCTGACTGGTGTTGCCGTGGGGGGGGGATTAACATCGGATGGAGGTCCCTTTTCTGTGGGAGTGGCCTGCAAGGTTGGAGGCGGGTTTCCGTTGGAAGGCGGCCCGCTTTGCGTTGCGGTGGTTTGCGAATTCGGGGGTGGAGTTCCATTGGCCGGCGGCCCGCCACTTTGTGTTGGCCCAGTCTGTCCGCCCGAGCCCGAGGGCGGGGTGCTGTTTGATTGTGGACCCGAGACTGTTGGCGTTCCCTGACCCGATGCAGCAGGAGTCACGCCAGGCGGGGGACTCCCGACGGCAGGTGACTTCGAGGTTGGGTTAGCTGACAAAGTACCAGGAACTGCCGTGGAGGTTTGTGCTGCTGAGGTGGTGCTGCCAGAAGATCCAGCGGGGGTAGATGTCGCTGTGCCTCTCTGGTTAATGACTCCAGGCACCTCAGTACCAGCCTGAAAGGTGGATGCTATGGCCTGTGTCTCAGTTGGTAGCCCCGCATTGGGTTTTGATCCTGAAAATGATTGGATCAGCATCCAGATCACAATCACGATCACGAACAGTGCAAGTACACCGTACATCAGGAATTGTGTTGGGTTTGATTTGATTTTGTCCAGTTTCATAGGTTTTAGCCGATTGCACTCCAAATATAACTGCCAGAGCGATAGAAACTCTGGCAGTTATGCTAGTACTTTGGATTCTACCATCCGCTCGACGGCTAACAAAGTATTTTCATTGCCGCATATCGAGAGAATTGCCCATCTCGTCCGCACTCTTACGCAAATCTCATCCCGAACTACGATGTAAATGCGCACTACAGACTATGGAACACCAGGAGGTGGTGTTGCCGTGGTGGCGGTGAAATCCATAGGATCGCTCCAGAGTCCTTTTCCTGCGCTGTTCCATGCCTGGATCCACCAGCGATAGCTTCCTCCAGCCAATGTAGTGCTGGGCGTGACAGAGCAGACACCGGCACTGCAAACAGAAATGGCTTGATACCATTTCTGGATCACCGGTCCACTGGGACCCTTCACCCATAGATAATACCAGGTCGCGCCTGAAACTTCATTCCATTGGTAGGTGGGATTGTATTCTGCCCCGATATCTCCGGTGGGCGCAGTTAGAGTGGCCTGACCGGGAACCGTGAGGGCTGGGGTTGTGAACATCTTAGGATCACTCCATGGGCCCTGGCCTGTCGAGTTCCAGGTTTGAACCCACCATGTGTGGTTTCCACCACTCAAACTGGTGCTGGGCCTGACAGAACATGTGCCTGCAGTGCAGATGGAAGAGGCCTGATACCATTGCTTGATTTCAGCCCCAGAGGATCCGTTCACCCACAGATAGTACCAGGTAGCACCCGGGAAATCCTGCCACTGATACGTGGGGTTATATTCCGTGCCAATGTCGCCCTCTGGCGTATAAAGGATGGCTTTATCAGGGGGAAGCGGCGGGGCTGTGATGAAATTCACGGTAATGCTCCAGGGACCTGTACCGGCGTCATTCCAGGTTTGAACCGCCCATGAATAATTTCCACCGCCCAGAGTGGCGGCCGATGTGACAGAGCAGACTCCAGCGTTGCAGATGGAATAGGCCTGGTACCATTTGTTGAGCACTAGTCCGCTTGCTCCATTAATCCATAAGCGATACCAAGTTGCCCCAAGCACTTCATTCCACTGATAGGTGGGATTATAGTTCGGCCCGATATCTCCGGTCGGCGCAGTTAGAGTAGCCTGACCGGGCGCTGCTGAGCTGGCAGCATGGAAGGTCATAGGTGCGCTCCAACGTCCGGTACCTGCGGCGTTCCAGGGCTGAATCCACCACGTGTAATCCCCTCCCGCCAGAGGAGTGCTGGGCGTAACAGAACAGGTACCACCATTGCAGGCCGAATACACTGGATACCATTGCTTCAGCACGACTCCGGTGGGGCCATTTATCCATAGATAAAACCATGTGGCGCCTGGGACTTGTTCCCATTCAAAAGTCGGGGTGAAGTTCGTGCCGATATCTCCGATGGGCGAGTATAAGGTGGCTTGATCCGGAATGGTCGGAATCGCTGTAGTGAAATACTTTGCAGAACTCCATGGACCGGTTCCTACGTTATTCCAAGTCTGAACCCACCAGGTATGATTCCCGCCGCCTAAAATGGTGCTGGGCTTAACGGAACAAAGGCCTCCTCCGCAAATGGCCGAGGCCTGATACCACTTCTGGATGACAGGGCCGGATGGTCCATTTACCCATAGATAATACCAAGTCGCGCCAGCGACTTCATTCCATTGATAGGTCGGATTATAGTCCGTGCTGATATCCCCCAGCGGGGCAATTCGATAGGCTACTTTGATCGCATCTACATAAATGGTACCGGTCAGATTTTTTAGCAATACCTGGTGACCGCCTGGATCCAAGGTGGGACTAGCCCACGTTTGCTGGTATTGAGTCGTGGGAGAATTCTCGTCCAGATAGAATTGGTTTCCAAATTGAATTTTGATATTATCAATCCAAACCTCCATGTGGCCGCCATTGCTGGCTTTTGTATAATACAAGGTGAATTGATCGCCGACGAAGTTGAATTTGGTTGTATCGCCAGCCGTGCTGCTGTATGTATGGGTATTGGCGAAGGGACCTGTTATACCCGTACCGTGCGTCCAGGCCCCCGATCCTCCTCCGTCGTCCCCCCAAGTCCAATTTGCATGGCTGTCATCATAGACCCCCACTCCCACGGCGGTTCCGGGATCGAAAGTGACAGTGAGACTCAAGTCGTCAGTGACCGCAAAAGGCTGGGCTTTGTTTGCGCTTAGCGCAGCTGCTCCTCCGATCCCACCTGCTGCAGTGACCTCAACGTAGTAGGCACTTCCCACTTCCACATATGCACTGGCAAAAGACTGCTTGATGGGGGAATAATAGTCATTATTGCAGGAAACAGCAACAAGGTTGGCCAGTGTGGTGCCCTGCCAGATGGCTACTACCGTATCGTAGTTGCTGCCCACTGTGCTCACATTAAGCATGCCATTTTGGCTGGGATCATAGCGATACCAAAGGCTTGACAACCCGGGATAATTCGTATTGCAACTAATGGCTGGCTCGCCATTGGGGGGATCACCAGGCTTGGGAGTTGCTGTACCGGTAACATCCTGAATCGCATCCGTGAAGGAGTTTCCGGTGATGATGATGTTCGTTGCCCCATCAAAAAGGTCATTGGATGGCGCGGCTGCACGTACATTTTGCGTGTTGGTCATGAGCAGCGTGCTGAGAAGTGCAAGCACCAAAATGCCACGGCCAAGTAAGAAATGATTTCCTGTTTTCATGGTTCCTCCAAAACGGTGAGGTAGTACAAATTCCCTGAATTTATTATATGGATAAAACCACATCTATTAGCATTCTAAATTCATTGTGGCTGTACCCGCCTCACAGAACTGTCAGGCAACTTGACAAAAGTACTATAAGATCTCAACTGACATTATAAGTGAAATCCTTGGACTCGATGGACCCTAATCCCTTGACAGTGATTGCCTTTCATGTGAGAATTCAAAAACTGAATGCTCGTTGCTCTTCTGCTTCATTCCTCTCCAAAGGAAAACATGATTCAAAAGGATTACCAGTCTCAGGCCTCCGAGCCGATGTTCGTCATTCAACCAGTTCAGGGATTGCCATTCCCCGATTTCCGGGAGCTGCGGGAATATCGTGAGTTGCTTTATTACTTTGTCTGGCGCGATCTCAAAGTTCGGTATAAACAGACCGCGATCGGCGTGGGCTGGGCGGTTATCCCTCCGATCTTCAATATGTTGGTCTTTACTCTCATTTTTGGTGGGCTGGCAAAGCTGCCTTCGGAGGGAATACCTTATGCCGTTTTTTCTTTGACGGGGCTGACTGCATGGGGATTATTCTCCCGGGCGCTGACAGGAGCAAGCAGCAGCCTGCTGGGAGGTTCGGCTCTCTCGGCAAAAGTCTATTTTCCAAGATTGATTGGGACCATCTCTGCTCTTGTTATTTCCCTCGTGGACTTTGCCATCGCATTTACTCTCCTTGTTCTCATTCTATTTGGTTTCGGTATTTTCCCGGGTTGGTCGGCAGTGGCCCTGCCGATTTTTATCTTCCTTGCCCTGCTAACAGCTTTGGCAGCCGGGGTATGGCTATCCGCGCTCACAGTTCAATACCGGGATATCGCACAGGCAATCTCCTTGTTGACCACGATGTGGATGTATGCTTCCCCTGTCGCATATTCACCTACGCTGTTGCCCCAGGGAATTGTGAGCACACTTTACTGGCTTAATCCAATGGCAGTCGTAGTACAAGGGTTTCGCTGGGCGCTGCTTGGATCGCCGCTTCCGCCTTATCCGCTGATGGGTATCTCTCTTCTTCTAGTGCTGGGCCTGCTGATAACAGGCTTGCTTTATTTCCATCGCGTTGAAAAAACCTTCATTGATCTGGTGTAAATATGAATGATGTTATGGTGCGTGTGGAAAATCTGAGCAAGCTATATTACATTGGCGCGGCCAAGCAGAGGCCTGATACGCTGATTCAATCAGCAACCACCTCCTTTGCGCGTGCGGTGCGCCGGATTTTTGATCCCCGGCTGGCGCGTATCGGCGCTGATCAACTAGATGAGCTATGGGCGCTAAAGGATGTTTCCTTTGAACTAAAACGCGGGGAGGTGCTGGGCATCATCGGACGTAATGGTTCAGGAAAGAGCACCCTGCTTAAGATCTTGAGCAGGGTGACAGCCCCGACTTGTGGACGAGTTGACCTCTATGGCCGGGTGGGTAGCCTGCTTGAGGTTGGCACAGGTTTTCATCCGGAGTTGACCGGGCGAGAGAATGTTTACTTGAATGGGGCTATTCTTGGCATGAAACGCGCCGAAATAGATCGGGTGTTTGATGAGATCGTGGATTTCTCAGGGGTTGAGAAATTCATTGATACCCCGGTCAAACATTACTCAAGCGGAATGTACGTCCGTCTGGCTTTTGCAGTGGCCGCCCATTTTGACCCGGAGATCCTGATTCTGGATGAAGTGCTGGCTGTTGGAGATGCGACTTTCCAAAAAAGGAGTCTTGATAAAATGGAGGGCGCTGCCAGAAGCGGGAAAACAGTATTGTTTGTGAGCCATTCGCTTACTTCCATAGCACGTTTATGTGACCGGGGATTATATTTAGATGGAGGCAGGATCCTTTATTGGGGAAGTGCTCATGCCACCACCGAAAGGTACCTGAAGGATATTCACCAGATTGATGAAGAACGCCTTCGAGCCGAAGGTGGACGTCCTCGCATCAGTTATCTTGACCTGCGGGAGAACGTCAAGCGCTGGGACGGAAGCAAACCGATCCTCACCTGGATTTCCACTCACAATATGGACGGGACTGAATCGGTTGAGTTCAAGACAGGGAGAGGATTGCGAATCCGGATTGGATTTCATCTGAACGAGGATCTTTCTGCTTTTTGCAACGTGAACTTCCTGAACTATACGGGCCTGCAGGTCATGACGGTTGGGGTACACCACTCGCGCTCGGAATTAAAGCTTTCAGGAGATGGCTACCTTGAATGCGTGATTCCAGAATTGCTGCTGGTGGGTGGAAGTTATATTCTTATGGTCACGATCGGTCAGGTTGTAAGCAAAGATGATAAGCGCTGGCTGGATAGTATCAGCGACACGATTCATATCAATGTAGATATTGACGATTATCTAAACGGCAGCAATGTTTCACAGTCTGAGACATCTTTTGCACAACGTTCGGAGTGGCAAGTTTTCAGCCCTTGATCCGTCTTGGAGTAACAGTAGCATGAAAAGAGTATTGACCAAGTTCCAAAAGTGGTTTGGCCGGAAGACCCGAGAGGATATACACCCGGCGTTGCAGGAATATTATGTGGTTGGCTATCCTAAATCTGGCACAACCTGGCTGCGTGTGATGTTGGGCAAGTATGTCCAATTGTTCACAGGGCGGGATGAGAAATTACCGTTACCGCTGTTTGACCAGTTCGAATACATCGATCCTCGCGTACCATTGATTCAGTTCACGCATGGGAATTTGGAATGGACTTATCAAACAGCTGCCGACCTGACGATGGAGAATACCGTTTCGTGTTGGCGTCATACGAACGTCATGCTTCTGGTTCGCAATATCCCGGACGTTTTGGTTTCTCTATTCTGGCAGGCAAAGACACAGGCAACCCCGCCTTATCAGGGCGACATTTCTGAATACATTCGCAATCCGGTTCAGGGCGTTGAAAAAGCAGTAGCCTTCCTTCAGCTCTGGGAGGCTGGACGACTCTCTATCCCAAAGCTAATGCTGATGCGTTACGAGGATTTACGATTTAAACCCGCCGAAGAGTTTTGTCGCCTCCTGGAGTTTTTTCAGATTCCGATCCGTGAGGATTACATAGGTCAAGCCGTTGCTTTCAGTGATTTCAAGAATATGCGGAAGCTGGAAATGGATAATCGACATACCCGGACCCTTGTCTACTCCAGCTCCGGGTTGCCGATTTTTGCGACGGGAGACACGGCGAGCACGCAGGAAGCATTTCATGTGCGCAAAGGCCAGGTTGGTGGGTATCACGAGTATTTATCCGAAGCGGATGTTCGCTTTTTGCGCGATACGATGCAAGGCAGAATCCCGGCCTGGTATGGATATCCGGATGGGTTTTGGGTCGAGGACGCCAACAAGGCTTAAGAGGTGCCCTTATGTGCGGAATTGCCGGCATCATCTCAACTGATATTGGACGAATCCCGGAGACAACAACCCGGTACATGAGATCCAGCATCCTTTATCGCGGGCGCGATGAACAGGATGAATGGAGCGATGAGAAAAACCTTCATTTTTTCCATTCCCGCTTGAGCATTATTGACCTGACAACCGGTCACCAGCCGATGTGGGATGTTAGCAAGCGATATGTGATCATCTACAACGGCGAAATCTATAACTACAAAGAATTACGCACCGCCTACGAGCGGATGGGTGCCCGGTTCGAGACTCAGAGCGATACCGAGGCAATTCTGGAAGGGTTCAAGTTGAAAGGGGAACATGTCTGCGAGGATCTAAATGGCATGTTTGCCTTTGCAATCTGGGATACGCAGAAAAAGCGACTGTTTCTGGCGCGCGACCGGCTTGGCAAGAAGCCGCTGGTTTGGTGCGAAATTGGCGGTGACTTTTATTTTGCCTCTACGCTCGATGCCTTTCGCTCTATTCCGGGTTGGACCGGCAAACTGTCTATCGGTGCGATCGAATTGTACCGTCTGGTCGCAGGCTTTCCTCTCGAGCTGACCGTGTATGAGCAAGCGAGGGCGCTTCCACCGGCTTTCTTTGCCTGGGTCAGTCCCGAGAATCCGGTCCCGCAAGTGGGCCGCTACTGGCAGATGGACCTCCGCAGGAAAAGCCGCCGCTCGCTTTCTCAGTTGCTTGAAGAATACGAAACTCTGTTGACGGATGCCATTGCCATTCGTCTGCGTTCCGACGTGCCGCTTGCTCTCACCTTTTCGGGCGGCGTTGATTCCGGGACAATTGCTGCGCTCTGTGCTCGACGATTGAATGTCTCTCTGGATTGTTACACAATCGACTATCACACGGATGACGATCCCAGCCCTGAGACAATGATTGCGGAACGCGTCGCGCGTGAGCTGGGTTTGACCTGGCGATATATTCAATTTAACTACCATGAGGACTTGCTCAGCGGCCTGCCGCGTACTTATTCATTTTATGACCAGCCGTCTGTACAGCTTCCGCTGGTCTATTCACACCGGCTTTATGAGACCATACGTCCACTCGCAAAGGTGGTTTTAAGCGGCAATGGATCGGATGAAATTTTTACTGGTTATATCGGGGACGAGGTAGCCCGCAAGGATGACTTGGAACGATTTCAACGTCTGCCGTTTCTTCATCGCCATTTTGGAATAAAAAAACAGGCAGATTCGCTCGCAGGAATGTGGGGAAATTATGTTTATTCCAATCTCAGCGCGCGTCTCTCTCCCGGGGAATTAGCTACACCCACTGGGAATGCGGTGCTCTCAATGGTTGACAGGATCATGAAGGATATTACCGAGGCGGGGGTGGATAATTTTCTGGATCGGTTGATGTATCTGAACTTGCTTTGTTCCACGAGTGACAGCAATTACCGTTTGCCTGATATCTCCGGGCTTGCTGCGCAGGTGGAAGTCCGCAGTCCGTACCTTGACTACCGTCTGATCGAGTTCGCGGCCAGGCTGCCTCACCAATACAAGGTGGCAGATCCTTTCTCGCCCAAAACAAATAAGTATCTACCAAAACTTTTCTACGAAAAACTGGTCGGAAAGGAAATTGCCTGGGCTCGCAAGAAAGGAATGGGTTTTAATCTTCGCTGGCAAAACAATATCGTTGACGATCCAAATTATCGGACTGCATTTGTTCGTGCCTATGATGCTTTGGATCAGGCCGGCATAGATTCAGAGTCCTATCGCTCAGCTTGGAAGCAGTTTATTGCAGATCTATGTGCTGGAGTCAAGCTTCGAGCGTCAGCTGGGGATATGATGTTGGGGTTTATGCTTGGTATGTGGTTAAGCCACACATCTCCAGCAGAGACAATGATAAAGAGCGGATAATAACGTCCATGGAATTTATTGGATTTAATCAAATAAAAGCACGGGAATGGGATGAGATTGTCTACCATTCAGAGGATGGATGGGTATTCAGCCTGGCTGAATGGCTTGAGATGGTCACCCTCGTTTGGAATATGCAGCAGCTCAGTTTTGCCGTCCGTGAGAACGGCAAACTGGTTGCTATCATGCCGCTTCATTGGATTTCAGCCGGAAAAAGATTATCTTCGAGCGGCTGGGGCCATGGCGGCCCGGTGATCGCAGCTGGTGCTTCAAGGGCGGTTCGCCAGCGCTTATGGGAGGCATGTTGGGCACGCGCCAGGGATATAGCCGCGCAGTTTTGTGCAGAGCGAATAACAGTTGTTATTAGTCCAATTTGTCAATCTTCATTGAAGAACGGCTGGGGTGTGAATCCCCTCGTTGAAGTCGGTTTTACGGACGTTTCAACGCATACACGGATCATTGATCTTCTACAGAGCGAAGAGGATCTGTGGTTCGGAATGGCAAAGGATGCAAGGCAAAAAATTAAACAGGCACGCTCCGCCGGATATTCAGCCCGCAGATGTTCCTGGAGGGAAATGGTCGATGAGTATTATCGCGTTCACATTGAAACCTATCAACGCACCGGTGTCCAGTCGCACCCTAAATCGTATTTCGAAGGCATCGCCGCGCAACCAGACTCACATCATATCCTTTGGGTAGGTTTTTCTCCGGACGGATCCCCCGTTGCATTTCACAATGATGCGCGTTTTTCTTCATCGGAGCTCTATCACACGGGTTGCTCAGAAACAGCACATCTGAAATCGGGTGTTAACTACCTCCTCTTTTGGGAAGCAGTCCTGGCTGCAAAAGCGGATGGGTGTGCATGGTATGAAACCGGCGAGGCTTTCCCCAACGCAGCCGAAGGGAAAGATAAAGGACTGACCGATTTCAAAGGCAAGTTTGGCGGAGAATTGCACCGGTTGTTTAGAGGCGAACTGATTATGCCGCAGCCGGAACCTGAATCGCCGGCAGTTTTGACTCCGGTGGAGGCGAAATTGATGCCGGACAAGAAAACAATAATCAGAAATTGGCTAAACGCGAGTCGTGACCTGTCGACGGTGATCTTGGGCAGGAAGATGATCAGCCTCATGAGAAAGCTTCTGCTGGGATTGACTGGTTTACTGGGAAAGAAAAGCAATGAAGCTTGAACCTGTAGATAAAACCACAGATATTCAACAAGCGTCAGACCAGCGGGACCTTTTCACAAAAGAAGGAATTTATACGGTCGACACCATTAACCATCTGCCGCCCCCGGTTCCAGAGACCTATAGCGATATCTTGTTGAAGATCCGCTTGGATTTAGTTCACTTTTATGCCGACCATTCAAATGTCCTGGATGTGTGCTGCGCAACAGGCCAGCACCTCATGGGATTTGCCGGCAGAATGCAGACATGCACCGGAGTGGATTTTAGCCTGCCTTATCTCCAAAAAGCCAACAAGGACAAAATTACAAAAGATTTGCAAAACACGCGCTATGCCTGCAGCGATGCCTGCAGAATGCCATTTCGGTCAAACTCCTTCGATCTTGCTTATTCCTTTTCCTCACTGTATGTAATCCCCAATGTTGGCATGGTGATCAGCGAAATAGCACGGGTTTTAAGACCCACTGGCAAATGTATTCTTGACCTGGGTAACCTGTATTCGTTAAATGTGATCGTAGTCAATGCTTACCATAAAGAACTGGGATGGGCCCAAAATTATGCGGTTTCCGTGCCGGCCATGAAAAGGATGATCCATCAAGCAGGGATGAAAATCGTGGAGCACCGCACCTTTCAGATACTCCCATTATGGGGAGGCGATCGTCCCAAATGGCTCAAGCTGTTCTTGCTGCCGGTCTGGACACAATTATTATCCCGGCGAGTTAAGGGTAAACTGCTGGATGAGTGGATCAGTAATTTGCCGTTATTGAAGTTGTTTGCCTTTCGGCATATTCTTGTTTGCGAGAAGTTGTAGCAGGACCAGATCAATAAGTGGCTGGATTTACCTTCTGATTTGGTTAATTTAAGTAATGTGCATGGCAGGCGAAGAGGATACCTATGGATAACCATACCAAACCAAATATCGTTTACGTTGGCTATATGAGGTCAGGCTCAACCTATCTACGAAGCTATTTCACTCAGCATCCAAGTATTCATTGGACCCGTAGAGCCTGGTTTTTTCAACTCGAATCGGACGATGAGATTCGAAAACAGAGATATCTAAAATTTTTTGAGAACGAACAATCAGCCTCATGTTTTATTGACATGTATGAGAGCCTTTCCTTGGGATATGTTCTTAAGGAGACACCTCAGAAAGATTATTCTACTTCTATCAATCCAGAATGGTCTGCTCACTGGGCAGTTAAATTGAATGGCCGTATGGATGGAACGGTGATTTCGCCTGACCATGCTGAACTAGCGCGCAGGATTAAACATGCTTTACCTGATGCCCGGATTCTCATTGTTTTGAGGAACCAATTTGATTGGTTTCGTTCTATGTATCTGCATTATCTTCCACACTTCCCGGCTGGGCGCTGTTTTTTCGTCGATTTTCTGAGCACGCTCGAGGGAAAGGCGGCAGCCTATGCTGCTGCCTATGACCGGCTGCTTGAATCATATGCAGCCTGTTTTGGCAAAGAAAATATCCATGTAATGATCCTAGAGGAGATTGCCAGTGATGAGGAAAACGTTTTACACGGGTTATGTAGGTTTTTAGAAGTACCCTTCTTTCCCATGGACCTATCAGAGGCAGACCAAAACAAGGCGCTTTCCACTTCTTACAGTTTGGTGCCTGAAGAACAGTCTGCCCTTCGAGGACTACTTCGAAAACTCGGCTTGACATTCAGGAAACTGTCCTCAATTCGTAAGCGTCCACCGATATTGAGTGAAGCTGATGAAGCATTCATCCGATCTTTTTATGCTGTCAGCAACTATAGAACTTCGGTATGGCTTGACCGGGATCTGGCTTGTTGGGGCTATCCCATCTAATTCTTCCGGGTCGGGAATACCGGGTGGTTTCAGTCAATATTGTTGGTTTCACATTTAAGAGGAGTTGAGTAAATGCCAGTTCAAGATCGATATCCAGAATATATTGAAGATCAGAGACAATTTTTCGATGAGAAGATCACCGAGGAATGGGGAACATACTTATCTTCAGACTGGGATTATTCTAGAACATTTGAGATCCAGCAACTGTTTCGCCGGGTTCAGCCAGCCACAGTATTAAATGTTGGCTGTGGATGCGGCTATCAAGACGTTTTGATGGTGCAGTATCCTTTCGTCAAGCGTGTCGACGCTATTGATTATTCAGAGCAAAGCGTGCTTAAAGCCAATGCCGAATATCCTCACCTCAAAGTTCAGCGAAGCGTACACGATTTTCTTGTTTTTACTCCCAGAGAGCCATACGACCTCGTGGTGAGTTTTGCAGTATTCGAACACTTTAACCGCCCCGCCGAATATTTGAAGTCCTGTGTGCGAAGTTGTGCGAAGGGTGGTGTAGTTGCGATTTGCACCCCCAACCGGTTGAGAATCGAAAACATCATCAGAATACTTCGAGGTGAGCAGCCGATTTTGTCGGCTATTATGCATTACAGAGAATACACAGCACGAGAGATCTACCAGCTTGGGAAAAAATCTAAATTAACTCCGCTCGGGTATTTCGGTTATGGCCTCAATCAATTCAATCTATTCGGAAGAAATTTTCTGGCTGATCTGAGTATCAAACAAAGAATGTGGGCGGGCTATTATCTCAAACCATTTGCAACTGAGATCTGCGTATTAATGCAAAAACTCTAAAGCGCGTATGAAATTACTTGTTATCATTCCAGATTCACTGTCTAGTCTCATCCAAAAAGGAGAGATTACTGATAGGTATTACAACCCTGGAAACCTTTTTGATGAAGTTCATATCTTAACGTGCAATGATGACAAACCTGATTCACATGAACTACAAAAAACAGTCGGTACGGCGCGATTGTTTCTGCACAATCTGCCCGAAGAGGAACGGTTCTTAATTCATAATACTCGCTGGTTCAAGCCGTGGCTTCTCGAACCCTGGGCTAAACCGTTTCTTTACCTAGTAAAAGAATATCAGTTCAAACTGTTGAACGATTGGGCCCAGCCTGGCATCGAGCTTGCCCGGGAAATCAAGCCGGATCTGATTCGATGCCACGGCAATGATACCAACGCCTATCTGGCTGGCCGGATCAAGCTTGAACTGGGAATTCCTTATGTTGTGTCCCTGCACACCAACCCCGATGTAGACCCGCGCCGCCGACCTCTTCCGCCCTACGGATCATGGTGGGAACAACTCTACTCCACGATCTTTGACGCTATTGAGATCCAAGGATTGATCCATGCCGACCGGGTACTTCCTGTTTATCAGTCGATCATCCCGTACCTTGAACGCGCGGGTTGTTCAAATTATGAGATCGCGTATAACGTGTTGCCTGGTGAGAACCTGATCCGAAAAGAGGATTACGCGCTGCATCATCCTGTTCGCGTGATTTCCGTTGGCAGGCATTATGTCCATAAGAACCCTGAAAACATCATCCGCGCGGTTGGCGATTTGCCGAATGTCCATTTGACCCTGGTGGGAGATGGTCCTTATCAAGAAAGACTTCAAGCCCTGGTCTCTGAGTGCGGGCTGGAGGATCGTGTCGTTATTATTCCCGCCATCCCAAATAGCAAGCTTTGCAGCATGTTGCATGAATATGATGTTTTTGCCGTCCATGTGGAAGCATTTGGAATTAGCAAGACGGTTCTGGAGGCGCTGCTCGTTGGTATGCCAGTCATCACCAACCTACGTGAGGGTATCGGTGGACAGGTCCCGGAATTGGATGGAGATTTTGTGATGCGAGTGAACGATACCAGCGATGGTTATGCCCGGGCCATCAGGAAGCTGGTCGAGGACGATGCCCTACGAGAAAGCCAGGGCCGCAAAGCGTATGCTCGTGCACAGGAAAACTGGGCGTCAGCAAAGACTGAAATGAAATATGTTGAAATTTACAAACAGGTAATGTCCAGCGTCAGAAAGAAGCGACCATAGAAATGTTTAAAGCGATTCGCCATCCGATCCGTACAATGCGCCAGTGGTGGCGCAAGCCTGTTGAGGCGGAACCAGACCAGAGGTCCACGAACGATGCGTTGTTCCTCGGCTACGCGCGTCTTGCCCGCCTCCAGGGCTTCGACCGTCTGTATGTTGCGCTGTCCTTTGATTGTGATACCCCTGAAGATATCCCTGCGGCGGAGCAGTTACACACATGGCTGACGCAGCATGGGATGAAAGCCACCTATGCCGTCCCCGGCGCGCAATTGCAGGAAGGTGCCCGGACCTACCGCCGCCTGATCGATGTGGGTGCGGACTTTATTAATCATGGGGCGCGTCCACATGCTGAATGGCGGGATGGACGATACTGGAGTATTACCTTCTATAATGAGATGACCACGGACGAAGTAATCCAGGATATCCGGGATGGACATGAGATCTGTCTCAAAGTTTTGGGCCGCGCGCCGATTGGGTTTCGTGCACCTCACTTTGGGTACTACCAGAGCCCCGAACAGCGAGAAGTCATATATTCAGCATTGAGGCAATTGGGTTACAGCTATTCCACCTCCACATTGCCGGAATATGGGTTGCGATGCGGCCCTGTTGTGAAAGAGAACGGCATCGACGAAATACCCCTTTCCGGCTCCTATGCAAATCCCGATATCATCCTCGACTCCTGGAATTACATTGTCAGCCCCAATGAGCCGGTGCTTAAGGATGAATATGCGGCCCTGTTCATCCAAATGGTGGATCGGATGCAATCCCTGGGCGTAACGGGCGTGCTCAATTACTACGTTGACCCCGCGCACGTGGTCAAAGGCCAGGCTTTCTACCGGGCCTTGGAGTATCTGCTTCAGAAAAATATTGAGACTGTCCACTTCGGTCAGCTTTTGGAAATTGCAGGAGAAGGAAGATGAAGATACTGGCACCCCATGCCAACGCCTCGATCACGCCCATCAAGAGCGCTTTATTTATATTGCATCCCTGGACCCTGAAACAGAGGCAGGATGGATCGTGGCAAGCTATTCGAGATTACATCACGCACTACCGCGCCAACCCGCGCACCGCAGAATACATGCTCGAGCTTGCAGGTCAGTTCGCACATCGACATGCCGTGGGAGCGACGATTGATCTGCTGGCAGAAGAGAAACTTTCCCCCGAGTTGCTCGAGAAGACCTCTACCTGGGCGACCCACATTCTTCCCGACCTGTCGCTGAGCGAGGCCAACAAGTATGACACGGCTGTCCTGCTTTACCACGACCCCATCGGGTTGGGATGGGAAGATTTGGAAAGGAAACTGCTGAAGCTGAATGCAGTTCAATACATTGTTATCAACGGGCGCAGGCGCGAATTTATCTGGGATCAGGAGTCCCGCCGCATGCTTGCGTTCCGACGGTTCCTTGCGAGGGCAGGCTGGCTGGAAGTTCTGCTTGTTCCCTGGCTGTGGGTTGTTGCGATTTTCTTTTACTTGTCCGATGTACTTACTGGCCGGAAACGAAAAGAGGCATGAGATGGAAAACCAGGCTGATATCAAACAATCCATTCGGGAGTGGTGGGCATCCTACCCTATGACCTACGGGTCCGAGCATGGGGTGACGACCTATCTGAAAGAGGATGGCACCAATGTCCAGGTGGAGATCGGGTCGCGCGAGTTTTTTGAAACCGCGGATAAAACCTTTTATGGCTGGAATGAATCAAAGCACAATGAAAAGGGTTATTTCGGCAAGATCTTTAACTACGATAAGTATGTAGGAAAATCTGTCCTTGAGGTGGGCTGTGGTATGGGGTGCATGGCCATGAACTGGGCCAACCACGGCGCGCGGGTCACCGCGGTGGATCTGAATCCTGTGGCCGTTTCCATGACCAAAAAGCGCTTTGAGATATTCGACCTGGATGGGGATATCCGAGAAGCGGATGGGGAGAGACTTCCCTTTGAGGACAATGCTTTTGATTATGCCTACTCCTGGGGTGTGCTTCACCACTCTCCTAATACAAAGCAGTCTGTTGCCGAGTTGTATCGAGTTGTCAGGCCGGGGGCATCCGTGGGAGTAATGTTGTATCATCGCCGCTCCCTCATGTACCGTTTCCTGACGGAATATGTAGATGGATATGTCAATATGGAGAGCCAGTTCCTGAATCCGCTCGAACTGGCCAGTCGTTACGCAGATGGAGACCGTCGTGAAGGGAATCCCCATACATGGCCAGTAACCAAACAGGAGGTCTATACCCGGTTATTCGCCCAGTTCCGCAATGTTCGGATTGATATGCTTGGTACCGAGGTGGAGTTGATTCTAAATCAGTGGGCGCGCAACCTTGGCACGAACCTGCCGCGGCCTTTGCTGGACGCGTGCATCCGCCGCTGGGGATGGAGTCTGTGGATTACCGCTGAGAAGTAGGAATTAGGAACATATTATGTGTGGCATTGCTGGCTATCTGGGTATCCCGCTTTCAGAGGAAGAACGCATCCCGTTTTTGCATCGGATGTGCGATGCGATTGTCCATCGTGGGCCGGATGACGATGGCTATTTCACCGATGGATCTGCCGGGCTCGGAATGCGTCGTTTGAGTATCATTGATCTCTCCACCGGTCATCAACCTATGACCAGTGAGGATGGCAGCAAACAGATCGTCTTCAACGGGGAAGTCTACAACTACCGGGATTTGCGCCCACGCCTGCAAGCCCAGGGACATTCCTTTCGGACTCAATCCGACACGGAAGTCATCCTGCGCCAATATGAGCAGGATGGCCCGGAATGCGTCCATAAATTCAATGGCATGTTCGCTATCGCCATCTGGGATGCGAAGAACAAAAACCTGTTCCTTGCACGCGACCGCATGGGCGTTAAGCCTCTTTACTACTATTGGGATGGCAGGACATTCCTCTTTGCCTCTGAGATCAAAGCTTTGCTGGCAACAGGGCTGGTTCCGCGTGAAGTGAACGAACAGGCACTGTGGGATTATCTGACTTTCCGCTACGTTCCACAGCCGCAGAGCATCTGGAAAAATGTTTATAAGCTCCCACCTGGGCATACTCTCACGGTGAACATCCGAAACCCGGAGCTGCATCCGGTACGCTACTGGGATATTCCCTACACGGATCAGATCAAAGGCCGAAGTGAAGCGCAGCTGCTCAGTGAATTCGAAGAGCTATTTATCGATGCTGTGCGCCTGCGCCTGATCGCCGATGTGCCGGTGGGCATCCTCCTTAGCGGTGGGCTGGATTCGAGCGCAGTGGCCGCCGCACTGGGTGAACTGCATAATGCCCAACTCAACTCATTCTCGGTGGCCTTTGAAGATTCACCGGATATCAATGAACTGCCTTATGCCCGTCAGGTGGCTCAACATGTGGGTCTTACGCATCATGAAGTGGTGATCGGTGAGAAGGAATTCCTTGATTTCCTGCCCCGTTTCACACGTTTTGCGGATGAGCCTCTCGCAGACCTTGCATCGATTCCCCTGTACTATGTGTCTCAACTGGCTCGCACAAAAATCAAAGTGGCACTCTCGGGCGAAGGGAGCGACGAAATCCTTGGTGGCTATAACCTGGATGTCTATGTCAGGCAGTGGGATCAAACCCGACTCTGGCAAAAGCTCCCGGCCCGTTTTCGCGAAAACATCGCGCCCAAACTTGCACAGTGGCTTGGATCACAATGGGAAGAACGCCTGGCACTCGCCAATGTTCCACGCGACCTGCAGCTTCTTCCCGCACGCGCCAACATGACGGATCATCTTACCTCAGAAGCCAAACATATCCTCTTCCGGCACAATGGAGATTGCCGGGATTCATTCGATATTGTGCGCGCCGAGCTCGGCCGTGTCCCATCAACGGATCCTCTTCACCAACTGCTTTACGTTTTCTCGCAGTCATGGCTGGTGGAGGACCTGCTGATGAAAGCCGATAAGATGAGCATGGCGAATTCCATCGAGCTGCGGACTCCATTCCTTGATTATCGCCTTGTGGAATGGGCTGCCCATGCACCTTCAAAGATCAAGATTGGCCGGAATGCGAATGGGCAGTACGAGACTAAACGGATCCTGAGGCAATTCGCCCGCAAACGATTACCGAAGGAGATCATTGAGCGGCCCAAGCTGGGCTTTCCGGTCCCGCTATATGACTGGTTATCCACCCGCCTCAAAGCCTGGACCTTTGACCTGCTGGCCGCGCCTGATGCCATGATCTACCGCTGGCTGGATCCTGCCGCCGTCCGCGCTGAGTTGGTTGCGGGTACCCAACCTGATGCAGGCATTCTAGACCGTCATCGTTTGTGGGACCTCCTCATCCTTGAAGTCTGGAGCAGGGAATGGCAGCCGGCCTGAAGAATTTGCTTGCAGTTTCCTGGTGCATGCCGCCTATGCTTTTTCCGCGCTCGATTCAGGTATCGCGTGTATTGGCCGCATTGGCGCGAATAGGGTGGCAGAGTACGGTGGTCTGTGGGGATCCGCATTCCGCAGGAAACCAGGATAATTCACTTGCGGATTTATATGCTGACTGCTATGAAACCATTCACGTCCCCGTGGATCCATCCAAAGTTCCAGACGCGTTGTTATCGAGCTGGCTGAGACCAGCGTTGAAAGAGGTCAGAAAGCAATTGGCGACCGGTCGATACTCTGCCCTGGTCACATTTGCCCAGCCCTGGGTGGATCATCTCATTGGCCTGGAGGCGCGCCCCGCAAATATCCCCTGGATCGCGCATTTCAGTGATCCTTGGGTAGATAGCCAATACTATGCCGATTTTGATGGAGAACAACTCAATCGTTGGCGCAGAATGGAACGAGAGATCATCCGCCGTGCCGATATGATCTTGTTCACAAATGCGCAGGCCGTGGAACTTGTGATGAAAAAGTACCCTTCAAAATGGAAGGAAAAGACCAGGGTAATTCCTCATGCCTTCGATGCAGGTATCGTCGGGTTTGCACGTGCCGAAAGTAGGAGAGATAGCCGCTTGCGGATGATCTATACCGGCGATTTATACAAGGGTCGCAGTGCAGGAGGATTCCTGAGAGCGCTGAATCTGCTGGCTCAGTCGAGACCCCTGGAACAGGAACTTGACGTTCAGCTCATTGGACGAATTGCGGAAGAGGAGCGAAAGACGGCTGAGGCGTTGAAGCTGCAGACAATTGTCCATTTCCGTGATCAGCTTCCCTATGTGGAGAGTCTGAAGGAAATCGCTCGGGCCGACGTGCTTCTGCTCATCGATGCCCCTGCTACAGTTCCCAGTCCGTTCCTGCCCAGCAAACTTGTGGATTATCTTGGTTTTAGAAAACCGATTCTGGGCCTTACAAATCAAGGTGGTGCATCGGCCGATCTTTTGGCACGATTGGATTACCCGGTGGTACCCCCCGACGATATTCCGGCGATTGCAGAGACTTTAAGTACTTTTCTAAATGCCCGGCAGGTGGGATCATTGAAGACCTCCTCTCGCTTTGAGGAAGTTGTTTCCTCCTATACCTCAGAAAATGTAGGAACTTTGTTCCAGCAGGCGCTGGACGATGCCATGGCAGTTCATGTTCCAAGACCCTGGTGGCAGCCATGGCTTCCTTTAGGATAAGAACAAGGTATGTGTGGTATTTGCGGTATCTGGGGTCATGCTGACCCGGAAAAAACAGATCAGATGGTCGCGGCTATGTATCATCGCGGTCCTGATGATCGCGGCGTATATTCGGATTCGAGGATCTCAATTGGAATGGCACGCCTGGCCGTGATCGACCTGAACCCCACCGGCCATCAGCCCATGAGCAATCCGGAGCAAACGATATGGATCGTCTATAACGGCGAGGTCTATAACTTTCAGGAGCAGCGCCAGCATCTTGAGAAAATGGGTTACCGCTTCGTGTCCACATCGGATACGGAGGTGCTTCTGCGGCTTTATGAACAATATGGCGATGATTTCCTGCTGCGCCTGCGGGGCATGTTTGCGCTTGCGATTTACGATAAACGCAAAGGGCCGGGGAAGGAAAGACTGCTGCTGGCGCGTGATCAACTGGGGATCAAGCCGCTCCTGTATGCCGAACGAGGCGACACTCTTGTATTCGCTTCTGAACTGAAGGCTTTGCTTGCCAGCCGATCAATTTCTCGTGAGATCGAACCGGTTGCGCTTCGCCTCCTACTGACGTTCGGTTCCGTTTACCAGCCCTACACCATGCTGAAGGATGTGAAGTCCTTGCTCCCGGCGCATCGCATGATCCTAGAAGGCGGACAAAAGCGTATCGAGCGATATTGGTCTTTGAGAACTGATCGTTGCTCGGAACTGGCGAATGCCCCATACGAGGAACATGTCCGGGCGGTGAAGGAGGCGGTGTCCGAATCTGTCCGGCTCCAGATGGTAAGTGATGTCCCTCTTGGTGCGTTCCTCAGCGGCGGAGTCGATTCGTCCATCCTGGTGGCTCTGATGGCGGGACAGGTCGGGGATCGCGTCAAAACCTTTTCGGTTGGCTTCGATAGCGAAGGCGCGGCCTTTGACGAAAGCAGCGATGCTGCACGGACTGCCAAGTTTCTTGGCACGGACCATTCTCATGTACTTGTAACCGGCAAGGATGTCCGTGAGCGAATCTTCAGAATTGCGTCGGCGCTGGACCAACCCACTGTTGATGGTGTCAATTCATATTTCATCTCTTGGGCTGCACGGCAGGCTGTGACTGTTGCAATTTCCGGCACGGGTGGCGATGAGATGTTTGCCGGGTATCCGTGGTTCCAAAGCATGGACGCGGATTCGTCACAATCTCGCAATTGGCAAACGAAACTGACTGCCCAATGGGCGCGCTGGCATGTTTTTGATCGTCTGCTGACGGGTCCGCGCGGTGCGGAGTTGTATCGGGCCAGAACGCAGGACGGATTTCTCAGTCGCTATTCGATGCAATATCACATCTTTAGCTCGCTGGGGGCCGCACGCCTGCTGAACCGGGGATTGCGCGTTCCAGCCGGAGCGGGTAGGGCTGAAGAGTTTGATCTACAGTCCATTGATGAACTTGCTTCGGCCGGCGTGATCGAGCGCGTCAGCGCCTTGTGTTTGCGCGGTTATACCGGCAATCAGTTGCTGCGCGATATTGATGCCGCGTCCATGGCGCATTCTCTGGAAGTCCGGGTTCCTTATCTCGATCCTGTGATTGCAGATCTTGCTTTATCTTTGCCATCCAAAAGCAAATCAGGGGATGGTGACAGGAGCAATCCTGCACTGGTCAATACCTATCGTTACAGCGGCGCGAAGAGGATACTGATTGATGCCGGCCGTTCATTGTTGCCGCCGGATTTTGATGTTCAACCCAAACGCGGTTTCACCATGCCCTTTGATGCCTGGCTGAATGGTCCATTGAGCGATGTGTTGTCTGATACGCTCTCGGAAACTTCGGTCCGCAGACGCGGCTGGCTGGACCTCAATGAAGTGAAAAGTATCCACAGTGAATATCGGGCTGGGCACATCTCCTGGATCAAACCCTGGCTGTTGATGATGACCGAGCTCTGGGCACGTGAAGTTTTGGATCAATAGACTATGACATCCGATTTTGAAACCGATCCCTATCCCGGCCGTCCAAAGATCCTCTTTATAGGCTTTGGAGGCAGCACGCATACCCAGGCCTGGATCAACCTGCTCGTCAATGCCAGGTTGAATGTACGCTTGTTCGCGGTGCCGGGCGGAGGCATTCCCCCGGGGGATTGGAATATACGTACTTATTGCTCTGAGCCTTCCTATCTTCTACCCGGGAAATTTGATGCCGATTATCGCCTGTCCTTTTATCCTCTCGCGGGAGAGGTTAATACCCTTGAGCATGACCTAAATGCGAGGATCAACTTCAAAATGCTCCTTGCAGCCAAAAAAGCGCTTAACTCCTTTGGAAAGGCGCTGGATGTGCCAACTCTCTATTACGACTATGAAACCTATGACAGAAACCGGATCCGTAAATCCAGGGGTATCCAGGCTGCGAACCCTGAGGAGTGGCTTGCCGAGATTATCCAAACCTGGAAACCTGACATTGTCCATACCCTGGGGTTGTTCAATGGGCAGGGCGGGGAGTATTACTTCGATGTTCGGAAGCGATTCCATCTGGAGGAGATTGGTAAGTGGATTCTCCAGTTACGAGGCGGGTCAGACCTTGCACTCAATCATTTAATACCGGAAATGTCCAAGCGAGTTGAGAAAATCCTCAGGGAATGCCACCAGATCATCAGCGACAATACGCAAAACGTTCAATATCTGCGCGAGCTGAATATTGGCAATGAGCAACTGTCACCATTAATTCCTGTGCCCGGCACTGGTGGCATTGACGTTGCGTATCTGGCCTCCCTCCGTACGAAACAGACCTCCCAAAGCCGCGAAATTGTTTTTCCAAAGGGATACGAGTTGATGTGGTCCAAGTGTCTGCCTGTCTTTGAGGCGTTTCGGATATGCTGGGATCGCATTGCGCCGTGCAGAATACATATTCTGAACACGACTCCCGAAGTAATAGCCTGGTTCTATGCACTGCCTGCTTACATTCGTGAGTGCTGTACCATCCATGATAGAATCCCCCGCCGCGATTTTTTCTCCATTCTCGCAAATGCCCGCGTATTGTTGATTCCATCATTGGTGGATGGGGTGCCGAACAGTCTGTATGAAGCCATGGCCCTAGGTGCCTTGCCCATTGTTTCACCTCTTGAGGCCATTCGTTCCGTGGTTGAAGATGGAAAGAATGTGCTTTTCGCGCGAAACCTGTTTCCTCAGGAAATCGCTGATACATTAACCCGCGCTATGACTGACAATATTCTGGTGGATCAGGCTGTGCAAAACAATCTGGAACTTGTGAAGAGGCTGGCCGATCGATCTGTCATTGGAGAGCGTGTTGTTGCATACTATGAATCGCTGGCATAACTGGTGTAAATATGGAAAACGATAATCGATTTCCTCTAGTCACGGTAATCACCCCGGCATATAACCGCGCTTCGTTTTTGGACGAAACAGTGAACAGTATCCTTTCGCAGGATTATCCGAATATTGAATATATCGTTCTCGATGACGGTTCCAGGGACAACACGCGGGAAGTCATGGAGAAATATCGTGACCAGGTCATTTTTGAATCGCACCCGAACATGGGCGAAACGCGCACGGTGAACAAGGGCTTTGGGATGGCGCATGGTGAAATTGTTTGCGTGGTCAACTCAGACGATCCGCTGCTGAGTGGGGCCATCCATGCAGGTGTTGAGGCGCTGCAGTCAAATCCCGATGCCCTTGTCGCTTACCTGGATTGGAACGAGATCGGCCCGGACTCCAGTTTGATTCGCTGCATGCAGCTTCCAGATTACGATATCGAAAGTATGTTAACCACGTTCAACGTAGGTATGGGACCTGGCGTGTTCATTCGCCGTTCAACAATTGAAAGATTTGGCGTGCGCGATCCGCAGTTCAATTATGTCGGCGACCTGGAGTTTTGGTTCCGGCTCGCGCTTAACGGCCGGCTGGCGCATATCCCTAGCGCCCTGGCTACTCACCGGATGCATCCCGGCGCGGCCTCCGTCACTGACCAGGGAGCGAAAATGGCGGATGAGCTGGTACGCATGGTGCAAAAGATCTACTCCTTCGATGAAATCCCGCCGCGTGTTCAGCGTATTCGCCGACATGTATTGAGCAACGCACATTTTGTCGCAACGTTCTACTGTGGTGACGATCGCAAGGCCCGGAACCGCCATTTGTTTTGGTATTTTTGGTATGACCCGTGGAAATTGGTTGTAACCCTGTTCGGTGCACCTTACTGGATGCTGCACCGGGCTTTATCACGTGTAAAAAAGAAACTTCTGAAGCCGCATGGCTCCATGTAGTTGTTGACAGGATACAAGCTTCCCATGACTGACACCCTGCCGCTCGTTACGATTATTACGCCCGCCTACAATCGCGCCTCATTCCTGGATGAAACGATTCAAAGTGTGCTTTCGCAGGACTATCCTCGAATTGAATATATTGTTCTGGATGATGGTTCGACGGATAACACAAAGCAGATATTGGAAAATTACGAGGGCCGTATTGTGTTTGCGTCACACCCCAATATGGGAGAGGCGCGCACAGTAAATAAGGGGCTGGAAATGGCGAACGGACAAATCGTCGGTATTGTTAACTCGGATGATCCTTTGCTGCCCGGAGCCATAAGGATGGCTGTTGAAGCATTACAGCAGCACCCGGATGCCCTGGCAGTCTATCCCGACTGGAATGAGATCGGACCTCATTCTGAGTTCATCCAGCGTTTGCAGCTTCCTGATTATGATGTCAACAATATGCTGATGGGTTTCAATATTGGGATGGGGCCGGGTGTATTTATTCGTCGGCAGGCGATCGAGAAATTTGGAATGCGCGATACGAGGTTCAAATATGTTGGCGACCTTGATCTCTGGCTTCGCCTTGCACTGAACGGGAAGCTAATCCATATTCCACAGGCACTGGCTACACATCGGTATCACCCTGATTCGGCATCGGTTACGGACCGAGGCCCACGACTGGCTGGCGAACTGATCGATCTGGTCTACAAAATCTATACCGAGCCCAATCTTACGGCGGAATTGAGAAGGGCCCGTCGGCGTGTGCTGTGCCTGGCGCATTACTCCGCTGCCTATTACTGCGGTACATATCGAGTGGCCAAATTCAGGCATTTGCTGCTCTCTTTCTGGTTTGACCCGTTGGAGTATGGTTGGATCCTTTTGAGCAGGCTGCTATTCGGGCGGGTGAGAAAACTGTATCACGCAATTCGCAAAGCCCTGCAAAGAGAATGGATCAAAGCTCGAAACGGCGGTAGGAGTTAATATGCATCTCTTAATTCTTGGTGCTGCGGGGATGTTGGGACATCGGCTTTGCCGCGTCCTGTCCAATCGATTTGAGATCTGGGGAACTGTGCATGGCAAGGTTTCTGGCCTCGAGAGTTTCAGCCTCTTGCCCGTGGAGCGGATACTGACGGGTGTGGATGTTCAGGACTTCGATACGGTGTGCGCCGCTGTGGAGAAATCCAGGCCGGATGTTGTCGTCAACTGCGTTGGGATTGTCAAACAACGCGACGAGGCAAAACAAGCCATCCCCTCCATTCATGTCAACGCCCTTTTTCCGCATCAGCTTGCAGACCTTTGTGAGGATCGCGGTATTCGAGTATTTCAGATCTCGACTGACTGCGTCTTTTCGGGCTTTCGTGGAAAATATACAGAGATCGACATCCCCGATCCGGTCGACCTATATGGTCGCACCAAGCTGCTGGGCGAGTTGAATCGCCCGAATTGTGTCACCCTGCGTACTTCGATCATTGGCTGGCAGATAAACACTTTCTCAAGTCTATTGAGCTGGTTTGCCCTGCAGCGCGGAAAGAGAATTAAGGGGTACCACCGTGCCATTTACACAGGTTTGTCCACAAGCGTGCTTGCCAACTTAATAGCGGATCTTGCCGAGACCCGCGCCGACTTGCACGGTTTGTATCAGGTTGCCAGCGATCCCATTTCCAAATATGACCTGCTGGTCCGCCTGCGAGATCTGCTTGGCTGGAAGGATATCGTCATAGACGGTGACGATCAATTCTTTTGCGATCGAAGCCTGCTGGGAACCCGCTTCACCACCACGACGGGTTGGATGTCACCGTCATGGGATACGATGCTTGAGGGCCTGGCGGCTGAATGGGCTGACTATGGCCCATGCTATGCGCAAAGCCCGGGATGAGCGGGCAGCCCTCAGGTCCAGGCATGAATCGTCCGCATGATAGAATCCTCTTATGAAAATACTAACAGTTCTGGGCACACGTCCCGAAATCATTCGTCTAAGCCGCATCATCGCAACCCTGGATGATTTATGCGAGCATGTTGTTGTCCACACCGGGCA
>JAKOVF010000384.1 GCA_029782225.1 Chloroflexota bacterium | reverse complement strand
GCGCAAACGCCGGGTATTGATCGTAGAAGCGGAGACTTCTTTTCCAGCGAGCAGATTCTGTAACTCATCCGCAAAAGCACACACGTCGGGATAACGGTCTTCCGGCTTCTTGGCAAGCACTTTCAGCAGGATCGATTCCACGTCATGCGGGAGATCGGGGACATAGCTTTTCGGAAGAGGCAGGGGTTCAGTGGCCTGTTTGAGCAGCACACCGGCGGGTGTGTCCGCTTTGTACGGCTTGTGGCCGGTGATCATTTCATAAAGCACCACACCAAGCGAATACAGGTCGGAGAGCGCCGAAGTTTCCCCCGTCCACTGTTCGGGGGCCATGTAATCCGGCGTGCCGATCCCCGCGCCGGAGGAGGTCAGTGTGGTTTCCTTATCCTTGCTTTCAAATAGCTTAACCAGTCCGAAATCGGTCAGCATGGGCTGGCCGTCTTCAGAAAGTAGAATATTCGATGGTTTTATGTCGCGGTTAATAATATTGTGAGCATGAACGTATTCGAGGGCGCGTGCAACCGGTAGAAGAAGCTGAACGGCGAGCCGCCACGGCATCGGTTTCCCCATCCGTCCTTTGAGTGTGCCGCCGGGCAGGTATTCCATGACAAGGTAAGGCTGGCCTTCATATTCGCCATAGTCAATAACACCCACAATATTAGGGTGCGAAAGCCTGCCAAGCGCCTTGGCTTCACGCTCAAAACGCTTGAGCAGCATTTCCATTTCTTCCGGTGGAAAGGCCGACCTGCGGATCACTTTGATGGCGACATCGCGTTCCAGGCGTGTATCGTGAGCCTTATACACGGTTGCCATTCCGCCCTCGCCGAGCACCTCAAGAATCTCATAGCGCCCAAAATTATGACCAATCAGCCCTGACATGGATTTTCCCTTTGGATGATGTAACGGGTGGTCAAACACCTCGATTATACGCCCCATTGAACGCCAGCGATTCCCGGCGTGAATTTAGCACTGAAATTTCAATTTTCCAGCCTGTGACCGGCAGACGATGTATCACTCAAATCCAGGAATGCATCCACAATGCGGGGATCAAAGAAAATGGCAGACTGCTGGCGGATATACTCCCGCACTTCGACCGGATTCACAGCCCCACGATACGGTCGATTGGAGGTTAAAGCATCCCAAACATCCACGACAGAGAACATGCGGGCCGCGATAGGAATTGCTTCACCGCTTAGTCCGCGTGGATAGCCGCTCCCATCCCATTTTTCGTGATGACAATAAGGAATATCCAGCGCAGGATGCAAAAACTGGATAGGCTTAAGCATCTCGTAGGCAAGTACCGGGTGCTGTTTCATTTGCTCCCGTTCCTCGGATGTCAGCTCTCCGCGCTTGAGCAAAATACTATCCGGGATGCCCATTTTGCCAATATCATGCAAGAGAGCACCGCGCGTAATATGCTCCAGATCATCTCCAGCAAAGCCCAGGGTATTGGCCAGCACCCGTGTGAGGTTCGTCACACGCTGGGTGTGTCCCTGCGTTTCTTTATCCCGCAGATCGAGGGCCCGAACCCAGCCTTTCAGAGTGGCGTCATAAGCGATTTCCAGTTCCCGGTTCGCGGCTTCCAGACCGCGGTTGGCTGCCTGCAGTTCATCGAACAGCCGCGCATTGTCAATCGCAACCGCGGCCTGGTTCGCAAACGCGGAAAGCAGCTCGAGGTCGTTCTCACGAAACATTGCGGTATGTGCACGGTTATCAACGAACATGACGCCAATGATCTTGTCCTTGATCTTTAGCGGAACGCAGAGGATGGAGCGCAGGTGAAGCGAGATGACACTCATCTCCATCCCAAAACGCGGATCTTTTTCCGCGTTGGTGGTCAGCACCGGCTCACCGGAATCAGCCACACGCTGGACAATGGTCCGGCTGAAGGCAAACGCATCCCCCTCCAGATCTACGCGATCCATGCCGCGCGCTACTCGAACTGCCAGTTTCCCCTGTGCATCACGTAGCATCAGGAAACCACGTTTGGCACGCACCAGCGCAATCAACTCATCCATGACTTCGGCCAGAACCCGTTCCAGGCCCAGGGACGAATTGATGACATGTCCCACTTCCATCAGGGATGCCAGGCGGTATCGTCCGGCATGGAGGTCATCAGACACACCCGTCTGTAAGGAGTTCAAGGAATCCAATATGCTTCTCAAATCCTGGATGGCCGCTGCAGCAGACGGAGCCGAGGCCTCCGCAAGGTCGCGAATTGCCCTCAGGAGTAAAACGTTCACGGCCTGAAATTGCTTTTGGATGGACTGGGTATCTGAGGTTTTGTCATTCATACGAACCTCCATACGAAATAAACCTGACTTCATTGTACTGCGAGGGCAAATGCACTTCAACGGCGACCCGGGTACTGTACCATCGTCCACTTTACGAGCTACGCGTTTGACAGTACATTAGGTGTGCTACGCTTATGTCCCGTTTCATCCAGGCTATCCTCTTTGACCTTGGCGGTACTTTGATGTATGCGCGCGAGGCATGGTCACCCATCGAAACGCGCGCCGATCTCGCCTTCGCGACCAGCCTGCACGGGCAGGGCGTGCAAATTGATCCACTTGACTTTGCAATCCGCTTCCGCAGGCGTTTGAAGGAATACTACATCCGCCGCGAAGAAAGCCTCTTCGAGACCACCTATTTCTCTGTCGCGAAGGAGTTGATCCGGGAGGACGGGTCATCAACCATAACGGAAGCAGGCATTCGGTCCGCGCTGGATGCGATGTTTGCGATCACACAGTCAAACTGGACACTCGAATCAGATGCACTATCGACCCTGAAACGGCTGGAGTCAGACGGTTACCGGCTGGGTCTGGTCTCCAACGCCGGCGATAATCAGGATGTGTTCCAACTCGCGGCAAAATTCAGGATCGAGCCATTCTTCGACTTCATCCTCACCTCGGCGGCCTGTTCGTACCGCAAGCCACACCCGCGCATCTTCGAACTGGCAGCCGCACACTGGAGAATGCCGCCGGGCGAAATCGCTATGGTCGGCGACACGCTCGAAGCGGATATTCTTGGCGCACAAAACGCGGGACTCTTTTCGATCTGGATCACGCGGCGCGCAAACGCAAAAGAGGATCATCTGCAGCGCATCAAGCCGGACATCAGCCTGCCAGCGCTCATGGACATTCCCGCCGCCCTCGACAACATCCGCTAGCTATTTACCCATGTGCAGAAAGAGGTGCTTGCAAATTACAGGCTGATTTCATATACTATTGGAAGGTTTAGCGATAGTTCTCGTGACATCCTTTTCACAATCGGTAGATCACGG
>JAKOVF010000419.1 GCA_029782225.1 Chloroflexota bacterium | reverse complement strand
GCGGTCAATGCAGATTTGCGCCACTACCTGAAGCGTCTCGCTCGCAAATCCAGATGCTTCTCCAGAAGGATACAGTCTTTGGCGAAAAACCTGCAACTCTTTGTATATTGTTACAACCACAGACAACTGGCGAAGCGGCTTTTTCCAAAATACGCCTTTCACCTGATCGACTTCGTTTGTCCTCTTTCTTAGGCACTCCCGATATAAGGGATGAAATGGTTCTCAAAGGTCTTGCTGTATAATCTCTTGAAAGATTGGAACAAGAGGTTAGTCTGTGTTCAACACGATCCGTCCCTACATTACGAAAGATGAACCATTTGGCCCCATCGATTCTGTTGATATCGACCCAAAAGATGTGGAGGTCATGAATCGATTATTCGAACGGCATAACTGGATCTATAAGAACCTCCGCCACCGGCCATCCATCATCATGGGACGCAAAGGTTCGGGGAAAACTCATTACCTGCGGACCGTCTTCTTCGACAAGCAATATGATTATTACGCCGAGATACGGACCGCGCATATGCTCGGTCATATTTCCAATGTCATCCAGGGCATGACCGATAACTCGGCCGTCTTCCCTGAAACGCTCGCAGAGCTGTGGGAGACCATCCTGTGGATCTGTATCTTCTCGGAAATTCGCAAGCATCCGCTATTGCCATTGGAGAAGGCGTCTCTTCTGAATGAGTATCTTGCCAAATTGAGCATAAGGGAGGATGACACCGTAGACGATGTGCTTTGGAAGCTGGCCGACCTTTTCGATCGAGTCGTGAATCGAGCTCCGAGGGATGCCATCTCAGAAATCCTGCGGATGTTTGATCGGGTCGTCTTCGACGACGCCAGATCCATGGTTTTGGAAAGTCTGCACTCCTCCAAAAAGAGCTTTGTGATCCTGATGGATTCGCTGGACGATTTCCAGCTGGATATTGACTCCGTCTCCCGTTCACTGCAGGGCCTGCTGAAATTTGTCGGTTCGATGAACAAGCCGAGAGATGTGGTGGATATCCGCTTCTGTCTGCCCTCTGAGTTGTACCGGCGGATTATCAAGATTTCATCCAACCCGAACAAGGATTTCCGCCGCGCGCTCAAGCTTCAGTGGACGGCCAGTGAACTGGTCTTGATCGGTGCGCAGCGTCTGGCTTACTATCTCGCGTTATATTATCCGGATTTCCTGCGAGGCATGCCCTCGCTTGACCTGACCAAACGCGTCGACGCGCTGACCCTGTTTCACGCGGTACTGCCTGAGAGGATCATCAACCAGGCAGGCTTCCAGGAAGAGACAATGTCCTATATCCTGCGGCATACCCAGCTTTTGCCGCGTCATTTCCTGATGCTGTTGAACTCGATCTTCAAGACATCCGGCACGACTCCCGGTTCAAAGCCGTTTCCGATCAGTGAGGACAAAATCCTGAACGGGATTCGGCAGGTGGAGGAATATATTGTCAGTGAGATCTTTGTCGCTTTCAAGCTGATCTATCCCACCGCCGAAGCGACCTGTAAACGCTGCCTGCCCGAACTTGGACATATCTTTTCAGTCGGCGAGCTTCATCAGACGTTTACGCGCCATGGAAAAGCAGTGTTCGGCGGCGATAGTTTCTTTGATTTTGAAAGAATGCTGATGGAGATTGGCGCGGTGGGGCGGGTCATCCCCGGCAAGGAAACGGACGTTTATATCAAGGGCAACTTTGAATACACCGTCTCGCACGAATTGACCGCCAGCTATGAAGATGACCTCTGTCTTCATCCGCTGTTTTCCGGCATTTTCAGGAATACTGGCAGGAGAGATCGCCCTGTTTATCCTTATGGAAGTGCCCTGGAGGATGAGGATTACCGGGATAATTTTGAGTGAGACGGTTGAAAATCGTTGCATACAGGATGTATGCGTGGTGTGCATGTTTTGTTATCTCACAAAATTTGCGCTCCCCTATTACACCAATCACTTTTCCGTTTTCGCGGCAATCTCGATAGCACTCCCGGGCTCGAAATTGCTGGTAAACCACCCATAGGATCTTTCCCGGTCAGCTCCGCCTTCAGTGGTCAACAATAATTGCTCGCCCATGGCTGCCAAGTCCTGGATGATGCGCTCATAACGGTAGTACACCAGCGCTTTGAGATCGATCTCCGTTTTGCCGTAGCCTTCGTAGAACACACCCTCGTCGCGTTTGCCCTTCCAGATATTGTCGATGAGATCCGGTGGTTGAGTAGGCGGTGGTGTTCGTCCGCCGCCGTATCGAAACCACCAAGTTAGCAAGAACAAGCTTGTGACAAGGATTGCTCTGCTTACTGGGGTCTCGATACGCCCTGCAAAAGGGCGCGGGGCTACTCGACCACCGGGTTGTTATGAAAAGCCTTAATTGCCAATCCTGCGACCACGCTGCTAAAGGCACTGGACACCTTCACCTTCTCCGCCCCAAAGATTCGCGCTAGCATTTGGGTAAATAGGGGAATATTTGACGAACCACCGGTCTTGACCACGGCATCTATCGAACCGGATTCGAGACCGGAAGCAGTAATCGTATCAAGCAGCACTTTTTCTACGTCAACCAAATAGTGCTGAATATCGCTTTCGAACTGGTGGCGGGTATAGAGTTCCCAGAGCGAAATATCCTTGTCTTCCAGGCTAATGGTCGTCGCGCCCGCATCAGAAAGCGCGATCTTACCAGCCTCGACGCGATTGTAGAAGGTGAAGGCCAGGTCGTTATAGATCAATCCCTCCAACGCTTTCAATTGGACCGGCGCAATCCCTGAATCAATGGCCTTTTCAAGGATGTTCTTATTGAGGGGCGTTCCCAGTTCAGGCAATGCCATCCAATCGGGGATGGCTCGGATCATCTCCAGAATTTCGGGGTGATGTTTGACGCGGCCCAGCCCGAAATGAGTCAACATGCGCTTCTCGATGATCGCCCGGTCGAAGTCACTGCCGGCGATGTCCACACCGCCGCTGGCATACACCTTGCGGTTGCGGGAATCGCCCAGCCGCATGATGGCAATGTCGAGTGTGCCGCCGCCGAAGTCAAATATCAGCACATTCTGCGGTTGGGTAATGGACTGTTCGTAATCCAGTGCGGCGGCGATTGGCTCCAGCTCGAAATCCACTTGCTTGAAACCTGCTTCGTATGCCGCCTGGCGCAATGTTTCTTCGGCGTTGCGGTCTCCTTCAGGAGAGTCAGAAAACTTGACGGGCCGCCCAAGTGTCGCCGCATCAATCTTCTCACCGAGAACATCTTCCGCGCGGCGCTTGAGCAGGCTCAGATACGTCTGCGCGAGATCGCCCACCGAATAAAAACGCTCGAAGATGTACGTGCCGCGATATCCGTCCTTGCGCAGGGCGGTCTTGAGATATTGCAGCAAGCGGCCCGGCTTCAGTTCATCCACGTAGACGTAAATGTCGCGCACATAGAACATATCCGCGCCGCGCACGTCGATCTCGCCCGCCCATTGCTTCACGAAACGCCGCTGACGGTTGACGTTGTCGCGGTAATAAGTCTCCACGGCCTCCTGCCCAATGTAAGCGCGATAATCTTTCGTAACATAGAGCACCGTCTTGACCACTTCGGGCAGTACATTTTTAGGATCGAGCGGAAGCAGGCGGACACGCTGACCGTCGTAGACCGCGACGCCGGAATTGGATGTGCCGAAGTCAATGCCAACTTTGACGCTCATGAGGCGCTCCCGGCTGGGATTCTGCCAATGGACAGGACCAACCCCCCGGCTTCGATCGAACCGGCGCCGGTCATGGATCCCGCTACATGGAGGCTGAGATTCCCCTCGACGTCCAGCACCGCGATCGAGTCCGTCTCGTGAACGGAAGCGGCACCCACAAAGCGGACTCCCTGCTCCAGCCGCGCCGGCGAGATCAGCGTCTGTCCCTTTGCCAGCGGAGACTTCGACAGTTCAAGACTCTCGCTGTCACGATGGATGACCTTGCCGTTTTGAGTCACAAAGATGATGGACTCATCCGCGCCTGTGATGAAGGATGCCACGACATAATCATTGGCGGTGAGACTGATACGCTCTTCGGTGGCATAGGACAGCGCGTCCACATCGAGGCCGAGCAAGTGACCCTCGTGCGTGACAAATCCAAAGCGTTCACCCTTCTGACAGAGCGCCACGTCAAACGGCTGATCTGATTTCTGCACGGAACCTTTTCCAAGAAAGTGATTCTCGAATACGGTCCCTGCAATGGAAGTCATCGTCTTCTTCACATAGCCGCGGCGGCTGACTTGCAGGAAGGAATCTGAAAGCGGAAGCTGCGAGAGGGCGATGATGCAGGCCAGCGTTTCGCCCGCGCGCGGCTCATCTGGCAGGGATGCTTCATCCCAAGAACAGGTACCTCCGATTTCAACAGCGGAAATGCTGCTGACTGTATGCGTGCTAATACGTCCTGACGTGAATAGCAAAAGCACTTCTTCATTCGACGGAGCTCCCAGCAGACGCGGCGGTTCGCGCAACGCAGTCATTTCGCCCGTGATGCGGCCCAGGGATTGCGCATCGGAAGTCAATTCGATACGGATGATCCGTCCGCTGGCGTTGTATGCCAGCAGGTTGAGCGTGGATATTTCTTCGGCAACCTCGAGTGCCGAAATATCATCTGTGCCAAAGCGGCGCTTGAGCAGTTCGAGCTGGTATTCTAGATGGGCAATCCGCTTCTGGTATTCTTCCACGCGAGTGCCGTTCTGCAAGGCGATATTTTCTGCCAGCAGTTCTTCGTTGCGTTCCGTCAGTTCGCGCAGGCGCCTGGCGACCAGCTTCACGATGGTCAGGGCCGACTCGGGCCGTTCTTCCGCTTCTTTGAGCCATTCGTCAATTTTGTGGGAGAAGGACATGGTGGGAATCCTTTTGGGGAAGTAATTATATCAAGGGGAATAGCCACAGAGCCACACACCCGCCCTGGGCGCAGGTGCCGGGGGAGAGCACGGAGATTTTGAGAAAATCGGAATCGGTGGGCCGACCGCTAAGGCAGTGAGTCCGCTTGAGCGGACTTCCATGTGCTGAGCGAGAGATGTATCCCGCGGTACCCGCCCTTGACACATCCTCTGCTCGGGCATAGAATTCTGCCCAACATAATCCAAAAACGCTGACGAGGACGAGTACGCTTCAAAGCGATTTTCAGAGAGCCGAGCAATGTGGTCTAAAGACCATAATTCTGAAAGCAAGGCAAAAGCGCAGAAGCCGAATGGACCTCCGAGTTGAACGGGCGAACATGTAGGGATAGGGTTCATCCCTATCCGATATAAGTAACCCAATTCGGGCGCTCCCGTTATAGAGCAAGGGTATAACCACAGAGATGTGACGTACCTGACAAAGTGAAGCTGGCTTCTTCTCCCTGTTGCATCACGACAGGGATTTTTTGTAAGTCCTGCACAGCAGGATAAAAAGGAATCAGCTTTAAGCCTGGGTGGCACCACGAGACTCCCCTCTCGTCCCTTTGGACAGAGGGGAGTTTTAATTCTATGTCACTCTCCCGAAGGACATCGGGACGATGTGAGGGAGCGCTCGTTGCGACCGAAGAGTCTCGCATGTGGAGACAGAGATTCTTCGCCGCTATCGCGGCTCACACGTACCTGCGCACGGTGCAGGCAGAATGATATATATGTAACAAGGAGCAACTATGCTACTCGAAGCAACCACAATACAAACTATCATCCGCGAAGTCGCGGCAGATCTTGAGACCCCGGTCAGCCTGTATCTCAAACTTCGCGGGGGCAGCCCATCGTTTTTGCTCGAATCTGTCGAGGGCGGTGAACGGATCGCGCGCTACTCGTTTATTGGTGTCCAGCCGCGGGCGGTCTATGTATTGAGAGATGGACAGGTCGAGATCAAAGAGAATGACGAAACCCGCGTCGTTCCACTCGATGGCGACCCCACCAGATTTTTGCAGGAGGAAATCAGCCGCTTTCCGGCGGTTCGTACCCCGAACGCGCCGCGCTTCACGGGTGGGTTGGTGGGCTTCCTCGGGTACGAGTCTGTTGGTTATTTCGAGCCAACCCTGAAGTCCAGAATGAAGCGTGCCGAAACGCCTGACGGCATCTATCTTCTGGCTGATACCATCGTCGCCTTTGACCATGCGCGCCGCAGTCTCTTCCTCATCACCAACGTTTTAGACGGCGATATCGAATCCGCGAATCAAAAGCTGGACGAAATTACGGAGCGCATCAATCAGCCTCTGCCGCCCGCGCGAAAGCCGGATGTCAAACCTTCGGACATTCAGTCCAATCTCACGCAGGAACAATTCGAAGAGATGGTGCAGCGGGCGAAGGAGCATATTGCGGCCGGCGACATTTTTCAGGTCGTGCTTTCGCAGCGCTTCACGCGCGAGACAAACGTCGAACCCTTTGACGTGTATCGCGCTGTGCATCGCCTTAACCCTTCGCCATATATGTTCTTTTTTGATTTCGGACTCGTGGACGATGAACCGTTTTATCTGGTTGGCTCTTCACCTGAGATGTTTGTCCGTTTAGAGGATGGCATCGCATCACTCCGACCGATTGCTGGGACGCGGCCTCGAGGTGCAGACGCGGCCGCTGACGCATCCCTCGCGCAGGACCTGCTGGCCGACCCGAAGGAACACGCCGAGCACGTCATGCTCGTAGACCTGGGCCGCAACGACCTGGGACGCGTCTGCGAGTACGGCACAGTGCGCGTTTCGGATTTCTTCAGCATCGAAAAATATTCGCACGTCATGCACATCGTTTCACATGTAGAAGGGAAGTTGAAACCCGGTCTGACTGCCTTCGATCTGGTGCGCGCCGCCTTCCCCGCAGGGACAGTCAGCGGCGCACCGAAGATCCGTGCGATGGAGATTATTTCCGACCTCGAGCCAGATGCCCGCGGCGCATATGCAGGGACAGTTGGCTACTTCGGCTTCGACGGCAACATGGATACCTGCCTCGCCATCCGCACGATGGTCGGCCGCGGGAACACCGTCAGCGTGCAGGCGGGCGCGGGCATTGTCGCAGACTCGGACCCGGCGACGGAATATCAGGAGACCGTGAACAAGGCATCAGCTATGTTGCGTGCAATCGATGTCGCGGAAACAAATTCATAAACCTCGGTGGTCGAGTAGCCCCGAGCGTTTTTTGCGAAGGGCATATCGAGACCACCAGTAAATAAGGTAATCACAATAACAAGAGTGTTTTCGTTACCTGTTGGTTTCGACACCGTACTTGCGCTCGGTGCAAGTGTACGGGCGAGAAAGACACTCGCCCTACTCAACCAACGAAATAGAAAAGAAAGGAAAGAACTCATGACACCCAAACCCCGCTTGCTCACCGGCGACCGCCCAACCGGGCGACTGCATCTCGGTCATTATGTTGGCTCACTTGCTAATCGTGTACGCCTTCAGCGTCAGTATGAATCCTTTTTCATCATTGCGGACCTGCACACGCTGACCACCAAGCCCGAGCCAGAATATATCAAAGAGATTCCAACTTATATCCGCGAGACCGTGTTGGACTATCTCTCTGTTGGCATTGACCCTGAGGTCAGCACGATTTTTGTCCAGTCGGCAATTCCAGAGACATACCAACTAAATCTGCTGCTCGAAATGCTGGTCACTGTGCCTCGCCTGGAACGCATTCCTTCGCTCAAGGATATGGCGCGCGATGCCAATATAGACTCCATGCCGTTCGGTCTGCTTGGCTATCCTGTTCTCCAGGCCGTGGACATCTTGCTGCCGCGAGCGCAGGTCGTCCCTGTGGGCCGCGATAACCAGTCTCATGTCGAACTGGCACGTGAGCTGGCTCGCCGCTTCAATAATCTCTACGGTGAAGTCTTTCCGGAGCCAGACACTATCATCGGAGATGTTCCCCTGCTCGTTGGCACAGATGGACAAGCCAAAATGAGCAAGTCGCTTGGCAATGCAATTTATCTCTCCGATGAGGCTGAAATAGTCAGACAAAAAGTCATGAACATGTATACCGATCCCAAACGCCTCCACGCTACTGACCCGGGAACCGTGGAAGGCAATCCCGTTTTTATCTATCACGATGCATTTAATCCTTCCAAAGCTGAAGTGGACGACCTCAAAGAACGTTACCGTGTTGGCAAAGTGGGCGATGTGGAAGTCAAGAAAAAGCTGGCGGCGGCCATCAACAATTTCCTCGAGCCATTCCGCGAAAAGCGCGCCTATTATCTCGCGCATCCAACCATTCCAAGCGATGTGCTCGCGAACGGCATCCGCCGTATGCAGGTTGAAGCCAAAACAACGATGGAACTCGTCCGTGAGAAAACAGGTTTGGCCTATTCCCTCGATTTGTTTGCTGACCAGGTGGATATCTTTGGCGAATACGACTAACCCGGTGGTCGAGTAGTCCCGCATGTTTTTTGCGGGACGTCTCGAGACCACCAGTAACCAAAGGGAATTTGTAACGAAATTTTCTCTTGCACTTGCTGGTTTCGATACGCCTTCGGCATTTGCCTCAGGCTACTCAACCAGCGGAGTGTTGAAAGGAAGTTTTATGCTCGTTCTAATCGATAACTACGACTCCTTTACCTATAACCTCGTCCAGTATCTTGGCGAACTTGGCGCGGACATTC
>JAKOVF010000416.1 GCA_029782225.1 Chloroflexota bacterium | reverse complement strand
GCGGTCAATGCAGATTTGCGCCACTACCTGAAGCGTCTCGCTCGCAAATCCAGATGCTTCTCCAGAAGGATACAGTCTTTGGCGAAAAACCTGCAACTCTTTGTATATTGTTACAACCACAGACAACTGGCGAAGCGGCTTTTTCCAAAATACGCCTTTCACCTGATCGACTTCGTTTGTCCTCTTTCTTAGGCACTCCCGGATTGCTTGCTGAAATGATAATTGAAACAAATGTGCTATAATCAGTTCGCTTTTTCCAACCCAGAGGTTTAATTATGTCATCCGATATGATTCGAGTGGTGGGCGCGCGCGTCCATAATTTAAAGAACATCACAGTTGAGATCCCACGCGACAAGTTCGTTGTGGTCACTGGCTTATCAGGCTCGGGAAAATCATCGCTGGCGTTTGATACCATCTTTGCAGAGGGACAACGCCGCTACGTTGAGTCATTATCGGCGTATGCGCGTCAATTCATCGGACAAATGGATAAGCCGGACGTGGACTACATCGACGGCCTCTCCCCCGCTGTTTCGATCGACCAGAAATCCACCTCGCATAACCCCCGTTCGACGGTTGGCACCGTTACCGAAATCTATGACTACATGCGTCTGCTCTTCGCACGCGCCGGCATCCCGCACTGTCCGATCTGCGGACGTGAAGTGGTCAAGCAGTCCGCACAGGAGATCGTGGACAAGATCGAGAAGCTGCCGGACGGCACGCGCCTGCTGGTACTTTCTCCCCTGGTCCGCGCCCGCAAAGGGACGTATCAGGCCGTGTTCGATGAGATCCGCAAGGCTGGCTTCACCCGCGCCCGCGTGGATGGCGCCGTCTACTCACTCGATGATGAGATCGAACTGGATCGCTACAAACAGCACACGATCGAAGCGGTGGTGGACCGCCTGGTCATATCGCAAAATGGGGACAAAGAGGAAAAGAAATCGGCACGCACGCGCCTCACTGATTCGGTTGAGACCGCGCTGAAGTTTGGCGAAGGTTACGTCAGCGTCAATCTCGTGGACAAGAAAGAGGACGTCCACTTTTCAGAACATCTCGCCTGCCCCGAACATGGCGTCAGCATCTCCGAAGTCGAACCGCGGACCTTTTCCTTCAACACACCGCAGGGCGCGTGCCCGGACTGTCAGGGACTGGGCTCGAAGCTGGAAATCGACCCGCAGCGCATTATCCCGGACGCAGAGCGGACTCTGAACGAAGGCGCCATCGCCAGCATGGAGTGGAGTGGACCGAAGGAGGAAGGCGGCTATTACTGGCAGAGCCTGGTAAATGCTGCGAAAGCTTACAGGATCGATCTGGATAAACCGGTCAAAGAATTGAGCAAGGAACAACTGGACATCGTTTTGTACGGCACCGGCGACCGACGCATTCAGATGACCTATCACAATTCAGACGGGAACGAATTCAAGTTCTCGCGTGCGTTTGAAGGTGTAATTACGAATTTGGAGCGACGGTATCGCGAGACAAACTCCGAATACATCCGCGAGAAGATCAGCGAATTCATGTCAGACCGTCCATGCCCGACTTGTGGAGGCAAGAGATTGAATGCCTCGGCGCTGGCAGTCACTGTGAACGATGTCAACATCATCGAAGTCACTTCGTGGCCGGTGTTGAGGACACTGGATTGGGTGAAGGGCATCTCTGGTAAGAACTCTCCTCTCACCAACAAACAGAAAGCAATTGCAGAACGGGTCATTAAGGAAATCCATGAAAGGTTGACCTTCCTCGTGAACGTCGGCCTGGATTACCTCACGCTCAACCGCTCCGCTGCAAGTCTATCCGGCGGGGAAGCGCAGCGCATCCGCCTGGCAACGCAGGTAGGCTCGCGGCTGGTTGGTGTGCTGTACGTGCTGGACGAGCCGTCCATTGGATTGCATCCGCGCGATAACGCGCGCCTGCTGGAAACGCTCAAGGGGCTGCGCGACCTGGGCAACACCGTCCTGGTCGTTGAACATGATGATGAAACCATCCGCGAGGCAGACTGGATCATTGATCTGGGTCCTGCAGCGGGCGAGCATGGCGGCGAGGTCATTGCCGAGGGCACCCCGAAACAGATTTTAGTGCACCCCAAGTCATTGACCGGAGCCTACCTCTCGGGGCGTAAGCAGGTCGAGGTCCCGAAGAAGAGGCGGGAGGGGAATGGCAAATCGCTGAAAATCATCGGGGCAACCGCGAACAACTTGAAGGGCATCGATGTCTCGATTCCTCTGGGAGAATTGGTCTGCATCACCGGCGTGTCCGGCTCTGGCAAGTCCACTCTCATGAGCGATATCCTGTATAACGCACTGGCCGGGCAATTAATGGGCGCGCGGACCAACCCGGGCGAGTATGAGAGAATCGAAGGCATCGAACACCTCGACAAGATCATCAATATCGACCAGTCCCCCATCGGCCGGACGCCGCGCTCGAACCCGGGCACATACACCAGCCTGTTCGACGAGATCCGTAAGCTATATGCGGAATTGCCTGAGAGCAAGATCCGCGGCTATAAGCCCGGGCGTTTCTCGTTCAATGTGCATGGCGGGCGCTGCGAAGCCTGCCAGGGACAGGGCGAATTGCGGATCGAGATGCAGTTCCTCCCGGATGTGTATGTCCCGTGCGATGTGTGTCACGGCAAGCGCTTCAACCGTGAGACCCTGCAGGTTTTGTTCCGCGATAAATACTCGATCGCCGATGTGCTCGACATGACCGTTGACCACGCCCTGGAAGAGTTCCAGAACTTCCCGCCGATGCTGAACAAGCTCAAGCTCCTGCAGGAAGTGGGGCTGGGCTATGTGCGTATCGGGCAGCCCGCGACCACGCTTTCAGGCGGTGAAGCCCAGCGCGTGAAACTCTCCAAGGAACTTTCCCGCCGCGCCACCGGGCGCACGCTGTACGTGCTGGACGAACCCTCTGTAGGGCTACACGCAGCGGATGTACACAAGTTGATCGAAGTTTTGCAGAGACTCGTGGACGCCGGCAATTCGGTTCTTATCATCGAGCACAACCTGGACATCATCAAGACCGCCGATTGGATCATTGATCTTGGCCCTGAGGGCGGCGACCGCGGCGGCGAATTGATCGCAGAGGGCACGCCGGAACAGGTCATGAAGATCAAAGAGTCATATACGGGGAAATATCTGAAGACCCATTTAAGAGCCAATGGAAACAGGAAATAACCCGTAGGGGCGACCCGGCCGGGTCGCCCTACGTATTAACCACAACCCCTTTTTTTCAGGTAGAATCATTTCAATATTCAGTAGACCGTAAAATGAAGAGGCAAATGCCCGCATCCCTGTTTTCGGGTATCTCTTCAAATTTTCTTGCGAGCTCCTGATATTGCGCCGGGAGGGATATGCCTCTTGATGGCGCGCCTTGAAAGAGGACACCAACCATGAATAAACCTCCACAATCATCCACTTCCAGCGTCATTAACGCCTACCGAAAGCGCCGACAGCGCCGCAATCCAAATATCCTTTACATTATCGCCGGCGCGCTGGTTCTGATCGGCATCATTGCGATCATCGTCTGGCTGAGTGGACCGGACAAACCAATCGGCGCGATGTTTGCGACAGAGACACCCACCCCGACCCTGACCTTCACGCCGACCAGCACGAATACACCGACCGCGACCTCCACCGTCACAGCGACCGCGACCATCACCGTCACACCCACTTTTTCCGCTCCCTTCAACTACACAGTTCAGGATGGCGATTATCTGTCGCTGCTGGTTGACAAATTCGGTCTGGGCAATGATGGAATTGCTCTGATTCTCTACCTAAACCCCTACAGCGGGATTGACGTAAACACTGGTTTCCCGAAGGGCATTGATCCGACCACGTTGAATATCATCCCTGGACAGGTCATCACGCTCCCTTATCCCGGCATGCCGCTTCCTTCTCCTACTCCCCTGCCAACCGGTATGGCGCCCGGCACCAAGATCGACTACACGGTGCAGCCCGGTGACACGCTGGCCGTGATCGCCGCAAAGTTCAACAGCACCGAGGATGCGATTATCAAAGAGAACAATATTGCAGACGCCAATGCCATCCGCGCCGGCGAGATCCTGGTGATCCCCGTCAATATCGTGACGCCTACGGCAACGCGTCCGCCCACGAGCACACCGGTTACACCGGGACCTGGAACCCAGCTCCCGACAGCAACCTCCACCCCGATCAATTAACTGGACAAATGAATGTCCCTCATGTAAAATACCGCTCTTGCGGCACATATACATCGCCGTCGTAAAGTAAGGCAAGAAATTTCCCGAAGAACATCGGGACTATAGTTTGGAGGAAGACCTTGGCAAACATCAAGTCTCAGATTAAACGCAATCGTCAGAACGAAAAGCGCCGTCTGCGCAATCGCACCGGCCGTGGCGCAGCCCGTACAGCCGTGAATCAGGCACGCACTGCTCTCGAAGGTGATGTCGCCTTCGAAACGAAGGATGCCGTGCTCAAAGCCATCAGCATGCTGGATAAGGCGGCTGAGAAGGGCGTGATCCACCGCAACAATGCCGCGCGCCGCAAAGGCCGTCTGATGAAACAGCTCGCCGCGTTCAACGCGAAGGCTCAGGGACCCGCTGTGGAACCGAAGGCAAAGTAATCCAGGTAAGTCATTTCCTGAATTTGGAAACGGGAGTCCTGAACATCAGGGACTCCCGTTTTTATTCCCCCACCCGCCTTCGGCAAGGGAGGGGGCCTGATATAATCTCAAATCATGTTTCAACAAGAACAGCAAACCATCGAAGCCAAGATAAAAGATTTCTGCGCGCAGAATGAGATTCCTCTGGCGGATCTTTCGTGGAAGCCGATCCCATTTTCGGGCGAGTGGGGCATTTCCACTTCGTTCTTCGCGACAGCCGCAAATGAAGCGCGTTCGGGAAAAAAGGTCGCGGTGCCCCAGCGTGCCCAGGAAATTGCCGAGCAGATCAAGGGCGAGATTGGAAGCGTACAGGGGATCAGCCACATCGAGGCGGTCAAGGGTTACCTCAATCTTTATTTTGAGACATCCGAATACGCCCGTCGCGTTGTGGATGAAGTGCTCGCATCGCGCGAGGACTTTGGGCGGGGCGCCGCTAAAAAAGAGAGAGTCATGGTGGAGTATGCCCAGCCAAACGTACTCCACTCGTTTCACATTGGTCATTATCGGAATACGATCCTCGGGGAAGCACTGGCGCGGCTGGTGGAATTTGCAGGCTATGACACGATTCGCGCTTCCTATCCGGGTGACATCGGTCTCGGCGTGATCACCATCCTTTGGGCCTACGACAAGTTCTACAAAGGTCAGGAGCCCGAAGGCGTTCATGAACGCGGACAGTGGCTGTTGAAGATTTATGCCGAAGCCACAGCCATGCTCGAACCAAAGGAAAATGAGACGCCGGAGGAAAAAGCGAAGCGCGAAGCCTACGATGCGGAACGCCGCGAGATGTATCACAAATGGGACGTTGGCGATCCATATGTGCGCGAGTTATGGCGGGTGACGCGCGAATGGAGCCTGGAGGAGCTGCGAGCAATCCTAGCGATGCTGGATGTAAAGATGGACGTGTGGTTCTATGAAAGTGAAGTGGACGAGCCATCTAAAGCCATTGTGGGTGAACTGATCCAGCGAGGTATTGCAGAGGATGAACGACCAGAGGGCGGTCCGGTGATCGTCAAGATTGACGAGAAGCTGGGACTCACCAGGGAAAAATATCGCACGGCAGTCATTCTGCGCAGCGATAACACCAGCCTGTACCTGACGAAGGATCTGGCGCTGGCGAAGGTCAAGTTTGAGCAATACAAAGTAGACCGATCAATCTACGTGGTTGACACCCGCCAGAGCCTGCACTTCCAGCAGGCGTTCAAGATTTTGGAGTTGTGGGGCTTTAAGCAGGCCGAGAAATGTTTCCACCTGGCTTATGGCTTTGTGACTTTGCCCGAAGGTGCCATGTCCGCGCGGCGTGGACGCGTGGTACTTTTCAAGGACGTCGCCGACGAAGCAGTACGGCGCGTGTTGGCGCTGGAAACGGAAAAGATCGGCAACATTCCGCCAGGAGAGCGCATCCAAATTGCGCAGCAGATCGGACTCGGCGCACTGGCTTATTCCATGCTTTCAGTGGATAACACCCGCGATATTGTCTTCGACATGGATGCAGCGCTTTCGTTCGATGGGAGAACTGGACCATATATCCAGAATGCGCATGTGAGGGCAAATTCGATTTTGAAAAAGTCAAACGTCGAAAGTGGAAAGTTAGAAGACCTTCGACCTGCGACCTTTGACTATGAACTGACACCGCATGAAATCGAACTGATCGAACAAATCTCGCGCTTTCCCGCAGCGGTGGAACAGGCTGCGAATGAATATCGTCCGTTGGTGATGGCGGCCTACGCATATGATCTGGCGAACGCCTTTCATTCGTTCTATCACGCGGTGCCAGTCCTGCAGGCAGATGATACAAAAACACGCGAAGCTCGCTTGAGACTGGTGGCAGCGGCGAAGCAGGTCATTGCCAATGCGTTGCGGTTGCTGGATATTCAGGCGCCGGAGGTCATGTAAAAAACAGGCTGGACGTACTCTTTACGTCTGGCCTGTTTTATTTAGAATCATCAAGCACCGATGGTCGAGTAGCTCCGCATGATCTTCGCGGGGCATATCGAGACCATCGTGTTAGAAGGAATTGTAGAATTGCTTGAAACTGGTGGTTTCGATACGCCCTTCGCTACCGTTCAGGGCTGCTCAACCACCGGGTATGAATAACATCGGGATTAGTGCTGCACTGGGTAAAAACGAAGAGGCTCAAAACCAAAGCCGGGCCGCTTCGGACACTGTCCTCAGTGCGGCATAAAAATAGGAGAACCCTATGCCAATCAAAACCATCATCATGGGCGCCGCGGGACGCGACTTCCACAACTTTAATACGTTCTTCCGCGGGAACAAGGATTATGAAGTCGTGGCGTTCACTGCGACTCAAATCCCGGACATCGAAGGCCGCCTGTATCCGAAGGAACTCGCGGGCGATCTCTATCCCAAAGGGATCCCGATCCATGCTGAAGAGGAGCTGTTGGATCTGATCAAGAAGCACGGCGCGCAACAGGTCGTCTTTGCCTATAGCGATGTGCCGCACGAATACGTCATGCACAAGGCGAGCATGGTCAACGCGGCGGGTGCGGACTTCCGTCTGATGGGCACGCGCAACACCCAGGTAAAGTCCACCAAGCCGGTCGTGTCGGTCTGTGCCGTTCGCACGGGATCAGGCAAAAGCCAGACGACGAGGCGGGTTTCCCTCATCCTGCGGGATATGGGATACAAAGTCGCCGCGATCCGGCATCCGATGCCCTATGGAAATTTGGTCCGACAGGAAGTCCAGCGCTTCGCGGATTATGATGACCTGGTCGAGCACGAGTGCACGATCGAGGAGCGCGAGGAATACGAGCCGCACATTGACAATGGTGTGATCGTCTACGCGGGCGTGGATTACGAGAAGATCGTGCGCCAGGCCGAGCAGGAAGTGGACATCGTGCTGTGGGACGGCGGCAACAACGACTTCTCGTTCTATGTGCCGGACCTGCAAATTGTGGTAGCCGACCCGCACCGCGCCGGTCACGAGACGAAGTATTACCCCGGCGAAACCAACGTCCGCATGGCGGATGTGTTCGTCATCAACAAAGTTGATACAGCCGACCCCGATAAAGTGATCCAGGTACATGAATCTCTGCGGCAGTTGAATCCCAAGGCGATCCAGATCGAAGCCGCCTCCCCGCTGTTTGTGGATAACCCGGAAGAGATCCGCGGCAAGCGTGTGCTGGTAGTGGAAGATGGCCCGACTCTGACTCACGGTGAGATGGCCTATGGCGCTGGTTACATCGCAGCCCGACGCTTTGGCGCGAAGGAAATCGTGGACCCGCGTCCATTTGCAGTGAAATCCATCGCGGCAACCTATGCCAAGTATCCGAAGACGGGCCCGATCCTCCCTGCGATGGGTTATGGCGAAGCGCAGACCAGGGATCTGGAAGAGACGATCAACAAGTCCGACGTGGATCTGGTCATCGTTGGAACGCCAATTGACCTGACGCGCGTGATCAAGATGAACAAGCCTTCACAGCGAGTCCGCTATGAATTGCAGGAAATTGGTCAGCCCACACTGGCGGATATTCTGATGCAGAGGTTTGGGAAAAAGAAGTAAGAGAGTAAAGAATAAGGAGCAGCGGAAACCCGCCGGGTTTGTCGTGAGACTGAACCAAACACGAAGGGTCGCTCGCAGGTGAAGCAGTATGATGGTCGGCTTGTCGTTGAGACAGGCCGACTATTCATTAAGAAAACCTGTTTGGGAATAATGCTTTTTTGATATACAATAGATGTGGCAACCTGCTTTGGATGCGTTGCTTATCAAACGCAATCCAGTAGTCAGTCGTTTCGATGCACGTTCAAATCCCAACCAGAGAAAGGATTCTGCAATGAGTTTCTTTAGTAACATTCTCGATAAGCTTGGCCTTCATAAGAAGGAGGAGCAAAAGCCGGCAGCTCCAGCCGCCACGCCGACCCATATGCCGACCACTTTTGTCCCTGCAAAACCAGCCGCTCCCGCGGCGTCCGCTGCCAAGCCGGCAACGCCGACCATGGGCGGGCCTACCATTGTCCCCAATACGCCTGTACCTCCAAAGGTCGAGGCAGTTTCGGAAGTGGATGTGGTCAAGAAATTGGAAAAGATGGCCGAAGGCTCAGGCCTCGATTGGAAGGTCTCCATCGTGGATCTGTTGAAAGTCCTGGGCATTGACAGCAGCCGTGAGGCACGCACTGAACTTGCAAAAGAGCTTAACTGTCCGCCCGAACTGATGAACGACTCAGCCAAGATGAACACGTGGCTGCACAAGGCAGTATTGAAGAAGATCGCCGAGAACGGCGGGAATATCCCGCAGTCGCTTCTGGACTAACAGAATTAGTGAGTAATTGAAAAGTCGGCTTGCCTCAGTGGCAAGCCGACTTTTTGTTGTTTCTATTCCACGCTCAACACGCGCATCAACACCGTGCGCCGGTGTGGACGGGCACGGTGCTCGAAGAGATATATCCCCTGCCACGTCCCGAGCGACAGGTTTCCATCATCGACAGGGATCGTCAGACTGGTCTCCGTCAACATCGAACGGATATGGGAGGTCGCGTCGTCGGGACCTTCCAGATCGTGGGTGTACCAGCTATGCTGTTCAGGAACGAGACGCTCCATGAAAGTCTCTAAATCGGCGCGGGCGGTTGGATCCCAGTTTTCGCTCACTATCAGAGACGCGCTAGTATGAGGAAGGAAGAGAAAGCACATGCCTTCCTTCACACCCCAGGTATGCAACTGAGTACGGACATTCTCCGTGATATCGTGCAGTCCCTTGCCGTGGGTGGGGATTTCGAGGGTCGTCTTATGCCTGTTCATTAACAAAGATCATTCCTCTGGCGGCATTAACTTGCGCACAGCAATAACCGCACCGAGGAAGGCAAGCCCCAGCACACCGGTGATGCCGGGCAGAATCCACATCAGGGCATCACTGCCAGCAGATTTGATGCGGGCATCCAGCGGGTGCTGCTGGTTATATCGCACTGTGACCTCATCTCCGACTTCATAGTAAGGTGACTGGCTGCCTTCAGTCATCTGTGCGGTGTGAGAGCGACCGTCGCTGGAAGTAAACTCGACCACAGGATAATAATAATCGCGGACAATATTATCCTGTTGGCTTACATACTCGCGCTGCTTGACGACATCCACCACGCGGCCGGGAGCGCTTGCCTCGCTGCCCAGCCTTCTCACGGCGCTGAAAGATGAAATCGCTGCGATCAACAGCATAAGCGCGGCGACCCCCGAGAAGATTCCCAGAGTAAGCTTCTCCGCGTTGGCAGAGCTTTTCTTGTTGGCTTCAAAATCCTTCTCAAATTCCTTGTCGAAATCTTTGAATTCCTTCTCGAACTGCTGCTCGATGGAGGCATCCATCATGGCTGTGAGCTTCTCCCGGTCGGCTTCATCAGGGACCTGGTCGAGGCTTTCGTATGCGACACCATCCACCTCGAATGAGACCGGCTCATCGTTTTCCCAGTTGATCGAATATTTTTTATCTGGCATTTGATTTTCTCCGGGCGGCATTTTATCATGACAGTTTTGTAGTTGGTTGGTTTGATATCCGGCCTGTCAGAGTGACAGGTCGATTATTGATTCTTTGTGTGCTGAGTACCCTCCGTAGTTCATATGCATTCCTCCTGACACACTCCTGCCACAAATCCATGTTATCCTCCGCACATGCCTCCCCGCATCCTCGTCGTGGACGATGAACCCGCGGTCACTGACCTGCTGGCCTACAATCTCCGCAAATCCCATTACGATGTGTTGACCGCCGCCGATGGACGCACCGCGCTGCGTCTCGCGCAAGAATCCAAGCCCGATCTCATCCTGCTCGACCTGATGATTCCTCAGTTGGATGGGCTGGATGTGTGCCGCGAGCTCCGCAAGTCCAGCGGCGTGCCAATCATTATGATCACCGCCCGCGGCGAAGAGATCGACCGCGTGGTCGGCCTCGAGATCGGTGCGGACGATTACGTCACCAAGCCGTTCAGCGTGCGCGAGCTGATGGCACGCGTCAAAGCTGTGCTGCGACGCGCGCAAAGCCCGGAAGGTGAGCCGTCGACGCTGCTGCGCGGCCCCGGTGGACTGCTCATCGATGTGGAACGCCGCGTGGTGACGGTGGCGGATACAGCCATCGAACTCACCCGCCTGGAGTTCGACCTGCTCCATCGTCTGCTGATCAACTCCGGGCGCGTCCTGACGCGTGAACGCCTGCTCGAACAAGCCTGGGGCTACGATTACGTCGGCGACACGCGCGCTGTGGATAGCGCCGTCAAACGTCTGCGCGCAAAACTTCGCGAAGCCTCGCCCGCAGCCGATTGCATCGAGTCCGTGCGCGGGCTGGGGTACAGAATCTCCACCACAAAAGACACGACCCCCAAAGTGCGGGGGCAAGCGGGCTCGAAGGAAAATCCGAAGGTGCTTCCCCCTTCGTGACCTTAGTGTCCTTCGTGTTTAAACCATGTATTCCATCCGCGCCCGACTCTCCCTCAACTATCTGCTCGTGCTTGCCCTCGGCATGACGCTTGCCGGCGTGCTTGCTTGGCTGGCAGTCGAGCGCCTTTACGTGAATACCCAGCGCGAAAATCTGCTCGCACAGGCGCAACTCATCGCGACGGCTTTGCAAGGCACAACGCTTCCGACCGAACCCGCCCAGCCTTATTTGCAAACATCCAACGTGACGCCCGGGATTCACACGCGGCTTTTGAATGAAGGAGGCGCCGTCGTAGTCGGTTTGCCACTGGCGGACGGGTTCACGCAAATGCCCGCCGCGGAAGGGTACGTATCCATCCCGACCTCGGAACTGGTGAAGCGCCCCGAAATTGAGGCCGCTCTGAAAGGGACTCTCGCCACCGCGCTCCGACGTGTTCTCAGCAATCAACGCGTGCTTTATGCTGCCGCACCTGTCTTTGCAGATGACGGAAAGATCACTGGCATCGTTTACATCGCTACTCCCCTGCCCGCTATGGGATTACCCGCCACTATTATTGTTGAATTGATCGGCGCTATTATCCTTGCTGTTTTACTTTCCACTCTCGCAGGGACATTGCTTGCGCGCAAGATCGCACGTCCACTCGAAAATTTAGCCAGCGCGGCGAATGCGATTTCAAAAGGCTACCTGAAACAACGCGTCGAGACAAAAAGCAACATCGCTGAACTGCACAGCCTGAGCAGCACCTTCAATGACATGGCCGAAAGCCTGCGTCAATCCGACGAAGCCAAGAAGGCCTTCATCGCCGATGTCACCCACGAACTGCGGACTCCGCTGACCGTCATCAAAGGGACGATTGAAACCCTCGAGGACGGCGCGCTCGACGACACAGAAGGACGCGGACCACTGCTCACATCCATGCAGCGGGAGACGGATCGGCTGGTTCGTCTTGTCAATGAATTGCTCGTGCTCACGCGCGCAGATGCAGGATCGTTACAACTCAGCCTGCAATCGGTGAACCTGGCCGAGCTGGCAAGAACGCGCTGTGATGTCTTCTCCGGATTGGCGTCGCGGCGAGAAGTTATGCTGAAAGTCGTGAGTGCGTCGCACCCCCTTGTCCTTGCTGACCCTGACAGACTATCCCAGGTCATCGATAACCTGCTTGATAATGCCATTCGTCACTCGCCAGAAAATTCAACCATCACAATCACCATCAAAGAAGCAGATAACGGCGTCGAAAGTTCGGTCACCGATCAGGGGACTGGCATCTCTGCACAGCATTTACCCTTCATCTTCGAGCGCTTCTACCGCGTCGATCCCTCGCGCAATCGTCAGGATGGTGGGACCGGACTGGGACTCGCCATCGCGCGGTCGCTGGTCAATGCACAAGGTGGACATATATCCGCACACAGCATCGAAGGACAGGGGACAACGATTTCGTTTTGGCTTCCTGGGTCCGATGTCTCCTGACATCGGACAAAGTCGGGAGACTCTCGACTCCCGAACTGCCTCCCAACTGCCCACACCCTGACACATTTCTGACTCATCAGAGGAATATCCTGTCAGCATCATCTTTCCCAACAGGAGATTCCTATGAAACACATTTCCACCATTGTCAATACGGTTCTGGCGCTTGTCTTGATCTTAATCCTGCTCACGACAGGTCTGCCAAACCTCAACGCTCACGCCGCCACACCGACCCCTGAGCCGCAAACTCCGCTAACAACCGCAACCTCTTGCAACACAGACCGTACCGTTCAAGTCAGCGGCACAGCAGTGGTCAATGTTGTGCCTGATCGTGCACTGATCCAACTTGGAGTCCAATCCAACGGAAGAACGCCAAAGGAAGTCCAGGCGAGGAACGCAGCAACCATCAACAATGTGATCAAAGCAGTCAAAGCACTCGGCGTCGAGGCCAAAGATATCTCAACCGATTGGTATGTGATCGAGCCATTATATGAAGATTATGATTCGCTTTCCATCAAAGGCTATCGCATCCATAATGCAATTTCCATTACTATACGCAGCGTGGACAAAACCAGCGAGGCCATTGCCACGGCCTTCCAGGCGGGTGCCAATCAAGTGGTCAATGTGGAGTTCTATACCAGCGAACTGCGAAAGTATCGTGATCAGGCGCGGGAGATGGCGATGACAGCCGCCAAAGAAAAAGCCGCCGCCCTGGCCAACGCGGCGGGCGCGGACACGGATTGCGTTCTCAACATTAGCGAGAACACCTGGTCCTATTTCAATGGCTGGAATTGGTGGTACGGTGGGAACAATCAGAATTTGTGGACACAGAACGCCGTCCAAAATGCAGCTCCATCTTCTGGCAGCGCAACACCTTCGGATGAAGATAGTCCCGTCAGCGCCGGACAGATTTCGATCCGGGCAGAAGTCAGCGTCACGTTTGCGTTGAAGTAAGGACCTGTCCCAGAATTAGATCGAAGGTTTCGCCGCTTTGCCAACCAGCGAAAGGTATGCCCAACTTATCTACGGACAAATGGAGTTTGTCTCCCGATTTACCGCTGAATCCATCGTTCTGGAACATCCCAAAGGAGAAGTCCTTCCGGATGTTTTGGCAAAAAATGTCCCGTCCAGGATGAGGGGGGCATCCTAAACGGGACAATTTGATTGTGACATATATCTCAAATTTTGGCAATAGCTTTTTTTGAAAAGACGGATGAAGTCACCGATCTTACAATAACGTCCCACGCAGTATAAAAGCGGCCACCGTGAAATAGATAATCAGCCCAGAGACATCCACCAGTGTCGCCACGAACGGCGCGGACGAGGTTGCCGGGTCGAGGCCAATGCGTCGCAGGAGGAACGGGAGCATGGAACCTGCGAGCGACCCCCAGAGCACAATACCAACCAGGGCAATGCCAACGGTCAGTGCCAGCAGGAACCAGTGTTCGCCATAGGAATGGAAAAGATAGTGCCAGGCCGAAATGCGGATCACGCCGATCACGCCCAGAATGCCGCCGAGCGACAGACCGGACAAGACCTCGCGCCGCATCACGTGCCACCAGTCCCGCAGGTGTACCTCCCCCACTGCCATGGCGCGGATGATCAGAGTGGATGCCTGCGAACCGGAATTGCCACCGCTCGAAATCACAAGCGGAACAAAAATGGAAAGGACAACGGCTTTCGCAATTTCATTTTCAAACTTGCCCATGGCAGTGGCAGTCAACATCTCGCTCAGGAACAGGATCACCAGCCAGGTAGCGCGTTTGCGGACCATCTTCGATATTGCAATCTTCATGTAAGGCTCCTCGAGCGCCTCCGAACCACCGATCTTCTGGATATCTTCCGTAGCCTCTTCTTCAGCAACATCGAGGATGTCGTCCACAGTGACGATTCCGAGCAGTACACCTTGAGTGTCTGTGACCGGCAAAGCGGGCAGGTCTGCATCCTTGATGGCCCGCACCGCAGTCTCGCGTTCATCTGTCGCTTTGAGTGCGATGAAACGCGAATCCATAATATCCGAGACATGGCTCTTCGGCGCGGCAAGCAGGATCTGACGGATGCGCAGATCGTCTATGAGCTTGCCACCCTTATCAATGACATACACCATATTGATGGTCTCGCTGTCCAGGCCATAGCGGCGCATATGATCCAGAGCATAAGAAATGGTCCATTGCGGACGCACACGGACAAAGTGGGGAGTCATCAAACGCCCAACGCTATTCTCTGGATAACCAAGTAACTGCGATGCGATGGAGCGCTCCCGAGATGAGAGTTTATTCAGTAATTGTTGGGTAACCTTCGCCGGTAATTCCTCCAGCAATGTGGTACGGTCATCGTCCGACATGTCGTTCATTATTTTGATGACATCTCGATCCGCCATGGCCTTGAGCAGGTCTTCCTGACGTCGACGCTGAAGATAAGAGAATACCCTGGCAGCCTGCTCACGCGGCAGGAGCCGGAAGACAACCGCTTCTTTCTCCGCCGATAACGGCTCCATCAAGTTGGCAAGGTCGGCTGGCCTCCAATTCTTCGTGTGCTCGCGAATGGCTTTGAAGTCTCTCGATTTAATCAAATTATCAAGGCCGTAAACTGTAAGTCCGTTTTTCATGAATGCTCCTTTGGGGTGTCTGGCTTTCACACGGTTAACGATAAGATGACGATCGATGAACCAATAACATGATCGGTCCACTATATTTTTCCAGGCTCCTCCAGCGAAATGGTCGCCTTGCCGTCGTCATAAGACATCAACTCGGCATAGCGTCCCCAGTTTACGGCAACCTCCACTTGTTTCTCGGCTTCCTCCGGGGGAAATTCCAATTCCAAAGCCGATTGGATCACATCCCATTCCAATTCATGTTTATCTGCCTTTGCAAGTATGTTCAACAGCCAGCGGAACATCGGTAGACGCCGAATGCGCGTGGCAAAGATCTCTTTACGCGCCAGGATGGATGCATCCACAAAAGTCTGCCCCAGTGTGGTCAAAGTGATATCGCCTTTGGAAACAGTGGCAAACCCCAGCATTTCGGCAGCTTCCTGCAGCAGGAACAACTGATTTGAATCGACCTTGAGTTCTTCAACGATCTGGTAAATATCGGCGCGGTCATCTGGCTTTTCTGCCAGGGCTTCCAACAGCCCGGCAAGGTTAACAACCTGTACATCCGGCAGGGTGCGTGTGCGGCCCGGCTCGCCCGGTGCGCTGCCCATCTCCAATGACTCAGGTTCTGTTTGTCCGGACAATGTGGCATATACCAGATCCACTTTTGCAATAAACTCCGGTGATTTGCGATGACGAGGATGGGGCAAATCCACAGTCAGATCTGCAACCACACGTCCCGGCTGCTTATCCATTACAACGACACGATCGGCCAATGAAATGGCTTCTTCAATATTGTGTGTCACCATCAGGATTGCCTTGGTTGGAATATCGCCTGCTGTCCACAATTCCAGCAATTCGCCGCGCAGAGCTTCTGCAGAAAGCACATCCAGTGCAGAAAATGGCTCATCCAGGCACAGCAACTCCGGCTCCACAGCCATGGCACGCGCAAAACCGACCTTCTGGCGCATGCCGCCGGAAAGCTCGCGCGGATAGGCATTCTCAAATCCATCGAGACCCACTTTATCAAGAAGAGCAACGGCCCTACTTGCGCGTTCCTCTGCCGGGACACCCCGCACTTTGAGAGCAATTTCCACGTTTTGTTGGACAGTCAACCAGGGAAATAGTGCGAAGGTTTGAAAGACGATGGTCGCATGAGGATTGACGCCCGTCAGCACATTATCGCGATAAAGCACGACGCCTGAACTTGGCTTGTTCAATCCAGTGATAATTCGCAAAAGCGTGCTCTTTCCACAGCCGGAGGGACCGACAAGCGCAACGAATTCCCCTTCTTTCATACTTAAATTGATATTCTGCACCGCCGTAAAGCGACGGTCGCCGCTGCCATACATTTGATTAACGCTGCGGACTTCGAGAAGTGTAGGTGTCGGTGTAATCATGCTCATCACTCCATTTTGAAACGTTCTCCGGCGAGACGATAGAGCCGCCGCCAGAGCAGACGATTGATGAGAACGACGGTCAGAATCATGCTGAGAGTGGATGCCAGCAAAAGTGCATAATTCCCGCTAGCTGTGGCGGACGCAATCACCGCGCCGATACCGGTCACGCTAAGAGTCTTCCCGCCGAATTGGATATATTCGGCAACGATGCTGGCGTTCCACGCGCCGCCGCTCGCAGTAATTGAACCTGTAACGATGAAAGGAAACAAAGCGGGAAGGATTAAAGTGCGCCAGCGTTCCCAGCCCCTGATTCCCAGAAGGGATGATGTGTATTTCAAATCCTGTGGGATCGCCGCCGCGCCGGCAATGATATTGAACAACAAGTACCACTGCGTGCCCATGAGCATCAACAGGACTGCCGAGAGGTTCAACCCACCATACAGAGACGCCAATGCCGCGACCAGGATGGGGAATAACGCGGTTGCCGGGAGTGAAGCCACTACCTGCACAATCGGTTGAAGCCAACTGGCAACCCTGGGATTCGAGCCGATGGCATAACCAACGGGGATCGTCCACAGCATGGCAATGGCAAGGGAAATAAACACGCGCAGCATCGTAGCGAAGACGCCGCTCAGGATGAGGAACCATTCATTTAGCGGCAGCAGGAAAAAGGTAGTCCCGAGGCGATAGGCTCCGTAGATCAGGAGGCCCGCTCCCAGAACGGCTGACAGGTAAAAACCTGCGCCCGGCTTTTCGTCGCTTCCGCCAATGACATCTTCCATTGGATAACGCCGGATGAGCGTAAGATCAATCCACTCGAATAGAGGGGCGGCAATCCGATTCTCGAACCAGCGGACTATGCGGGCATTATGTGCCAAATCATAAAACCAGGAGGTAGGCGGGTTGTCGCTTTCGGCCATTTCGATCTTGAAGCGGTCAGCCCACGCCAGCAGCGGACGCCAGATCCACTGATCCATGATGACAATAACGACAATCAGCGTGCCAAGTCCCCAGGCAAGAGCCTTCAGATTTCCCTGGAAGGCGGCGGCCTGCAAATAGGCGCCCAGACCCGGCAGGCGAAAAGACTCCTGCCCAACTGTAAATATTTCAGCCGCCATCAGGAAGAACCAGCCTCCCGCCCAGGACATCATGCTGTTCCAGATCAGAGAGATGGCCGCAAAGGGCAATTCAAGGCTCTTGAAATTCATCCACCGATTCAGGCGGAAGATCGCGCTTGCCTCACGCAATTCCTTTGGAATAGTAGTAAGAGACTGATACCAGGCAAAGGTCATGTTCCAGGCCTGGGAGGTGAATATAAGAACAATCGAAGCAAGTTCAGCGGCAGCACGCTGCGGCATGACAGCGCTCAAGCTGAGAAGCACCACTGGCAGGAAGGAGAGAATAGGTACGGATTGAAGCACATCCAGTAATGGCATCATGATTCGTTCGGCGCGGCGGTTATAGGCTGCCATCCGCCCGTAAATCAGGGTGAACAGCGTGGAAAGAATATAGGCCGCCAGCATACGCGTCACGGAGAAAAGCGTATAGAGCGGTATTGCCCCGGGCGCCAACGAGATTTGCTCGACAGGAGCCTGGGCGTGCGTAAAATTCGCCGCCAGAGTCAACCCAGCATAGAACACCACTGCCAGGCTGAGCAGGACCACGCCGTCTGCGAGCGTGGCACGCCTCTGAGGGACATTCGTCTGGAAAATAGTCTGTATGGAGGCCATTTGTGCTCGAAAGGAAAGTTCAAAATCTCGGTTTCGATGACAACCACTTTCTTGCTGATTGCCGTCTGATTATATTTCTACAGCTTAAGGAATACTGCAACGATCGTAAATGCGGATGCCAACACGATTACAACTGAACTGATACTGGCAAAGTTCTTTTGGAATGCATTGTTGACAAATTCGCCCATCAAGTCCCGGTCACTGGTCAATTTGATCAGGAAGTAAAAGACCAGCGGCAATCCAATGGCATTGATGATCTGGGTCACCAGCGCAACCTGGAAGAGGCTTACATTTGTCAGCAGCACGAACAAGGTCGCAATCAATAACTGGGCAATGTATAGAATGTAGAAGGTTTTGCTCTTCTTGAAAGAATCATCGAGGCTGCCGGAGAGGCCGAAGAACTCTGCAAAGGCGTAGGCCGTGGAGAGGGAGACGATCACCAATCCCATGAAGCCGGCATTGAGAATGCCGATCGCAAACATCTGCGAGGCGATCTTTCCGGCAAAAGGAGCGATTGCCAGCGCGGCGCGTTCACCGGAATCCAGAACGACATGGTTGACAAACAGGGTCGCGGCAGTCGCGACGATCATGAAGAAGGAGAAGAAATCGGTGAGGAAGGCGCCCCAATAGGTTTCCAGTTGGGATAGTCCCACTTTTCCCTTTTCGATCTTCTTGTCGTAGGCAAAGCTGCTGATGAAGAACTGGCCCCACGGCGTGATCGTCGTGCCGAGCACGCCCATGCCGATGATCAGATAATCCTTCATGTACAGAGGAGTGAATTCCACTCCGTGCGGATATGCGAGATTGGAAAGGGCCAGGTTCCAATCGGGACGGGCTTTAACGGCTGAAAAGATATAAACCAGGAAGAACAGGCAGGCCACCAGCATGATGGACTGAGTCATCTTGTAATTGCCGCGCGTGATCAGGACGAAGGCGATAATCACCACCACGATCACTGCTGGTACAGATGGAATTCCAAACATGCCACTGGTCGTCTTGACCGCGGAAAGCTCAGTGATCAGCGTTCCAAGATTTGCGATCAACAGCGTGCCAAACATAAAAACGGAGGCACGCACGCCGTAGCGCTCGCGGATCAGGTCCGCCAGTCCGCGGCGCGTGATAACTGTCAGGCGCATTCCCATTTCCTGGGTCAGCGCCAGCAGCAAAGTGATGACAGGCAGTAGGAAGAGGATGGGATATCCGAGCTTCGCGCCAGCGATGGAGTAGGTCGCCACGCCGCCGGCATCGTTGTCCGCCATGGCGGTGATGGTTGCCGGTCCAAATACCGCCAGAATCACCAGGATTCTTTTCCACAGCGAAGACCAGAGGCCCCGATTGCGATTGATGAAGATTGTGTTGTTCATGGTGCCTCCTATTAGCGGTAAAAGCGAGGCAGGCGCTTCTTCCATGCCGTCGGGATGACTTTATCCAGAGCATCGTCCGCTGTGACGATTCCGTGCATGACGTTTTGCTCATCCACTACGGGGATCGCCAGCAAATCATACTTGGTAATTTCCTGCGCGACCTCGTCCTGGTCATCCGTCAGATTCACGCTCTTCACGCGGTCTTCCATAAAGTCCTCCACCCGCGTGGACGGCTCGGCAAAGATCAGGTTCTTCAGGGAAAAGACGCCGAGGAGATGGTCTTGTGTATCGGTCACGTAGACATAGAACACAGTTTCCGCATCGGTGGCAGTCTGGCGCAAATAACGGATGGCTTCGTCCGCGGTGACATTCGGTGGCACGCAGGCATACTCGGTTGTCATGATGCCGCCCGCGGAATCTTCCGGATAGGCCAGCAGCTTGCGGACATCGTCCGATTCTTCCTTATCCATCAAAGCCAGCAGGCTATGACTGCGTTGTTCAGGCAGTTCAGCCAGCAGGTCGGCGGCTTCGTCCGGTTCCATCTCTTCGAGCAGGTCTGCTACTTTTTCATCGGACATGTTCTCGACCAGATCTGCCTGGAATTCAGTTTCCACTTCCTCCAGGGTATCAGCGAGTTGTTCCATGTTGAGTGCTTCGAGAATTTGCCCGCCTTCAAGTTTGTTCATGTCGCTGATGATCTCAGCCACATCGGCGGGATGCAGTTCGGAGATGCTCTCCACGGGAACGCGCAGTCGCATGAACGGGTCGTGGCGCAGGAGTTCGACATCATCCCACGAGATAAATGCCTGCGGGGCAGGCAGGTGAAGGGTCGAAGTGAGGCGCTGGGTCGCCTTTGCAACACCCATGCGGCGCAGGACGCCCATCAAGCCGATATCCACATTCCCCACATACAACGTCCCATTGACGCGCACCAATTCCAGATCGTTCACGCGCACCACACGCGCGCCGTCTGTATCAATGATCTGCTTATCGAGAACATCACGGGAGAGAAAGATGTCGTTTTCGGTTGGTTCATACGGCGGAATTTCATCCGCCCGACATTTGAGAGGGATCGAGGGCGCGAACAACGCCATCACCAGTGTATAGGACACCATGATGAGTTTGTTCTTGTCCTTGATCACCACCGCATCCACCACCGGATGCGTTGCATCCGCAAGTTCACGCGCGATCAAGTCTTCCAGTTTTCCAATATAGCGGCCATCAAAGTCAGTGATGGTGTGGCCGAGGATTTCGCTCAGGAAAGCCATACGTACCTCCATTATTTCTAATTTGTCATTGCGAGCCGCTCGCTGGCGAAGCAATCTCCTGATGTGAGAAGATTGCTTCGTCGCCGTACAACGGCTCCTCGCAATGACGGGTTACGCATGGAGGCGAAAAAAAATCGCCTCCGCTTGAGCGAAAGGCGATTCAACTCGACCCGTTTCCTGCATCCATATCCCCGGCTTGCGCCAACCCGAATCTTTTACCGACCCGGCGGACACAAGGGGAGATTATCTGAGAGATGCAGGCATGGCAGCTCGTGCGAATCGTTCTTTCGCGAGGGAGAAATCTGTTTATCATCACTATCCGCGTCCACGCGACAACCTCCTTGCAGCATGTGTGTAGATTTGCTTGGATGTGTCATTCTGAGCCGCGTAGCGGCGAAGAATCTACCACGACGAACGAGATCCTTCGGTCGCGTAAGAACGCTCCCTCAGGATGACACAGCCGGCCTCACATACCGGCAAAATGAAAACCTCCCGTTAACGAACCAGGAGGCATACAAACACGCGTCAACAAACGCCGCCTCTCTGGTCGAGCTTCAGCACTGCATATCGTAGGGACATTTCCCCAGTCCCAGCCATGTTGGGTAAAGCCTTATGCCGACTTCACCTGGTATACCCTTTGGCGTCTTTCGACGTTTCAGGACAATGGCTTGTGTATTTTGCAGCCGCCTGGCCTAACGAGGACAATTCAAGTTGCACAGCGCTTATACACCCGCCAGGCGAATGTTGTCAAGAAATTTCTGCATGCAGTTTATAATCAGTGCATGTTTATAGATCAAGTTGAAATTCAAGTTCGTTCAGGGAAGGGCGGCGACGGCATGGTGCATTTCCGCCGCGAGAAATTTGTCCCGCGTGGTGGGCCGGATGGCGGCGACGGTGGCAAGGGCGGCGATGTCATCTTTGAAGTCAAGTCCACGCTCAACACGCTTTCGGCTTTTCGGCCCAACCAGAAGTTCGCCGCGGAGAACGGCGTCAACGGTGGGCCGGCCCAAATGACCGGTCATGGTGGTGATGATCTCATTATTTACGTGGCACCAGGCACGGTGCTTTATGACGCGGAGACCGGCGATTTAATCGGTGACTTGACCAAACCCGGTCAACGCTTGACCATCTGCAAAGGCGGGCGCGGCGGACGCGGAAATCAGCACTTTGCGACTTCCAGTAATCAGGCGCCTCGCACTGCTGAAAGAGGTGAACCGTTTGAGGAGAAACGCATCAAACTGGAACTCAAGCTGATCGCGGACATTGGGCTGATCGGCGTCCCGAATGCAGGCAAATCCACGCTGCTCTCGGTCCTGACCAATGCAAAGCCGAAGATCGCGGCGTATCCTTTCACCACACTGGAACCCAATCTCGGCGTGGCAAACATTGACGAAGATACAACGGTCGTGCTGGCCGATATCCCCGGTCTGATTGAAGGCGCGCATGAAGGCGCAGGACTGGGTCACGATTTTCTACGCCACATCCAGCGGACACGCGTCCTCATCCATTTGCTCGATGGCCTGTCTGAAGATCCAGTAGCGGACTACTCACAGATCAATTCGGAGCTATCACTGTTCGATCCAAATCTTGGGAAAAAGCCTCAGATCGTAGCGCTCAACAAAATTGACCAGCCCGAAGTCCAGGAAAGAATCGCAGATATCAAAAAGAAATTCAAAAAATTAAAAGTTGAGTTCATGACAATCTCAGCTTTGGCGCGTACCAATACACGCGACTTGCTGTTGGCCGCTGCACAAAAACTGACAGAGACGCCGCCCATCGAAGAAGTTGAGGCGCCCATGCCGGTCTATCGTCCCAAAGAAGACCCGCGCGATTACAAGATCACACGCGAAGATGACGGCACCTGGCGCGTCAGCGGCGTGGCGATCGAGCGCTCCGCCAAGATGACCTTTTGGGAACACGATGGTTCTGTCCGCCGCTTCCAGCGCTTGATGGCAGCTCTGGGCGTGGACGAGGCCCTGCGCAAAGCAGGGATTCAGGAAGGCGATACGGTTGCAGTGGGCGACTTCGAATTGGAGTGGCAGGACTGATGTGAATAGAAAGCTTTGGGTGGGATTATTGATCGGCCTTGGAGCCGCGATCATCTTGCTTTTTGGCTTCCGACTCGTCCACGTCATCCGGCGAGGAGGCCTTCCGCTGCGCCCGCAGCCTTTAGCTACGATAACGGATGCATCCCTGATCCGCGAATGGATGACGATCCCATATATTGCTCATACGTATGGATTGCCCGACCAGACTCTATTTGATGCGCTCGAGATTCCAGAAACGGATAATCGCCGAAAGAGCCTGGAAGAGATCAATGAACAATATTTTCCAATCGATAAAGGATTTGTCCTTGAACGGGTTCAGCAGGCGGTTCTGGCTTTTCAGGAACATGAGATCCTGCCGGCCGTCTCACTTACACCTATGAGTTTACCGGTAACTCCAAAACCATGAGTGACTCGATTTCGGGATTTCTGCTGACGCAGGTGATCAATTACGGTGCGCCATTGTTCGCCGTTAATCTTTTTCTGGGCGCGCTGGGGCTGCCCATAGGCGCATCGTTCACGCTGATCGCGGTCGGTGCATTTTCCCAGCAGGGATATTTCTCCTGGCCCCAAATGGCGCTCTTCGGACTGGCTGGCGCATTGCTGGGTGACGCGCTCAGTTTCAGCCTTGGACATTATGGAAAAAATTGGGTGGAAAGACGCCTGGGAAAGTCCTCAGAATGGATCAGCGCCAGGGGCTATTTTGAGGAAAACGCCTGGCAGTCTATCTTCTTGACACGGTTTTTGGTGACCGCACTGGCCATCCCTGTCAATCTCATCGCAGGCGGAAGCGGCTATAAGTTCTCGCGATTTATGCTTCCCGACTTTCTCGGAGAGGCAATGTGGATCATCCTGTATGGCGGACTCGGCTATATCTTCGGCACTCAATGGGAAGCGGTCAGCCAGGTGGTCAGTGATTTCGGCGGCGTACTATTGGGAATTGTGCTGCTGGTGATCGGATTCCGTCTTGGAAGAAGATGGATTGCAGCACGTAAATCCCTATCAACAGAGGCCTCCAACGAATAGGATGAGTTATCAGACTTCCCAATAGAATCATTGCGCCGCGAATAGCATTCGCGGCGCAGCTTGTTTTGTCTGCCTCCAACGCCGCCGAGGAAAGTGCCCGAAAGGGTACGGCGGCGCGAGCTGTATTAGTGATGATGCCCACCGTCATGGACATGTCCATGCTCGAGTTCTTCTGCCGTGGGTTCACGCAGACCGATCACCTTGACATTGAAGTGCAACTCCATGCCTGCCAGTGGATGATTGAAGCTCAGGCGCACCGTATCGCCGTCAATGCTGTCAATACGCGCGTAACGTGACTGGCCTTCATCATCGCTTACGTGCATCTCAATGCCTTCCTCGATCGGCATGTCCTTCGGAAATTCCTTGCGCTCAAC
>JAKOVF010000404.1 GCA_029782225.1 Chloroflexota bacterium | reverse complement strand
GAACACTTCGAAAGGCGGGTTGTTCGCATCCAACCGGGTGCGCTTCGCAAAATAGACCTTGACCTTGTAGTACAGCGGCGTCGCCGTAGCTCGACTCGTCCTTGTGGGCGTCGGAGTCCGCGATGGTGTACGTGTTTTGGTGGGAGTGAATGTCCGCGTAGATGTGCGGGTGCTGGTTGGCGTTCTTGTGGCGGTTGGAGTACGTGTGGCTGTTGGTGTGCGCGTCGCGGTACGCGTAAAGGTAGGAGTTGGCGTATTCGTGTTTGTGGATGTCCGCGATGGCGTGCGCGTATTGGTGGGGGTAAATGTTCGCGTTGGTGTACGTGTCATCGTGGGTGTTGGTGTATTGGTCGCTGTGCGGGTCGCGGTCCGCGTGAACGTGGCTGTAGGCGTGTTCGTGATGGTCGGAGTCCGCGTCAGGGTGGGTGTCAGGCTTGGGGTCACGGTGACAGGCACCGGTGGAGTCGGAGTCGCATCGCCAACGAAGACGAACTGGACCGCGTCGAGTCCTACTTCCACTGAGGTCACCGTTCCCGATTCATCCACAGTCTGATTCGTCAGTTTGATGAATTCATTCCCTGCGCTGTTGAAGTTATATTTGCCCACGTAAAGCCAGCCGTCGCGGGCATAGAAACGATTCGGGTAAACCACCTGGTTGATGAAGACCCGGTCGCTCTCGCCGTTATGCTGAATGTCGTAGAACGTGCCTTCACTTGTGGCATGGATGGATGGGATGCGGATGTAGACGTTGTAATTGCCGGGCGTGCTGCCCTGTGGGAAATTCCATTGACCCGTGCAGTTCGGCGCACTGTTGCGCGGCCGGACGTAACGGATCGTCCCGCCTGTTGAGCCTGATGCCGATGCCACAGTCCAACAGGCTGACGGATTTTCGGCGAACCCGCTGGATGCATCATCTACGATCATGCCGTTCGTTGGTGAAGCTGGAAATTCCAGCGGACTTCCGGATGGGAAGATTTGCGCGCCGCGATAGCTCAACGAGGGATAAGCCACCCATAACGACTCGGACTGGTTGAACCTCCAGGGATCGGCTCCGCTGCCGGTCCAGCCATAGGGATCGACGACATTGCCTGCGGGGTTGACCACGCGCAAATGCAGATGCGGCCCGGTCGAGTTGCCGGTGTTCCCGCTGAAGCCGATCCACTCACCGTGCTGGAAGACTGCGCAGCCATTGGTCGGGCAGGTCTGCACGGCCACCTCGCTCATGTGACCATAGGATGTGGAATATCCATTGGGGTGATGCAGCCTGATATACAGTCCCAGGCTGACCTTGTGATTCTGCGGGTCCCACCATCCGGCATAGATCACGCGGTCTGTATCCGCCGCGGCGTAGACCGGGCGATAGCTCATGCCATAGTCAATGCCATCGTGTCCATCGTAAGCAAGCCAGTCACCGAGGCTGTATGACCAGTAAATGCCATAACCTGCATCGCATACGCCGGGCTGAGCAGGCGGCGTACCTGGCGGCGCCGGTTGAGGGCAAGTCTTGTTCGCACTCGCGCCGTTGAACGTGACCACCCGATCATCCGCGACATAATTTGGGGACGTGTGATCGAAGACTGATTCTTGTGAAGCCGTGCCAGGGTAGGGAGGATACAGGAAGGCAGTTACCGCCTGCAGCGGCGCAGCGAACGCAGGGCTGGATGAGCCGCGTGAACTGAACAGCAGTGCTGTGGTGAGCAGGATTAGCCAGAGATGTTTACGGCGAAGTTTTGGCGGGGTCTTCACAGTCATTACCCTCTGAGGGTTCGTCCTAGAATGAGATGCTCGTCCTGAGCGGAACGACGAGTGCGCCCTGAGCGAAGTCGAAGGGTCTTGGAGGAGTGCAGTCGAAGGACGGGTTCCAGTAAAAGCCTATATTTTTAACTTACTCGCGCTTCGACTTCGCTCGACCGGCGAACACGGCCTCACTCCGCTCAGCGCGAATTAAGGACCGGGAGTGGCTTGCGATACAGGGATGGAAATCAAGGTGCTGAGCACAGTCTCAGCCTCTTTGATGCAAAGGTCAGTTTGCTCCTTGAAAGAGAGCTCAAAACCCGTGTAAACGTTGAAGTCGCCTCCGAGATATGTGACAAATTGAGGAACACCGTTCAAATAAGCGGTACTGATCTCATACTCCACAGGACCTATCTTGCGCACTTCGTGATCTACTGTAATGTTGGAAGGCAGGCCGTGCCCTACAGATGGCACGATGATGCAATCCATGATGCTGCGATGTGCGAGAGCCGGCGACCCAAAATTATCGGTCGTCACTGCCCAGAGCTCGGGGTCATAGAACAGGCGAAAGTCATAGCCCGGTTGTGAATCGCCGGGATAGGTCGGTTCGCCGTCCCATGCGACGCGCGCCGGAGGGTTGGCAAGTTCTGTTGGTAGTTCGAGGGTGGGGAGGGCCGTCTCTGTTTGTGTTGATCCGGCTGTCGGAGGAAGCGGCGTGGAGGTTGGTAAAGCTGTCGAGGTGGGCGCGATGAACTCCGGTGACGATGCGGTATAGGGCTCGATCACCGACTCTGTCGCGATGGGTGCTTCCGTCGCCGCCCGTGGTTCAGTGGCCGGAGCCGGCATCTGTGTCGCCGGCGCGCCGCAGGACGTCATTAATAAAACGAGCAGGACCAGGAGAATTTTCCGCAAAGGGGCTCACTTTCGCATCCAACTCGGACAGCAGGCTGGTTCCGTCAAAATAGCTTTGACTTCACCCGACAGCAAATCAACGACCTGCAAATCCATTCTACCATTCAGGACGTATTGGAAGGCCAACATGTTTCCGTCTGGTGACCAGTGTGGAGTCTCGGCGCGGCCTTCTGTGAATTTTGTGACCTGGGAAATCTCTCTGCTCGCGATATCTACAATATAAAGGTTGCTGATCAAAGCCTCAGCGGATTCGTTCGCACGCGGGTCGTCTACGTTTTCGCGCACAACAAATGCGAGCCGTGTCCCATCCGGTGACCAGTCCACTGCGTAGCCGTGACCCGCATCCGCGTCGGCGAGTTTGTGTGCGTTGGATCCATCTGCATTCATGAGCCAGAGTCCGCCGACTGTGAATGGTGTCTGCGAATCTGGGATTTTGATGAACGCGATCTGTTTTCCATTCGGCGACCAGCGCGCGAGCGAGATGTAACTGGACTGATCCGCATACACATGCTGGACTACGCGTCCACCTTTTTGAGCCAGCCACATTTCGCTGCCGAAGACAAGTCCGCGCGAGAAGGTGAAGACGAAATCGGGGCTATTGGGTTTCGGTGCAAGATCATAGGTCAGTTCAGTGATTGGAACAAACTGCGCACTGAGCGTTGTCGAAGCGGGATACGCGCGAATGATGCGTGGATTCCCTGCCGAGTCCACTTTGAGGAAAGCTGCCTGACCGTCACTGGCCCATGCCAGGAAGTGACTGTCAGATTCAGAGAATGCTTGTGAAGCGGAACCCGTTTCCGTGTCGAGGAAAAGAACCGATTGACCAAAGGAGCAGGATAATTCCACGGCGAGCACAATCCCGCGCGGTGGGGAGAAAAGGTCAAAGATACTGCAATCCGGAGGAAGAGAAAGGGGTATTTCCTTGATCGGCTGCAGGTCTTCTGAAAACTGGAGCAAGGCGGGAGGAGAGAGGCGGATGATGGTGAAGATGTTCGTTTTAGGAGGGCCGGGTGTAGGAGTGCAGGCGGGGAAAAGAGTGATCAGTAAATAGCAGACAGGGATCAGTTGGCGATGCAGAGGCATGGAAGAATTATACAGTCGGGAGGGTTATAATCGTTAGAAATTTCTGTCATTGCGAGGAGCGTTCGTTGCGACAAAAGAATCTCCTCAAGAAATGGGGGATTGCTTCGGGCGAAAACCATCGCCCTCGCAATGACAGCAGAATTGGAAATTGAGATGCATATACTTGTTACAAATGATGACGGCGTGTGGGCACCCGGATTACTGGCTCTGGCGCAGGAAATGCGCAATCTCGGCAAAGTGACGATATTCGCGCCCGATAAGAACTGGTCCGCTTCAGGGCATGTGAAGACCATGGAGCGTCCGCTGCGTGTGCGCGAAGTGACGCTGGCTGACGGTTCGTCGGCGTTTAGCTCTGACGGTGCACCGTCAGATTGCGTGGCGCTGGCTTTGCTCGGCCTGATCGAGGAACCCGTGGACATCGTCGTTTCGGGGATCAACCCAAATGTCAACTTTGGCCATGACGTGACTTACTCCGGCACAGTCACCGCCGCGATGGAAGCCGTGATCGCTGGCGTGATGGGCGTCGCGGTTTCGCTCGAATCGCCGGATGGGCACACTGGCCCGCTGGATTATTCCTGCGCGGCGTCGGTGGCGCGGCGCGTTGTCGAAAAAGTCATTGCAGATGGATTGCCCGAAAACGTGCTGATCAATATCAATGTGCCATACTTGAAGGAAGATGAATTAAAGGGCTTCATGATCACCCGGCAGGGACTGCGCGTCTATCGAGACGCCCTGGATCAGCGCCTCGACCCGCGCGGCAGGCCGTATTACTGGATCGGCGGCGAGGCACCCACCGGCGTGGATGAACCCGGCACGGACTTCGGCGCACTGCGGGCGGGATGCGTATCCATCACGCCGCTGCATTTGGACCTGACCTCCTACAAGACCATGGAAGCCTTGAAAGAGTGGAAATTCTAATCACATAGTCACTGATCAACCTCGAAGTTCTGTCAATCTTTTATCTATTAGCAAAATATCTTATGACTGAATCAACTACTGAATCTGTTGATGCCTACTGGCACCGTTTTCTGGGGACGCGCTCGCTCCTGGATTCGACCTACCATCACAAGGAGTATGTTGCCGAACAGTTCGGCGATACACCGGAACTGGCGGATGAACTGGGAAAGCTCATCCTGGAGGGCGTCAAAACCGGGACCAGTTCTTCTCTGTGGGAGTGGGAAGCCGAGAACAAGCTCATTCCGGAGCCTGGCCTGATCACCATTGTCCTCAACGGAAAGCAGGAACCGTTATGTATTATTGAGGATACAGAAGTCTATGTCTGCCGCTTCTTTGATGTAGATGAGGAATTTGCCTATTCCGAGGGCGAAGGGGATCGGTCGCTGGAGCAGTGGCGTGATGCACACATCAGTTATTTCTCGCGCACGCTCCCTCGAATTGGAAAAAAATTCAACGAAGATATGCCGCTGGTCTGTGAGCGGTTCAAAGTGATCTACAAATAAGGACTTCTATGCCCTACCTCGCCTCTGAAACCCGTTATGACTCCATGCCCTATAACCGCGTTGGCCGCAGCGGACTCAAGCTCCCTGCCATCTCGCTGGGCTGGTGGTACAACTTCGGCGGCCTTGACGTGTTCGAGAACGGCCGCGCCATTGCCCGCCGCGCATTTGACCTGGGCATCACGCACTTTGACCTCGCCAACAACTATGGTCCGCCGCCCGGCTCTGCCGAGGAAACTTTCGGTCAGCTTTTCAAGCAGGATTTTCATCCGTACCGCGACGAGCTGATCATCTCCACTAAAGCAGGCTATGATATGTGGCCGGGTCCATATGGCGAGTGGGGTTCACGGAAGTATCTGCTTGCCAGCCTCGACGCGTCCCTCAAACGGATGGGCCTCGATTACGTGGACATCTTCTACAGTCACCGCCCCGATCCCGATACGCCGCTTGAGGAAACGATGGGCGCGCTCGAATCAGCCGTCAGACAGGGAAAGGCTCTCTATGCCGGCATCTCAAGCTATAGCCCGGAGCAGACCCGGCGCGCAGCGCAAATCCTGCGAGAGATGGGAACTCCCTGCCTGATTCATCAGCCATCCTACAACATGTTCGACCGCTGGATCGAAAGCGGATTGCTGGATGCGCTGGCCGAGGAGGGTATTGGCTGCATCGTCTTTTCGCCTCTCGCGCAGGGACAGTTGACCGACCGCTACCTGAATGGAATTCCATCTGGGGCGCGGGCCACGAAAACCGAGCGCGTCTGGCTCACTCCTGATGATGTGAAAGTTAATCTTCCGAAAGTCCAAAAGCTGAACGAGTTGGCAAAACAGCGCAGACAATCCCTTGCACAAATGGCAATCGCATGGACTCTGCGGAATCCCGTGGTTACGTCATCGTTGATCGGTGCAAGTAGTGTCAAACAACTAGAAGATAATCTCGCGGCATTGAGCAATTTGAAGTTCAGTGATGATGAGTTAAATGAGATTGAGGGCATCCTCAAGGAATGACCACTGACGACAGACCATTGACCACAACTGACGTCTATGGTCTATGGTCTATGGTCTGTGGTCTGAAAGGCAACCATGGGCTTTCTCAAGAAATTATTCTCCTCCGCTCCTGCACGACCTTCATCAAGCTTGTACAACTTCGCCGTCAAATGCGATCGCTGTGGCGAGACGATTGAAGGTCATATCAATCTCGCCAATGATCTCTCCAATGAGTTTGAAGATGACCGCGAGATTTTCTTTGTCCGTAAGGTGTTGATGGGAAGCAGCAGGTGCTTTCAGCAAATCGAAGTCCAGATGAAGTTTGACGCGAACAAGCAATTGATCGAAAAAGAAATCAGCGGCGGAAAATTTGTTTAATGTCATTGCGAGGAGCGTCTGCGACGAAGCAATCCCCTCACGACTGGGAAATTGCTTCACCCTGGCAGGCTCGCAGTGACGTGCCACCATCATGCAAACCACGACCAAAGTCATCCTCGCGCTCCTTGCTGCTCTGCTTCTTGTCGAAGCCGCATTCTCAGTGCGCTGGCCGATCACACACGACGAAGCGCCGCTCTTTTATGAAGCTTTCCTGATGCACGATGAGGGCCGTGTGCCCTATCGCGATATCTTTGATTTTCAAATGCCCGGCAGCTTTGCGGCCTATTATGTTCTTGGCATCCTCAGCGGCTTTGGCGATGTCCGCATCCGCCTGCTTGACCTGTTGATTCTTTCTGTGCTTATCGCTGTTACATTCTTCGCCATGCGCAGCTTTGGCAAATCCGCAGCGCTGGCGGGCGCGTTGCTCTTCGGACTGAAATATCTCCAGGGCGGGCCGTCGATGTCGCTACAGCGCGAGTATCTTTTGCTCATCTTCCTCGCGCTTACAGTTTGGATCGCGATGCGCGATGAACTGACCGTCCGGCATCGCCTCGCACTGGGACTGCTCTTTGGTCTAGCAGCATCTCTCAAACCTCACGCAGCGATCGGACTCGTCCCAATCCTGCTCTTTGACATCATTGACATGGTCAAACGCCGCGGTCTGACCTTCATGAACGCGGCCTCGAGAAGCACCCTCCCTGTATTGCTCGGTTTTGTCATCCCGGTGGTTGCCGTAATTGCCTGGCTGTTCCACACTCGTGCTCTGGCTCCGTTCCTGAGCATCGCTACCAATTACTGGCCGCTCTACGCGCAGATCAACGGCGAGTTGACGGTCAATACCGGGGCGGCGCGCTGGCTATTTATTCTGGATCAGGTCTGGCGCCTGGGTGGAAACGGACTCTGGCTTATCCCTGCCTTGATAGGGATCTATCTCAATTCAAATCGAAAAGCATACCTGCTGGCAAGCCTCGCCCTGTGTTATGCCATCTATCCCGCGTTTTCGGGCCAGTTCTTTCCCTATCACTACATTCCATTTCTTTATTTCATAGTGCTTCTGGCTTCCCTTGTCTTATCCACAAACGTTACTCCTATTCAACTTCGTTTTTCACCTCTCGTTTCTCGTTACTCAGAACTCATCTCTCGGTACTCGTTTCTTATTTTGCTCCTCATCGTTCTCATAAATATTCGTCCTTCCACGGCATTCATTCGCCAATTGCAGGGCAAGTCCATCGTCACCTCCACTGACCGGGCCGTGGAGATCGCTCGCTACCTGGAGAAGAATCTCGAAGCGGGTGATACTGTCCAGCCTTTGGATTGGACAGGTGGTACCCTGCTTGCCATGCTCAAAACGCAGACGCCGATTGCCACGCCCTATATCTTTGACTTCTATTTTTATCACCACATTTCATCGCCATACATCCAATCTCTTCGCACGAATTTTATAAAGGATCTGCAGGAAGCCCGCCCGCGCTTTATCGTCCGCGTAACAGCGATTGACAAGCCCTGGGTTTCCGGCGCGGACACGTCCCGCGAGTTATTCCCTGAACTGGGCGCATTTCTGAATGAGAACTATTCCAGTACAATCCAGAAGGATGATTATGTGATTTATGAGAGACGCTAATCGTCATTGCCCCATCTGCCCTCGGCGGGGTTGCGAAGGCGGAGCCCGAAGCAATCTCCATGCAGTGTAGAAGGAGATTGCTTCGTCGAGAAGAACGTCCTCCTCGCAATGACAGGACCCCATGCAAACCCGCTGGCTTCATCGCATCACTTACCTCTATCTCCTCCTGCCCTTCATTCTCTTTTGCCTGGGCTGGCTAAGACTGTTCATCGCGCTCCCTATCGCCGTATTCATGGTTGGGGTGCTGTGGCGGCTATGGAACCAATTAAATGGCACCGTTACTACTCCCGCACGAATTAGTGTTTACTCATTACTTATCACTGGTCTCTGGGTCATCCTCTCCGGCGTTGGCGGGTATGCCTTCCAAAACTGGGACCATCACTGGCGCAACGCCGTTTTCCGCGATTTGATCAACTTTGATTGGCCTGTATACTATGCCCAGCCAGAGCATGGACAGGTCAAAATGCTGGTCTATTACGTGGGCTACTGGCTCCCCGCCGCATGGACCGGGAAACTGCTCGGCTGGAAATTTGCCAACTTCATCCTTTTCCTGTGGACGTGGCTCGGTGTCTTGCTTGTCGCTTTGCATCTTGGTCTCCGATTAAGGACCCCGGCACTGAAGGCTGCCTTGCTGCTGATCTTCTTCAGCGGCATGGATGCGCTCGGCGCACTCATCTTTCGCCAGGATTATCCGACTCTCTGGCCGCCCATCCAACACCTGGAAATCTGGGGCGGAAACCTGCAATACTCATCCTTCACCACTCAATTATTTTGGGTGTTCAATCAGGCAGTTCCAGCCTGGTTGTGTATTGCATTGTTTTTTGACGATGTCACTGCGGGGAGGCGTTTGTCGCCGACGCAGCAATCCCCTCTTGAACGGGAAACGTCACTCGATGAGCCACATCCATCAAACGGGAGATTGCTTCGCCGTCTTGCGGCTCGCAATGACGTGAGATTCTTTGCCTGGGCCTTATGTTTCTTCTTTGCTCCGCTTGCCTCTCTTGGACTATTACCCTACTTGCTCATCGAATGGTTCGATGGTTATCGAAAAGTCAAAAAGGATGCTGACTCACGCAGACAAACGCAGATCAATCCATCCGAAGCAGCGGGATCAGTGTCCATCAGCGCCCTGAAAGAATTAGCCAGAACCGTTCGCTTTGATCTCCTCCTTGCAAGTACACTGATCGTCATTCTTTCTTATGTTTTCTTTTCTTCCAACACCGCCGCGCAGGAGCGTGGACTTCAAGCACTTGCTCTCAAAGATGTCCTCGTTTTCTTCCTGCTCGAAGGCGGGATTCTCTGGCTGCTGCTGGCGCCTCGTCTCTGGCGTGACCCGCGCTGGGCGATGACCGGTATTCTCCTTTTTCTCATGCCGTTTATCCAGTTTGGCAGTGGACGTGACTTCGTGATGCGTGCCTCCATTGCGCCATTGTTCTATCTCATGGTTTGGGCGGGTGAAGCGGTATTTCAAAATACTATCTCTCGGTTTTACAGAATCGCAATCATCATTGTTCTTGTCATCGGCGCCTTGACTCCTCTGTACGAAATCAACCGCTCGGTGTATCGGACATTTCAATATTATTTCTTGCTGAGCGCAGAGCAGCGTGTTCAACCGAGCACGGAACCAGTGACTCACCTCGAACAGGGCGTTGCCCCCGAAGCTGAACATCCCGGCTCCCTGGTTGCAGATGACATTCAAACTCTCAAGTTCATGGATGACCTGCTCTCAAAAAACTTTGTTGCAAACGTCAGGCAATCGCTGTATTATCGGTACATCGCACCACACTAAGCGTGAAACCTGACAGGTGTCAGGTTTAGGAGAAACCCATGCCCTCCTATTCTGCCCCTCCAAACCCGCAGGCTTACTACCAGCAAGTCTGGGCCCTTGCACGTCTGATTCCCCGTGGAAAAGTTGCTACCTATGGTCAGCTTGCGAAATTGATCCCTCCGCCAATGGGCGTGGACTTTGAAACATACAAGGCTTTTAGTCCGCGCTGGGTGGGTGGCGCGATGGCAGCTTGCCCGGACGATGTCCCGTGGCAGCGTGTGATCAATTCGCAGGGCAAGATCAGCGAACGCGAAGGCGCAGAACATCAGCGTCAGTTACTGGAAGAGGAAGGGGTTATCTTCGTAAAAGATAAAGTAGATTTGAAGAAATATGGCTGGGGGGGGCCAAACGAGATCGAAGAGCCGCGGCAGGACAAACTATTTTAAGCAGCGCCATGAAATCCTTTTTTCAGACGATCCTGCTGATCGTTGTCATTTTTGTTCTGGCACTCATGGCCGAACAGATCAGGCCGCTCAAACAATTAACGGTTTTCCTGGCTCGGCATCCGCAGCCCTATAAGGCAGTTGCCATCAGCGTAAGTATCATCGGCTGGATATTGATGGCTGGTGCAATCGCCTATGGGTTATGGGCGCGTGGGAAACCGATGACGGAGGAGGAAGCGCTTCGGTTCATGGAAACGAACGCGGGCAGCCCAACGATCAATCGCCGGTTTAAAGGGCAGGCAAAAGGACGCGAGTTTCGTGCAGAGGTGACTTTCAAGGATGTCAAAGAGGCCTGGCAAAGCGGAGATTGGAGACGGGACTCATCATGGTGGCCGATCTTCGTCGGCCTGCTGGCATTGACCCTGATTGCCTTTGGCATGTTTGGGTTCTTTTTTGTGATCGGTGCGCCGCTCGTAAAACTGATCTGTGCCGGGGCGCTGGCTTATGCAGTCATGATGACAGTCTGGGCGTTCTGGCATGCATGAACCCCTGAACCAGATTTGAACAGGTTATTTTGTCAGTTCTACAACTAAAGTATCCAGTGCCAGGTCCAGTGAGATCTGGCCTGTTTTTACATCCTCATCGATCCGCAGTAACTTGTGATAAATGCTTTCGAGCGACTCGATAGAGAAACGCTTTGCCTGTCCTGTTGTCTTCTCGGCGACGAATGGATGAACACCTAAGGCTCTCGCCACGTCATCCTGGTTGCCGCGGCCATCCAGAATTTCACGCGTCTGAATCAGCAAACGGAACTGGCGCACGACCATGCCCCACAGCGAAAACGCATCTTCATTCTCCAATAAGCGATGCAGAAGATGCTGCGCGGACTTGCCATTCCCGAGCGACAGCGCGTCCACAAAATCGAACACGCTTTGCTGTGACGTGACAATGCAAACCGCTTCCACGTCGGACCCGGTCACAGGCCGCGCCCAGTTGGCATACGCCAGCAGTTTGGCAATTTCCATCCCCGCCTGACGCGTGTCCACGCCGACCATCTCTGCCAGCTTCGACGCCGCACCCGGCTCGATCTTGCCTCCCTGGTTTTTCGCCTCGTTGACGATCCAGCCGGGCATGTCTTTTTGCCGCGGCAGCATGAAAGCCTGTGTTCTGATCGCCGTGCTGTTCTTATCTGCCCATTTGGTCAGCCAGTGTTTATCCACTTCTTTTGGTTCGATCAACTCGTGGATCACAAGCCGTGCCGAATCAGGGACGTTGCTCAGAAATTCTTCGAATTTTTTGCGTGTGGTGGGATTGTTATACTTTGAAGAAGGATTCCCCAAAATGACCAAACGTTTCGGTGCCAGGAACGGCATCGCGTTGACAGCGTTGTTTAGTTCATCTTCGCTCATCGTGCGGGCTTCCAGCCGCGCGGTGTTCATATCCGCAGTGGTGGGATCGGCGAAGTCGGCTTCAAAGTCCTTGAGCTTGCGCGCGATGGCGAATTCGTCGTTGCCGTAGAGGAAGATGACGTTGGACATAAATCCTTTTAACCACAAAGGCTTGCACTGAGCCTGCCGAAGTGACACTAAGGTCACGAAGGTTTTAACTGGGAAGGCTCAAGTCCAACCTTTGTGCAGTTTGTGTCCTTCGTGTTTAATCACTTTGTGATCACGCGGTGTACCACATCCGAAAGACGGACGATGTCCACGATTTTCATGTCACCTAAATCTGCTTCGGTGGTTACATTGGCTTGCAGCCAGGGACCCGCCGGCCGGCTCAGGAAAAAACCGAAAGCCGCGAAGATAACTGCGATCGGGATCAGCCAGATCCGCCAAAAGGTGGATTTAGCTCCTCGAAGCGGCATCCAGCCAAAGGCCCCGGCGAGAACCGTGCTCGTAACGAGGTTCGTCCCACAGCCGGGATGGACCGCCAGGTTGCTTTCACCGGCGCGCAGTCGTGTCATCGCTTCCGTTGCGGCGGTCCAGATGTCCTGAACATCCAGTTTGCCATAAAGCAGGAAGCCGGTCGGGTTGGAATGTCCGCCCATGCTTTGCCTGGGATATTTGCGCGCCAGCACGTGGAGCGTGGCATGCTCGAGCGCGTGGTTGCGTCGTGTTTCGAGAATAAGGGGCAGGTCTAATATCATGTAATGATTATAGCATCCACCCGAAAAGAAAAAGAGCGTGGAGTTAAGAATGACCTAAGAAAACTCCACGCTCTTCCTGATAGATGTTTAGGCCTGTTGAGAAGTCAGGTTCTCGACCGTTTCAGTCCTGCCCGAGGTTGCCATCACAAAGCCGACATACATCAGTATGGCTCCAATGAACTCGCTCAGATACAATAGATCAGTGAACCCGGCCTTCAGCAGGGAACCACCCATGGCCGGGGAAAGCGCGCCGGCCGCAATCAGGATGTTGCCGAACATGCGATTGACCAGGATCTTCTTGCGCCAGAAGAGAAAAGCGGAATAGATCGCACCGCCCACCAGCGTGAGCGTGCCATAGATGTTGAGCAGGATCGTTAGAAGGATGATAATGCCATTGCGGCTGAGGATGTCCTTATATTGCTCGGAGGCGGGACGAGCAACGTCATAGAATGCACTCTTGACGGGCGAGATCATAATGAGCACGAAGGCGATTGCGGAGACCCCGGCAAGAATCCATGTCAGAACCTTTGCCGTATTGCCTTTACGGATGAGCAAATGGACACTTCCCATGCCGAGCCAGGCCGCAGTCAGCATGGCGCCCGTCAGGTACCAGATCTTTAAGAGAAATGGATTGAAGGTAAGGCTCAGAATAGCCTCACTCAGAGTGCCAAGGCCGTAGAGAAACAGGCCGAAGGCCCACAGCAGCAAATGAATACCGCCGCGCTGCCGATAGCGGTTGTACACCGAAAAAACAAATGCAAATGTGATAACGGTGGAAAGGTAGGGAATGTAGGTCATCGGAGTTCCTTTGGGATGTGAATTAGATTGAAGGAGTGCCGCCCAGGAGGGAGAAACCAATCAGGACAAGTACAGCCACTAAAATGATAACAAGCAGGAACAGTACGGCTGGCACGACCTTTTCTGTCAGGGTGGAAGGAGAAAATCGCGTGGACGGACGCGGCCCCGCACTGAGAGCATTCTTTTTGGTGGATTTCAGAGTTGTCATAGGATTATCTTTTACGGATCGTTCTGAAGGTTGGCCTTGAAATCGTATCCACTTTCAACCAACCCTCGGAACGTTTTTTGATCAATGGTTGACGCTCTCCAACTTTTGGTAGGTCTGCAAAAGGCTGATCAGAATCTCATCTGTAAACGCATGCATCTTGGTGTACATCTCTGATGATTCTTTGGAAGGCAGTTTCGCATCCCCGTAGACCTTAATGACCGATTCGATCAGAGCATCGCGGAAGAATAAGAAGGCCCTGGCGGCATCCACGTAACTTAATTGATAACGTCGTGCACGCGAAGCATATTCATATCCAATGGCATAAGCCTCGGATGCCGCTTCCTCGCCGTTGCTGGAGACGTACGTCATGAGTCCCTGGAAGAGAGAGCGTGCGCTCATGCGATACTGGATGCGTGCGTTTTCATCCAGCTTCTGATACCAGGACTCCGCTTCCAGGCGTCCCTCTGAGATTTGCAGGCGGACATTCTTGACCACCTCCTGCATCATACTTTCAGGCTCCATTACGTTCTCGCGGGACTTCTTGTTGGATTCCGACCACATCATCATTTCACTGCGTTTGTAGCGGCGATGTCCGCCCTGGGTGCGGTGTACAGGTAAAAGACCTTTATCAGACCAAAGCCGTACGGTGCTTGGATGTACGCCGAGCATGTTCGCTGCATCCTTGAGGGAAAGCCACTCATCAATCATTTTCACCTGTTACTTCCGCCACCTGGAGCATAATTGTTATTCTGCGGCCAATGCCGCCTTTTCGATCAGAGGAGGTTCATGCGCCTGCTTTCTGAAGGCGGACACATCGATCTGCGCGAGCATGATGGATGCGATCAAGAGCATCAATGCTTCGATGCCGAACACAACGAGATACCCGGTCAAGGCCGAACCCGTGAACTGTGCCACGCCATCGCGCACAACCCCGCCGAGGATCGATCCCGTCAATCGTGAGAGTGCATTGGAGAATCCCCACGCCCCGATATAAAGACCTACCATACCGGGCACAGTGAGGTCAAACATGAGCGAGAGATTGGCGACCGTGGAGAGTCCCGTGCCGAGGCCAAGCAAAGTTACGCCAGTATAGAAAACATCCTTGCTTGCCAGCATGCCGCTGACCAGAATCACCACGAAGCCGAGCAGGGCGCCGATGTTACCGGCCTGGGCCAGCGTCCGTTTTGCGACGCGCCTCTCGAGCAGCCCCGCGATGATGATCGCGATCAAAACAAATGTGCCCCAAATGGACGTGATGCGCGTGGTCTGGGTCACGGTCATACCAAAGGCTTCTGCGCCGAAGGGTTCGAGCAAGACATCCTGGCCCAGAATTGCGGCGAGAAGCAAGAGAAGGTAAATAAAGAAAACCTTTGCAACGGGGTTGGCCGTGATGGTCGAGGTCATTTCTGTGACGGTAAACGCCTCGGAATGCGGACTTAATCTCGCGGTCCCACTTGAGCGCGGCTCCAACTTAATAAGGCCGAGCAGACCCAAAGTCAGGGCCGAGGCGGCAACATAGCCAAAGGCGCGGATCAAGGCCCCAGGTGTGTACGGATCCACGAGACGGGAGAGTCCGATCGCAGTCGCGATAATGGAAACGATCATCATGAACCACATCGTCGCGATCGTCTTGCCGCGACCCTCCTCACCGGAAATTTCAGATGCAAGAGAAAGATACGAAACACTGGAGAGGTTATACCCCATGCCCCAGGCGCCAAACGCAAGCAGACCTGCCAGGATTCCGAGGCTGAGATGTTTCCCCATTAAAAACGCGACCTGAGGGGAGACGGCCACACCCAGCACGCAGAGCAGGAGGCCAGCGAAGATGTAAGGGGTGCGGCGCAGGCCGAAGATGGGATGCCGGTCCGAATAGGAGCCAATAATGACCTGGATAGGAGCAAACAGGTAGGGGAGAGAGGCCAGGATCGCGACAAGCGTGGCTGAAATGGCCAGTTCCTTGATCATCACACGATTGAGCGTGCTATTGATCGGGACCAGCGTCATCGCCACCGCGACATGGATAAGACCGAGTTGAAAGCGTTTCAGAAACACGAAGTGCCTCGTTAAAAAATAGGAAGGGCGTTCCAGACGCCCTCTCCTCTGCGGCCGAATTGTATGGTTTAGAGCGCCAAAGTCAATGTAGATTTATGTAGAATTTTACTAGAGAATTATGAGCTTTTTTATATTTCTTAGGCAACGCACAATTAAAACTCATGCTTGACAACTGAATTCAAAGTCCGTATACTGATTTTACTAACACGTGTTACTAAAGGACGCGTTTTTATGCCTCGTGCAAAGCGCACAACCAGCCTTGATGTAGCCAAAAAAGCTGGCGTCTCCCGGACCACGGTTTCGTTCGTTTTGAATAACGTGGCCGACGTCAACATCAGCGAATCAACGCGTCAGCGTGTGCTCGAGGCCGCCAAAACGCTGAGCTACTATCCAAATGCCGCGGGGCGAAAGCTTGTCAGTGGGAAATCCAGAACACTCGGTCTCGTATTATGTCAATCCGCTCAACAGGTTTCGGCAGATGCCCTGCTGCCGCAGGTCCTGCTCGGGTTCGAGCAGGCAGCCATTCAGGAAGGGTACCAGGTTCTGCTCAAGCCGGTCGAGCCAAACGATTCGCTTGGATACACCAAACTCGTAAACGAAAATTTTGTGGACGGCATCCTGCTCTCGGGTCCGCGCCAGGACGACGAGGAGATCATTCGACTCCACCAGAGCGGATTCCCCGTTATGCTAATGGGACAGCTTCCGGGCAGCACCATCCCGTTTGTAGATATCGACGCGTCGGCCGGGGCCGAAACTGCCACTTACCATCTGATCGAGCGCGGCCACAGACGCATTGCCATGATCACCAATGCCCCCCTTAGATTTACCTCTGCGCAACAACGGCTGGAAGGTTACTCGCGTGCCCTTAACAACGCTGGTCTGACAGTCGATCCGTCGCTGGTGAAGGAAGGCAATTACACACCCTCCAGCGGCTATCATGCTATGATGGAACTGCTCTCCGTATCACCGCGTCCCACCGCTGTATTTGTAGCCAGTGACGTGGTTGCCCTGGGAGCTGTCCTTGCAATCAAGTCTGCCAGCCTGTGCATCCCGCAGGATCTTGCACTCGTCGGCTTCGATGATATCCCTCTTTCAGAATATTTCGATCCGCCTCTTACAACGATCCACCTGCCCGCCCTCGGTCTGGGTCTGGCTGCAGGTGAGCGTCTCATCCGCTTGATCCAGAATGAAGATCTGGATACCGAAGCGGTATTGTTGAATTCCGAACTGGTCGTCCGCGCATCATCATAGAAAAACAAAGCCACTCTCGCGGATGGAAGATTTGCCACAGTTTTGCTAACACGTGTTACTTGAAAGGAGGTGAGGCCTGCCCAAGTTCGTTTGAGAGTTTGTCGTGTCAGAAAAAACTATGATTTTGGAGGACGAGAAAAAATGATTAAAGTCTATAGACTGATGGCTGGACTTCTCTTAGTCAGCCTGGTTTTAACGGCCTGCGGTGCACCTGCCACGACCGCGGCCCCGGCCACACAACCGCCTGCGACGGAAGCTCCCACTATGGCTGCGACCGAAGCCCCGACAGAGGCCCCTACAACGGCCCCGACCGAAGCGCCGACGACCGGCAACATTGACTGCATGGGTGCCAAATCCGGCGACGAGATCAGCATGCTCTATCAGTGGTCTGGCGTGGAAGAGACCAGCTTGAACACTGTCCTGCAGCCGCTGATCGATGCCTGTGGTATCGTGCTCAAGCCCGAGTCCTCGCGTGACCAGGCCTTGTTGGATACACGCGTCAAAGCTGGGACGCCCCCTGATGTTACATTCTTCAATGTAGCGCAGCTTGTACAGTATCAAGATCAACTGAAACCAATGGATACGCTCGGCGCGCACAAAGAGAACTACGCCGACTTCTTCCTCAACCCTGGCACTATCAATGGTAAATGGCTGGGCCTGCCCGTCAAAGCCGATGTGAAAACAATCATCTGGTACAGCCCGGCCAATTTCGAAGCTTTGGGCTATACCGTGCCTACCACCTGGGATGAGCTGAACACATTAGTCGATAAGATGGCGGCGGACGGCAATGTGCCGTGGAGCATGGGGTTTGAGTCGGGTGATGCAACTGGCTGGACCGGCTCGGACTTCATTCAGGATATTCTCCTGGTACAGCAGGGTCCTGACTATGTGCTGAAGATTATTGACGGCAGTGTTCCTTACAATGATCCAGGCGTCAAGCAAGCCTATGAGACCTACGGCAAGTGGGCCAAAGATCCGAAGTACACGGTGGGCGGGGCACAGGGCACGCTTTCGACCGCCTTCGGCGACGCAATTTTCAAGCCGTTCTCGGATCCGCCGGAAGCGATGATGGTCAAACAATCAGGTTTTGCCGGTGCCAATATCGCCAAGCAATTCCCTGACCTCAAGCAAGGCACCGATTACGACTTCTTCGTGGTGCCGGGAGCCCAGGGTTTGCAGGGCGGCGCGGACTGGTTGATGGCCTTCAGCGATAAGCCAGCGGTCAAGGCGCTTGTGGCTTACCTCTCCTCTACCGAGGGTGGTGCCAATTGGGCCAAGGCAACCTTTGGTCTTTCACCCAATAAGGGCGCGTCCGGGAACTACACGGATCCGGCGCTTCAGAAGCTCGACAAAGCACTCTCCACGACCAAGGGCTTCACCCCTGATATCGGTGATACCATCCCTGGTGGCTTTGGCAGTGCCGAGTGGAAAGCGATCGTAGATTACGTCAATGGCGGCGATCTGGATAAAGATTTAGCCGATGTCGCTGCTGCTCAGGCTGCAGCCTTGGGTAAGTAAGTCGCCATTTGTGAACAATAGCCTTGCGAAGGGCCTAACCCTTCGCAAGGCTCCTTTCAATCCTTATCGGAGAAGAGATCACCAGTCCCGCAAAATACCACTATGATTACATGATGTCCTCAGCTGATTTCGTCGAGGAGTCGCTCTCTTTGTAACTTTAACAAAGGAGAACAAGATGAGTGTGCAAGATGTCGCTAAGACCCGCGCCGCGGTGAGGAAGCAATCCCCCGCATCGGCGAACGTCCCCAAGATCATGAGGCAGGGCGGTTTGACGCCCTGGCTTTATCTGCTGCCTTCCTTGATCGTGATGTCGTTCTTCATTGTCTACCCCATGATCAATACGATTGCCTTGAGCTTCAGCAATAAGGATGGCACGGCTTCGGCTGCGACCACTTGCATTGCCGGCGCTCCTTGTTGGGGAATTTTTGAAAACTATCACTACGCGCTGACCTCTGAGTTCGACTTCAGTTCTTTCGGATCCTTTTGGAACAGTTTTTGGACATCCTCCTACGGCAATAACATCAAGTGGATCGTCCTGATGACAGCCGGAACTGTCGGCATTGGCCTGGCTTTTGCGGTCCTCGCGGACCGGGTCAAATATGAGGCGCTGGCAAAAGCGATCATTTTCATGCCAATGGCCGTCTCGTTTGTGGGAGCCGGCATCGTTTGGAAATTCGTCTATGACTATGGCACCAAACAGGTCCAAATCGGCCTGCTGAATTCCATCATTACTGCTTTTGGCGGGAAGCCTGTAGCCTGGCTGGCCACGCCGGGTCTTAATACCGTCATGCTGGTCGTGGTCGGGGTATGGATCTGGACGGGCTTCTGTATGACCATCCTTTCTGCCTCCCTGAAATCCGTGCCTGATGAGATCCTCGAAGCCGCCCGCGTGGATGGCGCCACCGAATGGACGATCTTCTGGAGAATCATGGTTCCGATCATCATGCCCACGATCCTGGTGGTGATTACTACGATGGTCATTAATGTGCTGAAATTATTCGACATCGTCTACGTGATGACCGGCGGCAACTTCGGGACCAATGTGATCGCGAACCGCATGTATACCGAAATGTACAAGAACTTCAATATTGGCCATGGCACGGCGGTCGCGGTCATCCTGGTGCTCGCCATCATCCCCTTTATTTATTACAACGTCAAACGCTTTCTGGCACAGGAGGCAATACGATGACCCGCGACAGAATCAACAAGATTTTGGGCAGAATCCCGACTCATGTGATCGTCATCGTGACCATCCTGATCTGGGTTGTGCCAACGCTTGGATTATTGATCACATCACTGCGCCCGGTCCAGGATGTCAACTCATCCGGCTGGTGGACCGTGTTCACCGGGCGGGCCAGTGTCAATGCGGGCTATTCTCAATACTGCGAATCCTGCCATGGGGCGGATGGGAAAGCCCTCCCCAATGCTAATCTCAGTGATCCAAACCTGATCGCCAAATACCCACGTTCTCTGCAGCTGCTGGCGATGCTGCGCAAGGACATCAACGGCAAGCCGCATATGGGCGATATCCCACTGCCCTCATCACAAGAGGCTGCCGACATTGCATCGTATCTGCGGAACTTCTCATCGGGCCAGGTCCAGGCCTCACGCTTCACCATCAGCAACTATGTGGATGCTCTGGTCGGTTATCGAGGCACGAAGAGCTATGCCGAGGACTGTCAGGCAGGCACACAATCGTTGGATCTCAAATGCAACGCCAGTGACCTGCTGAATCCGCGCGGCATGGGACGCGCCTTTGTGAACAGTCTGTTGGTGACGATCCCGGCTACGATCCTGCCGATCCTCTTTGCTGCTTTTGCCGGGTACGCCTTTGCCTGGTTGGACTTCAAGGGACGATTCCTGCTGTTCGCCATCCTGGTTGGACTTCAGGTTGTCCCTTTGCAAATGACTCTGGTCCCGATCTCGCGCTTGTACGCTCAAATGGGATTGAACGGTACATTCCTGGGAGTGTGGTTATTCCATACCGGCTTCGGTTTGCCATATGCCATCTATTTGATGCGGAATTTCCTTGGCTCACTGCCCAGTGACCTGTTTGAAGCTGCCTATCTGGATGGAGCCTCCCATTGGACCGCGTTCCGGCAGCTCGTCATCCCGCTGGCAATGCCGGCCATCGCTTCGCTTGGGATTTTTCAGTTCCTCTGGGTTTGGAATGACCTGCTGGTTGCCCTCGTCTTCCTGGGTGGCACGACCCCTGTCATGACCTATCAGATCAGCAATATGGTCACCTCGCTTGGAGCAGGCTGGCACTTGCTGACTGCCGCGGCATTTTTGTCCATGTTGCTGCCCATGATCGTGTTCTTCTCGCTTCAACGCTACTTCGTGCGCGGCATGTTGGCCGGCGCTGTAAAAGGCTAATTTGGACTATGGAGTGCAGGAGTTTGCTCCTGCACTTTTTCAGCCCTGCGCCTCGGCCTTAACAATGAGCTGACTTTATCTTTCGCCAGCAAGCTGGCTGACTCCAAAAACTCTTGATGGATCAAGGTACTCACTTCCTTCACCTATTAGAAAACCAGATAGATATCACCCGAGTCCCGTTCAGTGCGCGTGGCTCGCGCTTGCTTGTCTATCAGGAGCCGGGACAAAGCCATTTGCTAGTCAAACTTGCAGAGCGGCTGATCTGTCTTGACCCAAATCCGGAGGCATACCTGCGCCGCCTGCCATTCATCCATACGCTCGGGTTTACGAATGAGGCTAGCGAGCCGCTCGAGTTTGATGTCTTCACTTCTCCGGATGTCCTGTGCTTTCAGACTCAGCTTGGTGATTTCAATCTCGCCTTTCAGGATAACCACACACTGGCGATTGGACTCCCCCCCGGCAAAACGACCGGTATTCGCTTTCACGTAAATCCCGAAATGTGGACCAGGTCTGACGTCGGTGGCGAGATCAAATCGGTCCGCAACTTTGCGTACCGGACGAATGGCGAGATGCTGAGGAATCAGGTCACGCCTGAGGAGGTGGGCTACTCCGTTGAATTCCTGGTGCGCGCGGGTGAGGATAGGACGATCACGCTCCGCATCGATCCTTCGTTCGATCTCGCACATGAGCCGCTCCCATTTTCACTGGTCCGTGCCGGGGCGATGGAACATTGGCAAAAGTGGTTCAATCTCGCGCCACCCGTGGACGAAGCGTATCGCAAGACCTATGCGTATGCCTGGTGGGTGCTGGGGTGCAATCTGCTCAGTCCGTTTGGCAAGCTGGGCTTCGAGAGTACAGCACCGTCCAAGTCCACGTACATCGGAATCTGGCTCTGGGACAGCGCCTTCCATGCCATCGCATATCGGCATATCAACCCGGCGCTGGCGCGCGACCAGATCCGTGCCATGCTGGCTCACCAGCTGCCCAACGGCATGCTGCCGGACGCCATCCACGATGAAGGCTCCGTTACTGAAATCGATCATCCGATCCCGGGGGAGGTCACCAAGCCGCCGATCCTTGCCTGGGCCGCACTGAAAATTCATCAGCTTGCGCCGGATATCGATTTTCTCAAGGAGATCTACAATCCGTTTGTACGATTGAATTATTGGTGGTTCGAGTATAACGATGATGATCAAGATGGGCTGGCCCAATACAATCATCCCTATTCTTCAGGCCTCGATGATAGTCCGCTCTGGGATGATGGAATGCCGGTTGATTCACCGGATCTGAATACCTACCTGTGCATCCAGATGCAATCTCTCGCGGAAATGGCTGAGGCGCTGGGAATGCCTGAAGAAGCGGTCAGTTGGAGGTCCCGCGCAGAAGCGATTGTGAATCGGATGATGGAGGAGCTTTGGGACGAAGAGTCCGGCCTGTTCCGTACAATCCATGTTGGGAAGCCTGTCCCGGTCATCACGCCCTTTAGCCTGCTCCCGTTATGGACAGGTTCCCTCCCCGAGAACGTCCGCACTCGATTGATCGCGCACTTGAAGGACCCGCGTGAGTTTTGGGGGGAGCGCGTGATTCCCACGGTTGCCCGCAACGACCCTGCCTACGACCCGGATACGATGTGGCGCGGTCCCGTCTGGGCAAACATCAATTATCTTTTCATTGAAGCGCTTCGGCGAGTTGGTGAAGATGCGCTGGCAGACGAATTGCGGGATAAGACCCTCAAACTGATCATGGACCAAACCGGTATCTTCGAATACTACAATCCGGAAACCGGGGTTCCCCCTTTGAAGGCAGGCGGTATGTTCAGTTGGACCGCAGCCGTCTTTATTGACCTTGCGATACAGGCCAGTAAAAGACCCTAGAAGCCTTAAACTCGATACAGCTTATGGATCAAACACTCTGGTACAAAGATGCAGTCTTCTATCAAATCTACGTCCGCGCCTTTTATGACAGTAATGGCGACGGGCATGGAGATTTGAATGGCATCACGCAGAAGCTGGATTATCTTCAGGATCTGGGCGTGGACTGCCTGTGGCTGATGCCGATCTATCCCTCTCCGCTAAAAGATGATGGTTATGATATTGCGGATTATTACAACATTGACCGTACCTTCGGCACCCTGGAAGACTTCAAGGCGCTGATCAAAGCCGCACATCAACGCAATATCCGCATCATCATGGACCTCGTGTTGAACCACACTTCCGATCAGCACCCCTGGTTCCAGGCCTCACGCTCCGACCGCAATTCGCCCTACCGTGACTATTACGTCTGGAGCGACACCGACCAAAAATATAAAGATGCCCGCATCATCTTTGTTGATACGGAGCCTTCCAACTGGACCTGGGATGAAAAGGCGGGACAATATTTCTGGCACCGTTTCTACGCCAGCCAGCCTGACTTGAATTACGACAATCCAAAAGTCCAGAATGAGATGCTGAACGTCGCACACTTCTGGCTCGCCCTCGGCATCGACGGTTTCCGTGCGGATGCAGTGCCTTATCTCTTCGAGCGTGAAGGCACAAATTGTGAGAACCTGCCGGAAACGCACGCTTATTTAAAGAAATTGCGCGCCTTCATGCACCAGAACTATCCCGGCCGTATCCTGTTATGTGAAGCGAATCAATCGCCGGAGGATGTGCGGCCCTATTTTGGTGATGGGGATGAATTCCACATGGGGTTCCACTTCCCCATCATGCCGCGTATTTACATGGCGCTGAAAAAGGGCCGTGCCGATGATATGATCGAAATCCTGCGCCGCACGCCGCCCATCCCTGAGAATTGCCAGTGGTGTACCTTCCTCCGCAACCACGATGAGCTCACCCTGGAAATGGTCACGCCGGAGGAACGGCAGTGGATGTGGGAGCAGTACGCGCCCGAGCCGCGCATGAAGCTCAACTGGGGCATCCGTCGCCGTCTCGCGCCCCTACTGGACAATGAGCGGCGTAAGATCGAACTGGCAAATTCCCTGTTGTTTACCCTGCCGGGCTCGCCCATTATTTATTATGGCGACGAGATCGGTATGGGCGATAACATCGACCTGCCCGACCGGAACGGTGTCCGCACGCCCATGCAGTGGAATGACTCGCCGAATGGCGGTTTTTCCACCGGCAAGCCTTACACCGCGTCAGTTGAAGGCGACCTGGGCTACAAGCACATCAATGTGGCGAATCAAATCGCAACACCAGGCTCGATGTTCCATGCAACGCGGCAAATGGTCACGATACGGAAGCAGCATCCTGCGTTTGCCAGCAGCAGCATGGAGTGGGTGGAGGTGGATAATCCCTCGGTCGCAGCGTACCGCCGTCAGTATGAGGGTGAGACGCTGCTGATTTTCAACAACCTGAGTTCATCTGATTCGATGATTCATCTACCTGAGCAATATCAGGGTACTTATTTTGACCTCCTGACAGGCAAACTGGAAACCCTGCGTGAAAGCCTCACGCTTCAACCCTACTCCTATCTTTGGCTGCAGGAACAAAAATGAAAAAGGCTCTCGGAAAACCCCGGTGACTACTATCCGAATTCAGGATGCGTGCGTATGCACGCATCCTGAATTCGGCCCTCTTCTACGGCAAAAACTGGAGCATCATGAAGAAGAATCAACTTTTTGGGGGCATCGAAGGTGGCGGGACAAAATTCGTTTGCGCGGTAGGCACCGGCCCGTATGACATTCGAGCGGAAGTCCGTTTTCCGACAACCACGCCAAAAGAGACGCTGGATCAGGCCATCGCTTTTTTTCAGGAACACGATGGGATCTCTGCCATTGGCGTAGCCAGTTTCGGTCCCCTAGACCCGCGGCCCGCCTCGGCGACCTTCGGCCAAATTCTTTCAACACCCAAGGCTGGCTGGTCCGGCGCGCAGATCGTGGAAAGTTTACGCGGCAGTTTCGATCTCCCCATTGGCTTTGATACCGATGTCAATGGGGCGGCGCTGGGTGAATTCTGCTGGGGGGCCGCACAGGGACTGGATACCTTCATCTATCTTACATTGGGTACAGGCATCGGTGGCGGCGCGTATGTCAATGGCAGATTGCTGCATGGCCTGCTTCACCCGGAAATGGGACATATCGCCGTGCCGCACGATTTGATGCAGGATCCTTTCGAGGGCGCCTGTCCATTTCACAAGGATTGTTTTGAGGGTTTGGCCTCAGGCGTTGCCATGGAAAAACGCTGGGGTCAGCGGGCTGAGACTCTTCCATCGGATCACCCGGGCTGGGAGCTGGAGGCGCATTACATCGCGCACGCGCTCGCCAGCTACATCTATACCCTGTCGCCGCAGCGCATCATTATCGGCGGGGGGATTGGTCAGCATACCCGGTTATTGCCTGATGTTCAACAGAAGACTATTTCGATTTTGAATGGCTATGTCAGAGCGCCTGCCATTCTTGAAAATATTCAAACCTATATTGTTTCCCCGGGGCTGGGCGATCGCGCCGGCGTGGCCGGCGCGATCGCACTCGCAAAGCAGGCTTTTCAGGAAAAATGATTTTTTTAAACACAAGGGGCACAAAGTACACTGATGGAGAAAGGCGTTTCGCCCTCCGGCTTTAAACCTTCGTGACCTTAGTGTCCTTTGTGTTTAAGATTTGAGGCTTTCAATCAAACGACTCACGCCTTGCAATGTCCATGATCGAATTTCGATGCGTGGCTGAGAGTTGATCGTACTCTGTGTTTTCTTTGCCCGTATTCCGGTTCTCGACCAACAATATTGTTGCATCATGGCTCAACAAAATGCTGTGCCACACAGCGCGACGGACGTTATAGAGTTTTCCGCATTCCATCACCTGCGGCTTGACCCGATCCACTTTCTTTTCATTTCCTCCCATGAGAAGCACACCGCGTCCATTCAACAGGACGAAGACCTCATCCGTTTCCATGTGCCGTTCCATCGTGTCAATGCGGTCAGGCTGGATCTCGTCAATGTAGCGCAGGATTGCCACACGCCACTCGCCGAAATCGATTAGCGGTTTATATCCAATTCCATCGTAGTCGCGAATTTCAAGCAATGAGTCGTCCATGAGTTCCTCAATTCCCCAGCCAGACCTCGACTTTGTGATCACCCGGCGGGATTAAATTTCCTTCTACTGGTTTTCCATCCACGGTCATTTTGACGACGCCCTGACAGACATGTTCCGGGTTATGGACGACGATCTGCATCGTTCCGCCCCGGAAGCTGCGCATCGCCGAGAAGCCATCCCATGCTGACGGGATGCACGGATCAATTCGCAAGCCATCCACCTCGGGGTGAATCCCCAAAATATATTGTGTTGCGCTGAAATAGCTCCATGCCGCCGCGCCGGTCAACCAGGACGTGCGCGTATTGCCCGGACGAGGGGAGTATATGGAATAGGTTGTCTGTCCCTGTACATAAGGTTCACTCTGACGGATCTCGGCGCGCGTGTTATATGCCGCCGGCATGGACGCTCGATAGTACTCATAAGCCCGGTCACCATTCCCAAGCAGGCATTCTGCCATCACACCCCAGCCCTGCGTGTGATTGAAGATGCCCGCGTTCTCCTTGATGCCGGGATTGAAGACCACCGCACGCATCACTTCGATCGGGGCTTTGGCGAAGGGCGGCGCACACAACATTAATCCGTAAGGCGTGGCAAGCTGCTCATGGACCGTTTCCATGCAGCGCACTGCCTGTTCACGAGACGCGGCTCCGCTGATGACCGACCAGACCTGCGTGTTGAGATAGACCTGTCCTTCGCTATATTCCTTCGTGCCGTAGACTGTCCCATCCTGACCAATAGCCCAGATGAACCAGTTGCCATCCCAGGCACATGTCTGGATGCGCTTGTCCAGGACTTCGCGCTGAGCCATGGCCCAATCTGATTCCTCCGGCTTGCCGAGACGCTTCGCAATATCGGCGTAGACCGTCAAGCCAAGACGTACCTGGAACGCGACGAACAGACTCTCACCGTAATAGCCAAGTCTCAGGCAATCGTTCCAATCCGCAGAGAGGCCGCAGGGCAGACCGTGCTTCCCTGTCCGCTCCAGGTTGAACTCCAATGCGCGCCGCAAATGAGCCAACACGGTCGCTTCACCGTGATCGGCATATGGCAGGACTTTGTTGTAAAAATCAAAATCGCCTGTTTCATTTACATAGGCAGGGACGGCATTGAAGAACCACAGGCAGTCATCTGAGCGGAATTCTTCGTCAGCGGGCGGAGTTTCCTGTCCCGGCCGGTGCTCGAACGGTTTGATGATGGGGATCGCGCCGCCGTTGGCAAGCTGGCCTGTCAGCATGAGTTCCAATCGTTTGCAGGCCTCGTCAGGCATGGCGGCGACCACCCCCAGAATATCCTGCACCGAATCACGGAAACCCAGTCCATCGCGCTCACCGTTGTAAACCAGGCTGGCTGCACGCGACCAGGCAAAGGTGATCAGGCAGTTATACAGCCCCCAAACATTGATCGTGTGATTGAGTTCCTCATCTGGTGTTTCCACGGTGAGACTGCCAAGCTTTTCATGCCAATTCTTTTTCAGCTTTTGAAGTTCAGTCTCAGCGCGCTCCAATGAGCCAAACTCGGCAAACTTCTTTTTGCCAACGGTACGCGCATCGCCAATGCCAAGCAAAACCAGAATCTCACGGCTTTCGCCGGGCAGAAGAATGATGTTCGTTTGCAAGCTGCCACAGGCATTGTCGCCGAAGACGCGGCTGTTCGTGCAGCGGCCCTGCTCGACGACGAGCGGATGATGGTAACTGCGATACGGGCCAAGGAAAGATTCGCGGCTGGAGTCAAAACCGTCTATAACAGAGCCGGCCATTCCCATCCAGCAATGACGCGCAATATCGTGCAGGTAAACGCCGTCAGTATCGGAACTCAAATTATCCTGGATGGCAATTCGCAGCAGGTTATCATCCGTCAATTCCCCGCGCACGATGAAGAGCGAATACTGCAGATTGACCTGATCCTGATGCGTATCCCATTGATTGGTGAATTCGCAAAAAGTAAAAAGAGAAAGGTCGCGTGCCTTGTTGCTTTCGTTCGTGACCTTCAGCCGCCAGTATTCAAAATTCTGCCCGAGCGGGACAAAGTATGTAGTCTCAGTGGCAATGGCTGAATAACGTGAACTAATGATGGTATAGGCCGTGCCATGCCGACAGGTGGACTGATACTGTTCAAGGGGCTTGCCCACCGGCTGCCACGATGCGGACCAGTAATCACGGCTGGCATTGTCGCGCACATAAAAATAACGCCCCGGCTGGTCGAGTGGGACATTGTTGAACCGCAGGCGCAGGAAACGACCGCGCGCCCCCGATTGATAAAAGCCGTAGCCGCCCGCGTTATTGGTGATGATCGCGCCGTATTCCGTGGAGCCGAGATAGTTGCTCCACGACTGCGGCGTGTCCGGGCGAGTGATGATGTATTCTTTTGCTTCATCGTCGAAAGTTCCGTATTGCATCAAGACACCTTTACATTTACATGGACTTCCTGCGTGCCTTCGGGCGGGAGGGGAATGACATTTCCAGCGACTGACTTTCCATCCACTTCAAGCTGGACCTCGTTGCCCGGGCCTTTTCTCTCGATCTGAATCACATATCGGACTCCCCGATAGCTGCGTGTTGCTCCGAAGCCGCTCCATTCCAACGGAATGACCGGCGCAATCTGCAAGCCATCATAGGTGGCGCGGATGCCGAGAATCCATTGGGAGATCGCCACGTAATTCCATGCAGCCGTTCCGGTAAGCCAGGAGTTCTTGGCTTCGCCATGCGTCGTCGCATCCTTACCGGCGATCATCTGGGAATAGACGTACGGCTCACAGCGATGCAGGTCGCCCAGTTCTTCGCGTGCGGAAGGATTGATGCGCAGATAGTAATCATGCGCCTGGTTACCGCGGCCGATCTGCGCTTCGGCGATCATGATCCACGGGTTGGTATGGCAGAAGATTCCAGCGTTTTCCTTATAACCCGCAGGATAGGACGAAATCTCACCCAGATGTACATAATATTTTGTGAAAGCAGGCTGCTGTAGAACAATGCCGTGGGGCGTAGCGAGATGCTCGGCCACAGAGTTGAGGGCCCTCCCGGCGCGGTCATCATTCACACCCAGGCCGGCCATCACGCAAATCCCCTGCGGCTCAATGAAAATGCGGCCCTCGTCATTTTTTTTTGACCCAAGCACACATCCGAAATCATCATACGCGCGGCGGAACCATTCGCCATCCCAGCCAGCAGACCAGACAGCGGCCTCCATTTGTCTGGCCGAGTCCAGATAGTCTTGAGAGGAGCGACGGGAGACAAAAGAATCTCCTCCTTCTGCTTTTATCTTTCCTGTGAGTTCCGCCATTTCCTTTGCCGCCAGCACAAACAATCCGGCAATGAATACACTCTCGGCAACTTTGCCATCTTTGTTGGTTGTTGTCTGGAAGGATTGACCTGGCGCATCGGAGAAACAGTTCAAATTCAGGCAGTCGTTCCAGTCTGCGCGGCCGATGAGCGGCAAACCATGAGGACCGAGGCGATCCAGTGTGTATTGAATGGATCGCTGCAAATGTTCGTATAAAGCTGTTTCAGAGCCAGGCTGGTTATCATATGGAACGCGTTCTTCGAGAATGCTCCAGTCACCGGTCTCTTTGATATAAGCTGTCACTGCCAGGACGAGCCAGAGTGGATCGTCGTTGAAGCCTGAGCCAACATCATTGTTGCCACGCTTGGTCAATGGTTGATATTGATGATACGCTCCGCCGTTTTCGAGCTGAGTTGCGGCCAGATCCAGGATTCGATTGCGGGCGCGGTCCGGATCGAGATGGATGAAACCGAGCAAATCCTGGTTCGAATCCCGGAAGCCCATGCCGCGCCCCACACCGCTTTCAAAATACGAAGCTGAGCGGGAGATATTGAACGTTGCCATCACCTGGTACACGTTCCAGATGTTGACCATGCGATTCGTGTGGACATCAGGCGTGTTCACCTGCAGTTTGCCGAGAATGCCGTTCCAATATCTCTGCAGCGCGCAAAATGCCGCGTCGACTTCTTCGGCCTTCAAGTATTGCTCGATGATCGGTTTCACCGTCCGCTTGTTGATAATTTGAGAATCAGGCGGGTCAAACTTGGCGTCCTTTGGATTTTCATGATAGCCCAGCAGGAAGATGATCTTCCGCTGTTCCCCTGCCTCTACATGGACTTTGACATGCTGCGCTCCAATGGGCTGCCAGCCGTGCGCAACAGAACCAGAAAGTTGGCCTGCTTCCACGGCGGCGGGAGAATCCCAACCGCGGTAGGCCCCAAGGAACGACTCGCGGCTGGTATCGAATCCTGCCAGCGGCTCGGAACAGGCAAAATAAGCAAAGTGGTCGCGGCGCTCTCGGTATTCGGTTTTGTGATAGATGACCGCACCCTCGCCCTCGGCCCCTCTCTCATTGGGCGAGGGGAAATCTACTTCGACTTCTCCAATGGAATAATTGCGCTGGAAATTCGTCGCGTCGTCCAACGCATCCCAGAGACAGAACTCGACTGCTGAGAACACAGAAAGGTCCGCAGGTTGGTCGCGATGATTCGTGAGAGTCAATTCCCAGATCTCGAGACTCTCGCCAAGCGGAACAAAGTATCGGGTTTGCGATTCGATGCCAGCCAGTCTGGAGCGGATGGTTGTGTATCCGAGTCCGTGGCGACACTCATAATCATCCAGGGCGCGGCGGGTCGGCATCCATGACGGCGACCAGGACCGAGGTCCATAAAAGTTCGGGTTGTCATCGCGCAGATAAATATATCGTCCGCCCGAATCCAGGGGAGCGTTGTTATAGCGATAACGGGTCAGGCGTCTTAAACGCGCATCTTTATAAAACGAATATCCCCCTGCAGTATTCGAGATAATCCCAAAATACTCTTCGCAGCCGAGGTAGTTGATCCAGGGTAAAGGTGTATCGGGCCGGGTAATGACATATTCACGCGCTGAGTCGTCGAAGTATCCAAATCTCATGAATAAATCCATTCCGCAGGGGCAACCAACGGGTTGCCCCTGCATCATCAAATTATTTGATCTGTGCCAAATCCTTTTCAATCGCGGCAAGCGATTGCTTTGAGACAAAATTGGGGTGACTGGCAACAATCTGTTCGAGCGTGAGATGGCCGATAGCTTTCAAATCCTCCATGAGCAGGAAACCAGCCAGATATTTCGAAACAACAGCTCGACCATCAGGATCCGCCAGCAGGGTGTCGATGGCAAGGTCTGTATGCAGGCGCGAGGCGCGCGGTTCCGGCTTGAGCATGACACTGCCCTTCTCGCGAATATCACGGCTGGATGCGCCCACGAGGATTTCAAACTCACCGGCTTCCGTGCGCCAGGTATTCCGGGGAACGTCGAAATACCAGAATGCTTCGCGGTCAAGTGTGAAGCTGACGGTCTTTGTTTGCTTCGGTTTCAACTCAACTTTTGCGAAGGCTTTGAGTTCCTTTTCGGGCCGCGCAAACGTGGATTTCACGTCGCGTACATAGAGTTGCACGACTTCCTTGCCTGTGACCTTGCCGGTATTCGTCACATCCACTTTCACGGTGAGCGTTTCACTCGGCAGGATGGATTTCGCGCTTCGCGAAGCATCCCGCAGGGACAGACGCAGATTGCTGTATTTGAAATGGGTGTAGGACAACCCATGTCCAAACGGGAAGAGCGGTGCCAGGCCTTTTTTGTCGTAATAGCGATAACCGACAAAGATGCCTTCGCCATAACGGACTTTGCCGTTCTCGCCCGGGTAGTTAATGTAGGCAGGATTATCCTCCAGGCGGACTGGGAATGTGGTCGGCAGCTTGCCGGATGGGTTTACGTCACCGAACAAAACGTCGGCGAGAGCGTTCCCCTGTTCCTGGCTGTCATACCAGAGTTGAACTACAGCAGGGACTTTGTCGATCCACGGCATTTCAACAGCAGAAGCGACATTCAAAACAACAACGGTATTTTTGTTGGCTTTGGCAATATTCTTGATGAGTTTGTCCTGGTCGCCGGGCAGCTTCATATCCACACGGTCAAAGCCCTCGGATTCCCATTCACTGTTCAAGCCAGCGATCACGATCACCAGATCCACTTTTCTGGCGAGTTTGACGGCGTCAGCGATCGGATCGATGGATTGAGGAGGTTGGTGACCGATCTTGACGGAACGCCAGCTTGGGTTGCCTTTCCAGTAGTATTCCAGTTTGACAGAGTAGGGTTTTCCACCCTCGAGTTCAACCTCGCCAAGCACCTGCTTGTTCATATCTGAGTCGGATGTGTGGTCCACGAGGATTTCATCATTGAGGTAGAGTTTGCACCAGCCTACGCTCGAGAGTCCAAATGTGTGTATGCCTGATTCTTTCGGCGTGAAGAATCCTTCCATACGCATGGAGAATGATTCCTGGTTCGCACTGGGAACAGAGTTGCCGAACCACTCGTATTGCACGCGTGGGGTCACTTCAGAGTAAACGGGAGCACCGGAAAACTCGGTTCCGTTGAAGATGCTGAGATCCAGCCCGCTGTGCCCATCTTCGGTTGTCAGTGTTTCGGGGGCGGGAGCGGGCAAATTCTTGTGGATGAAGCAGCCCGGCGCGTACTCCACCCTGACTTTTTTGCCTGCCCGATTCTTGATTCCCTCGAGAGGAGTGACTACATAGTGCGGCGTAACGTTTGAACTGCCGCCCCCGAGAATTTGCGCGGCGTTCGCATACGGACCGATCACCGCGATGGACCGCACGGCATTTTTGAGTGGCAGGACACCTTCATTCTTTAGCAGGACAATCGCTTCACGCGCCGCTTCGCGGATGATCTTGCGATGCTGACGCTTGTTCTCCCCGCGTTCCGGCTGGAGTTCGGGCCTCTCGAACAGCCCTGCCTTTTCGATCACCCGCAGCAAACGCCGGACCTTGTCATTGAGTCTTTCTTCAGTGAGAGTGCCATTCTTGAGCGCCTGCTTGACACAGTCCTCCGCCATCCAGCGCGCCGGGCCGGGCATCTCGAGGTCAAGTCCACCACCGGGAACGGCTGCATCATAGGTGCCGAACCAGTCAGACATCACAATCCCCTCGTAACCCCATTCGCCTTTGAGAATGTCCAGCAGGGTATGGTCGTTTTCACAGGCATACTTGCCGTTGATACGGTTGTAGGAAGACATCACAGCCCATGGATTGGAATTGCGAATGGCGATGCGGAACGGCTCAAGGTAGATTTCACGCAGCGGACGTTCGTCCACTTCAGAGCTCATGGAGAAGCGTTCGTATTCCTGGTCATTGGTGACAAAGTGCTTGATGCACGCCCCCCGGCCCTTATCCTGAATCCCCTTGATATAGGCCGATGCAATCATGCCGCTGAGGAATGGGTCTTCCGAGTAGCATTCGAAGTTTCGACCCGCGATCGGTGTGCGGTGGATGTTGATGGTGGGAGCGAGCAGGATGTGGGCTCCCTTGGCTTCGAGCTCGTCCGCCAGGACGTTGCCAACTTTTTCGACGACTGCAGGATTCCAGGTGGCGCCAAGTGCGATTCCCACCGGGGTCGCGACAGAAGGTTTCCCCATGCTTCCCCAGGCGCCGCGCGCTCCATTCGGTCCATCTGACACTTTGAACTGCGGAATGCGGAGTCGTTTCACGGGGACAGTGTGCCAAAGATCTGCGCCCGCGAGCATGGATATTTTTTCTTCGAGGGTCATTTGCTTGAGAAGATCATCGATGTGTGACATGGATAGCTCCTAAAGGACAGAAATCACAAAGTCGGCGCTTAGGCGCGTTCGACTCCCCGTAAATATTGCTGATACAGATCAACCACGCACCCAAGCGGGTTCACATAGTATTCATCGGGGTTGACGGATAGCCTTGCGTACTCCGGAATGCGCTGGATCTGTGGTTTCGTCTTTGCGAATTCCTGAATGACTTTCGCATGTGGTTTCAATGTACCATCCGGTCGGACCAGACCAAAGAAACGTTCATGCCGGGCATTCTGACAGGGAGGCAGATCCCACAGTTCAGGAACGTAATCCGCATAGCACCATAGCATGGCTCCGGTCGCGCCGCTGTTCTGCAAATTAGGTAGTACCAGTCGGATGTACTCGGCGAAATCCTCCTCGCCAGCCATGAATTGCTCGCGTTCACGCCCATTCGTCTCGGTCCATGTCCAGGTATGGGACGGTTCGCCAGGCTGAGCTGTACAACCGCCAAATTCCTCCATTAAGACAGGCTTTTCACATAAGGCGGCGGTCAACGCACAGGTAAAGGGCACAAAATCCGGGTCCAAGGGCTGACGTGCCCAGGGCGTATACATTGGATACGAATGCATGACAGCCACGTCGGTTTGAGCGTAGACTTTGTCAATGCGGAGGCCGTTATCGCGGTGAAGTCCATCACCGTGCAGGCCAATCGTCACAGGATGATTCGGATCGATGGATTTGATCAAGCCGACCATTTCCTTGACCCACGCCGCACCCTCCTCGGATGAATTAGGCCAGGCGAAGAGATCCGGTTCGTTGCCGAGATTCCACATCCAAATGCCAGGATGATCCTTGAGCGTGCTGACAACGGTTTTCAACAGCAATCGTTCCGCATTCAAAGCCATCTCATCGTGGAACATATTACGGTAGCCTTTGTCCGTCCTCTTTCCCGCACTGACCACATCATGCAGCCAATGGCTATGGACTGCGGGAGGCAGGTCCCCGCCGAGCAGCCAGCGCGGACTCCAGTTCGGCCCGCTCATGTGACCGGTGAAAAAAGTGAGGTCGAGCCCGAGGCCGTTGTCGGCGGCGGCATTTGCGACCTTCACCAGGTTATCCACGGCCTCGTGCGAAACAGATGTAGGTTCGGGTTGAAAATCATCCCACAGCAAGAACATGCGGACCACGCTCAAGCCGATGTCTTTGATAATGGCAAATTCGTCGCGCACTTCGCCTTCATCAAAATTGCTCCACCAGTACATGGCTTTGCGGCGGGGCCAGTAGTTAACCCCGAGGGTGAAATCCGTCATAACAACCTCCAAACTAGAGAATGTAAAAGACTACATGATAAATCAGGGCAAGCGCGAGAATATGAACTCCTGACGAGCCGCATCCTGCTACGCCAAAACCTGTTTCCGTTATTTTGGCTTGGGTCAAGTTGCTGTGACTTCAAAAGGCGTAGTTGCACAGCGGCTTAATAATTCAGGTTTAGGTTGAATCAGTACGACAATCCAAATCCAAATGGATAGAGTGGATTCTCGGAATCGTAAGGAACATCTGCCTTTTGATTCCTGACCGCTTCCATCGAAGATGGAAGTTCAAACGGCAGTTTGCCTTCGGGAAAGGCTTTGCCAAAGATGACATCCAGCACGGCACTGTCACTGGCCCCATACTCAGCTAACAAAGCCCTTGAAAATTGTTTGATTTCAGGAATCACAGCAGGTCGATCCAGATACAGCACCACAATGGTCGGCACGGTCTGTAACAATTTCAAGATCTCAGCTTTGACCTGCCCTTTGAAATCCAGGTCGCCGTGATGAAAACCACGCGCAAAGGGATTTTTCGTGTCCACCGGAACCCAGGGAGTCTCCAATCGCAAAATGGCAAAATCTGCTGCCTCGGGAGCGGCAACCACGTCGGCGTAATGAGCTGCTACGGATGGATCGATATTCTTGATGAAGATTTTCTGCCCGCCATTTAATGGAAGGACATGATCCTCGTTTTTCAGAAGTGTCATCGCCCGTTGCTGCGACTTCAGGCCTGCTGTAACAGAATCAGGATGGCCCAACACCTTTGACACTTCATCTTCATCCACGAATGGATTATCGAACAGCCCCAGTTGGAATTTCAAGAGCAACAGCCGCCCTGCGGATTGATCGATGCGCGCCTCAGGCAATCGTCCAGAATTCACCAGTTCTACAACATATTCCGGGCAGCTTTCCCCGCCAAATTGATCCACACCGGCATCCAGGGCTTTCAGTACGCGCTCCGGCCCGGATAGATTCTCAACACCCCACGCTCGTGCGGGCCAGGTCGTCTCTGGCATGTGGACATCTGTAATCAGTCCCCAGTCGGTGCATACTACCCCATCAAATTGATATTTCTCACGCAGCAAACCGGTGATGATCGCCTTGTTGAAGGACATGGCCACGTTTTCATCTGTCTGGTCCATAGGGACGCCATAGTACGGCATGATGGCCGCGGTCTTTGCAGCAAGTGCAGCCTCGAAGGGTATAAGGTGATAATCGAAATTGTTGCCGGGGTAGATCTGTCCTCTCTGAAATTCAAAATGCGGATCCAACCCTTCGTTTTGCGGCCCGCCGCCCGGGAAATGTTTCGTCATGCAGGCGACACTATCGGGTCCAAGAGTCTTCTCTTGAAAGCCTTCGATATAAGCTTCGGCTAAACGTGCGGTCAGATGAGCATCTTCCCCGAACGTGCCGCTGATACGGGGCCAGCGCGGTTCGGTCGCGAGATCAATTTGCGGGTGGAGTGCGACACGAATCCCAACTGCCAGATATTCCCTTCGGACAATATCAGCAAATTGTCTTACCAGTTCAGCATCACCAATCGCTGCAAAACCCAGAGTCTCACACCATTGGGAAAAATCGTTGGCAGCCATTGAAAAGATGTTGCGGGTGAAATGATTGCGAGGATCGGATGCGATCGTAACAGGGATTCCAAGCCGGGTTTGCTCGGCAAAACGCTGGAGTTTGTTATACCAACTTGCGACAACTTTTGCGCCCGGGATTTGCCAGAGATTGAAGTGATTCATCTGCTGGCGTGTCATTTGTGTCACGGCTGCCCGTGCAAACCCCGCTGTACGCGGTTGGTCTTCAATAGACCCATCTTCGTTGACGACTGCCCCATTGATAAATAGAAGCCCCGCTTTTTCCTCCAGGGTCATTTGGGCCAGAAGATCTTCGACGCGTGTGTCCACGGGCTGCCGAGAGTCTTCATAGACATCCAATTTGCCGTTCTTGTTTAGATCCCGGAAGCTGAAGTCGTCCTCTGTTTGAATTAAGGTGGATTGCCGCAAGGCACTTGCATGCACGGATGAGCCTGTCTCTCGGAGCATTATTTTGTTTCGCCTGTATCCAAACCGATCAAGAGCAGCGCCTTACACAGTTGAGAGATCCCATTCTTCATAAATCTTTGGCACGTCATTGAGCAGGCGTTTGGTGTAAGGGTTTCTTGGACTCAGAATCACTTCATCTGCAGAGCCGCTCTCAACGAATTTTCCGTGCTCCATGATGTACACGCTGTCGGAGACAAAATATGCCAGGCCGATATCATGCGTGATGAATATGATGGTCATCCCGGTTTCGTTGCGCAGTTGCATGAGCTCATCCAGGATGGTCGCGCGTGAGCAGGCATCGATCATAGAAGTGGGTTCATCAGCAAACAGAATCTTCGGCTTCAAAAGGAAGATACGGGCGATCATCAAGCGCTGCATCTGTCCGCCGGAAAGTTCAAAAGGATACTTGTTGGTCAATTCCTCGAACTTCAGGTTGACAAAGCTGCACGCCTCGGTCATTAGTTCCACTTTTTTCTCACGGGGCAGATTTCCACCACCGCGCATGCGGATACAATCCAGAAGAACCGCATCGATCTTGTTGAATATATTGTAGGAAGAAAACGGATCCTGAAAGATCGCCTGGATGTTTTTCCAGTATTCTTGTTTTTTCCTTTGAGTGCTGATATCGCGCTTCTTACCCTGGAAATAGACGTCGCCCTCCGTGGAGCTGATCAATCCCAGAAGCATTTTTGCAAGGGTCGTCTTTCCGCTGCCCGATTCGCCCACAATGGAGACAACCTCGCCCTCGTAAAGATTGAGATCCACATGGTCAACGGCGAGAGTTTTACTTTGTCCAAATCCAAAAACCTTGGTCAGTCCTGACGTGCTCAGGCACAGTCGCTTTTCATTTGCCATTTTTATGAGCCTCCCGGGCATACGCCTCTCTCAGTTGGTCTTCCGATAGGACACAGCGGTACATGCGGCCGTTGCCCACCTCACGGACCGGGACGGAAGAGAAGGTGCACTCCGGCCGGACGAACTTACAGCGTTCGGCAAACCTGCAGCCCATAGGGGGATTCTTGAGGTTAGGAGGAACTCCCGGAATGGCCGTCAGCTTGACATCGCGCAGGCCTTTTTCAGGCACGATGATCGAGCCCATCAGACCTTTGGAGTAGGGGTGGAGTGGGTCGAAGACAGCTTCGTGTGCAGTACCTTTCTCCACGATTTGCCCCGCATACATGACCATAATATCGTCGGTCACGTTGTAAAGCAGCGGAAGCTCATGCGTGATGAAGATCATCGAACTGATCAGGCCGCCTTCCATCAATTTCCTCAGCATCTTGATGACCATCTTCTGTGAAGTGACATCGAGTGCAGAGGAAGGCTCGTCGGCAATCAGCACTTTAGGTACCAGCAGCACGGACACCGCGATCACGGTGCGCTGTTTCATGCCGCCTGAAAGTTCTACAGGGTATTTCTGCAGTACTTCCGCGGGGAGCCCCAAGGTCTCGAACAATATCCTGGCGCGTTCGTAAATGTCCTTCTTCGTGACGTAAAGATCATGTGCCTGGACAACATCCTCAATAAAGTGGATGATCTTTTGCGTGGGGTTTAATGCATTCATTGCGGCCTGGGGGATATAGGCGATCTCTCTCCCCAGCACGGATTTGCGAACCTCATCCGGGTCCATCCCGGAGATGTTTTTCCCATCAATCATGATCTGGCCGCTCGTATAGTGCAGTGGGGCGAAGTAATAACCCATCAGGCTGAGCGCCAGAGTCGACTTTCCGCAGCCGGATTCTCCGGCAATTCCCAGCGATTTCCCTTCCTCGACCTTCAGAGAAACGTGGTCAACCGCGTAAACATCCTCCTGAAACCGGGTAATATACTTTGTTGTGAGTTCCCTGACCTCCAACATCACATTTGCCATTTCAGTCTCCTAGTCTCTCAATGCCGGGTTGAACACCTGGTCGAGACCTGTATTCATCAAGTTCATCGAGAATGTGATCAAAGCGATGACTACGATCACGGGGAAGTATGCCCACCATTTTCCGAGGATCTGTGCCTGGTAGATCATCGCCCAGTTCATCATCAATCCCAGGGTCGGCACTTCCGTTGTTCTTGGTCCTAGCCCGAGGATCGACAACTGCGCCTCCGACAAGATCGCGGCGGTAATTTGCAGGATCAACGCCATCACAACATAGGAAGCAATGTAGGGCAGAATATCTGTGGCGATGATGTGAACGATCGAGTGCCCGGATAGTTTCGACAGGTTTACATGGTCGCGATTGCGCAGTGAAATCACCTGCGAACGTACTGCCCTGGCGGTCCAGAACCAGGAGGTAAACCCGATCACCACAGCGATGGTAAAGGGGCCGCGTTGTTCCTGCCCGATACTGAATGAAATTAAGATCAGTAAGACAAAAGTGGGGATAACCGTAAAGAGGTTGGTGATGAACATAATAACGTCATCGATCATTCCGCCGACGTAGCCTGCCAGCAATCCCAGACTCAAACCAATTAGGGTTGCGATGATCCCCGCGACAAGACCGATCTGCAGCGATACAGCAGTAGCCTTCACCAGCTCAGTCAGCACATCTCGGCCGAAGTTATCGGTTCCAAGCGGAAATACCCGTACATTTGGGACCCGGCTGATATTTACATAGTCGGATTGTTTGACGGTACCTGCTTCCTCCAGGACGCCTGTCTGCGGATTTATTGCTGCAATAGTTGCTTCCTCTGTGGACAAAAGTCCTTTGAGCGAGTCGTTCAGCCGGATGAAATAGTTTCGCCTGGCATTCGTCATCCCGGGGACGTTCTTCTTGGGATCATAATTGTTCACCCACTGATCCAAAAGCTTCTTGGTGTCTGTGCTGTCGATCTCACTTTCGGGAATCCCGGCCGCCACGAGCCATTCCTTCATGTCAAGGCGCTTCTGATCGTCCAACTTGCTGGCAATGCGCTTGGCAGAGGCATCATCCAGATTTAGTGTATAGGTAGGGGAATTAATGCTGTCATAAACACTCACATAGATTCCAGGTTCAAAGAAAGTACCCTGAGCCACGATCTGCAATGGAGGATCTGTGATGATCAGTGGATAAAAGAATACGATCAGCAGAATCCCCACAAAAATACAGAAACCAAAAATAAATTTGCCCGAGTGGAAAATTTGTTGGAGTGTATGTTTCATAACAGCATCTCCGTCTAATCTGCCTGCGCGGCTTTAATGCGCGGATCTATAAAGCCATACAAGATCTCAAGGATGAAATTTGCACTCAGCACCATGATCGTGATGATCAATGTGATTGCCGAGATCAGCGGATAATCCTGTCCCCTCACAGCCGATAGGATCGTAGTACCCAGCCCGGGATAACTGAAGATAGTTTCTGCCACCAGCGCGCCGCCAACCATGCCACCTATGGCTAAAGCCAGCCCAGTGATCTGTGGAAGCATAGCATTTCGAAATACATAGCCGACGATCTTTCGGTCTTTGATTCCCATGAAACGGCTATATTTGACATAATCCGCATTCAGTTCATAGATGGCCATAGAGCGCATGCCAATCGCCTGACCGCCGATCGCGATCAACACAATCGACAAGAACGGCAACTGGTAGTGGACGATCACTGACCATATGAATTTCCAGCTGAAGTTGGGAATCAGATCAAATCCATACCCACCCGAAGTTGGGAACCATTTTAATCCGACTCCGAAAAAGACCAGCAAAATGACTGCCATGCCAAATGCCGGTAAATTGCTGACAAAAATACTGACTGGCAGAAGAACTTTATCAAAACCGCCCTTGAGATACGCAGCCAACGCGCCGAGTGTATTCCCGACGAGCCAGCCGACAATGATCGCTGGGAACTGCAGGCATACCGTCCACCAGATGGATGATTTGAGAACATCCACCACCGTTCTGGGGTACTGGCTGAAGGAGAAACCAAAATCGCCATGCACTACATTTTTTATATAGATAAAAAACTGTTCGAGCATGGGTTTGTTGGTTCCAAACAGCTCCGTGTATTGCTTATAAATCGCCTGGACCCCGGTTGCATTGGACTGACCCTGGGCCATCCTTGCTACAATGGCTGCCACAGGATCTCCCGGCATCAAGCGGGGCAGGATGAAATTCAACAAGAATGCGCAAACAAAGGTGACTGAGAACCAGGCCAGCTTGTTCAGAAAATATTTTCGGTATCCTTTCAATGTACACCTCCGCGCCAAGACAATAGGATTGTACTGATCAGGTGACAATCACTTAGTCAGACCAGATACGAGCGCGATCTGCCTGCGCGACGCTAAGTGACTGTCATCTGCTTATTACAAGAAGAGCCATGCCCCGCTTCGCGGGACATGGCTCTTTTCATTGAATTAGTTTGGATTCACGAGCGTCAGGTTATACAGGCATGCGATGCTCCAACCGTCAGTACAAATCATCGGCGGGACGGGTGGATTGGTGCCATCACCATCGTGCGGGAAGCCGGTCCACACACTCTCATTCACCGTATGGAACAGATCGGGACGGTACATGAGCGTGAAGGACGGGACATCGGTCAGGTAGATCTTGACCAATTCCGTGTACATTTCCTTCAGCTTGGCAGGATCGGTTTCCGTGGGGAGCGCCTTGATCAATTCATCAGCGGCAGGATTGCTGTATTGACCCCAGTTGCCGTTCCAGTTGACTGCCTGACCAACGAATTCAGAGCTGATCAGATGGCGGATGCGGCCCCAGGGTTGGGTCGGGCCAGCGCCGTCAGACCACATCATGAAGATGTCGTAGCCCTCGGGCAGAGGCGTATCTGATTTGGTAACGACGGTCTGATAAACACCCCATTCCGGGTAGTTGGTCGTGATATCAATACCGATCTTCTTGCCAGCGGCAGCTACGACTTCAATCGCTGCCTGCCAGTCGGACCAGCCATTGGGGCAGGTGGCCACGTAGTGGAGTTCCTGGCCATTGTATTCACGATTGCCATCACCATTGGTGTCCTTGATCCCGGCGTCGTCAAGCATTTTCTTGGCGCCTTCGATATCGTTGCCAACCCACTGCAGGTCCGCGACAGCCGCGTGATCATATAGAGCCTGTTCACCAGCGGTCGGGTTCATGAGCGAGCGCGGGACCTGGGTGAAGGTAGCCGATTGGTTGGTCATGGCGTTGGCAATGATGGTGGGATAGTCCACCGCCATGGCGATCGCTTTGCGGATCGCAACCTGGTCCAAACCAGGGGACTTCAGGTTGTAGAAGGCGGTTGGGAGAGTGGCGCCAATGCCATAGGGAGCATCGGGCAGATAGGTGGAGATGGGCAGACCGTAGTTCATCCACAGAACCTGAACATTGGAATTGAACTGCTGGCTGATATCCACTTCACCTTGAGCCAATGCAACAGAACCGGCCGCGTTATCCTTGTAGATCACATGCACCAGGTACTTCGGCGACGGCAGCTTGCCCCACATGGATGCGTCCTGGCCCCAGTAGTTATCATCACGAACCAAGACAACCTTCGTATCGTCGGCGAAGAACTTGTGGTAAGGACCGGAGAAAACTGCGTCCTCAGCCGGGTCGGCTAAGAATTTAGCCGCATCGCCGCCAGTGCGGGCTTCCAGGGTCTGTGTCCATGCCTTCTGGCAAATATAGACGCCGTCCAGGAATGACACGATCATCAAAGGATTGACAGCTTTGCCATCCGCGCCCAGTTTGGCCTTGATCACCACCGTTTGTGGATCAGAGGCGGTTACGGAATCGATGAAATCTTTGAAGTTGTTACCGGCATTGCTTGCATACTTGAGATTGGTATCCCAGGTGTAAGCTACATCATCCGCGGTTAGCGGAGTGCCATCGCTCCAGTGGGCGGCTTTTTTGAGCTTGACGGTGACCTGGGTCTGTGCATCGTCCCACGTATACGGACCATCAGCCAACAGAGGATATGAACCGCCATCCAGCATATCGTACAGGTACAGGGTTTCGAACATGACGACGCGGGCAGCGTCCTTTGCGGTGACAGCCAGGGCATTATTCATGCTGGAAGAGTAGGGATTCCAGCCGACAACCGCACTCCACTGCAGGCCATTGAAGTACAGGGTTTCATTGCGGGGCAGGGCATTCGCATCAGCGGGAGCTTCCATAGTGGGAGCTTCGGTAGCGGCAGGGGCTTCAGTGACAGCGGGGGCCTGGGTTGCTGCCGGGGCTTCAGTCGCAGCCGGAGTACCGCATGCCGTGAGGATCATCGAAGCGATGACCAGCACGGATAGAATAGACAGAAGTTTCTTCATGGTGAGATTTCTCCTCATTATATAGGACTTGAATCAGGGATTGATACAAAAAGCCGTAACAAAGGTACCAGTGCTGCCTCCTTTCAAATATTGCGTTCACGCTTGACAGCCGCATGAACGGCGGAAAATGATTTCTGTGGGCAAAACATTTACCTCATCAGATGGATGATTTTCCAGAAGCTCAAACAACCGTTCCGTGGCGATCTTTCCTACTAATTCGGTGGGCGCTCGCACAGTCGTAAGAGGGGGATTCAGGAACTGGGCAAACCCCAGATCATCGAACCCAATGACGGCCACATCTTCGGGGACGCGCAAATTGTGTTCCTGCAGGGATCTGAGGACCCCAATTGCCGCATCGTCATCACCTGTAAATACAGCATCAAACGCGATCTGCTCTTTTCTGTCGAGAAATTCGTTCATAACGTTATAAGCAATATCGCGTTCGAATTCACCGTTCAGGAATAGATTTTCATCAACCGGAATTCCATTTGCCTGCAACGCGGCCTTATATCCGGTCTCTCGTAACAGCGAGTCTTCCTGGTGAGCCGGACCACGCATGAATACAATTCGCCGCCGGCCATGAACCTGGATGAGATGTTCGATCAGGTTCCTTGTAACCTGCGTGTTTTCCACAGTAATGCTTGTAATGGATAAGCCGGGAGGAGGCAGACGATGTACCAGCACCATGGGAAAGTTCCTGGAATGCAGGGACGCAAGGTCCTCATCGATCAGTCCATCTGAAAAGACCAGCAGACCGTCCGTGTTATGCGGCCCAATCGGGGACGGCATTTCGGTGCGGCTATTTGCATGATACGTAGCTATGATCAGGTTAAATTCTTTTTGGCGGACAACTGCTTCAACCCCGTTCAGCAGCGGTACAAAGAAATCATTATGCAGCGTGCTAAGCAGCAGACCAATGACACGGTTCTTGCGAGAGGCCAGGTTTCGCGCCGCTGCATGCGGGACATAACTCAGCTCGCTCATAACCTGCTTCAATCGTTCTGCAACCTCTTCCGAAACGGGTGCATTTCGATTGATATAGCGGCTCACAGTGGCTACCGAGACACCAGTCTGTCGGGCCACATCACGGATCGTGACGGAGGAGGAGCGTTTAGTCATGCTCTTATGTAACCGTTTACTGTAACCGTTTACATTTTTGCACAATTCATCACAAGAGTCAAGCGACGCTTTCCTTAAAAAATTCTTAAATATGCCAGGTTGTGTCCAATTTTTTGGTTCCTCCCATTCATTTTTTGGTACAGAAAGGGGATATGCCTCTGCCAGGATCTGGAGGTGGTCGCGGCCTCAAATGCCCTTTTTCTTCACTTCCGGCCCCACAAAGCAGATTATAGAGCACACTCACCTCCAGGTTTTCAAAAAAATCAGCCTGTTCAGAATCCTGAACAGGCTGATTTCCAATGATGCGATTATCGATGTTGTTCCTGGCTCACATATTTTTCAGGGTCTGAGACGAAACTCTCTTTGCAGCCAACGGAACAGAAATAATAGGTACGGCCTTCATACTCTGCCGTGGCTTCAGCAGTCTGGGGAGTGATTTGCATACCGCATACAGGATCCCTGACAGGCTCACTATATTTATCAGCCATATCATTTACTTGCTCCTTTCTACCGGGTTTAACGCCGGGTTTTTCCATCTTGTTATATGTATTCTCGAAGTACCCGAAAATCTTCTTTCAATATCTCCTTTTGTTCTCTGCGATATAAGACCACAGCCGGATGGAAAAGCGGAATGACCGTCACCGGCCCGTAAGGTGCTTTGATAGGGATAGGCTGCCCGTGCAGCTCGCTGATCTTGCCATCTTTCTGGGGCGAATGAAATTCCTCTAAAATAAAAGCCATTGCAAATCGGCCGAGGGTGACAATCACTTTCGGCTTGATGATCTCGATCTGTCGCCGTAAAAAAGGGGAATACAGGGCGATCTCGTCCCTTTGTGGGTCGCGATTTTCAGGTGGACGGTCCTTGACGATATTGGTGATGTAGACATCCTGACGATCAAGGCCAATGGATTCGAGCAATCCATCCAGCACCTTTCCAGCCGCGCCGACAAATGGCCGCCCTTTCAATGCTTCCTGTCGGCCTGGCGCTTCTCCAATGAACATGATCTTCGCGTGTGGATCGCCCTCCCCGATCACAGCGTGGAACTTATTCTCTTTACGATATTTATACAAGGGAGAAGACTTGAGATTCTCAATATCTCTTTCGATCTCTGCAAGCTGCGCCAACCTATCCTTTGCCAATCTGCTTTCCTTTCATAATTTCACTATATTATTTGCCGCTTTTGGGCTCAATGAGTGTTATCCCTGACCTGGCGACAGGAAAACCCTGTAAGCAAGGAAGAGCAGACTCAAAACTGTCTCATTCCCTTCTCGAGTGGGATTATTTGAGTAGAGAAGAGTCTCAGAACCCGCGAGCAGAATAGGCCAGACCAGAGTATGATTTGCTGAATGAAAAACCAGGAAAAAGAGGCGAGTGAATCGATTTCTTCTGAATCAGATTCCGCATCCTTTGAAACTCTCTTTGCAGAACATTGGGCACGTATCTACCGGTTGCTTTGCCGCCTCGTTGGTGACCCGGCGGAGGCTGAGGATTTGGCCCTCGAAACCTTTTTCCGGCTCCATCAGCAGCGTCCTCAGAGCGGCAGTTCGTTCAATGTAGGCGGATGGCTTCATCGGGTTGCGACCAACCTTGGATTGCATTCGATCCGCAGCTTCAAGCGCCGCGAACATTACGAACTGACTGCCGGTAAGTATGCCCTTGAAGAGACAGCGCCGGATCATCCATCGGAGATCATGGCTCAGGAAGAAGAACGCCGCCTGGCACGAAGCGTCCTGGCCCGGATGGACGAGCGGCAATCCCGGCTATTGATCATGCGTCATTCCGGTATTGCGTACAAGGATATTGCAAAGGAATTGAGACTCTCTCCCACTTCAATCGGTCCGCTGCTGCTGCGCGCGGAGCGTGAATTCGAGAAGCGCTACCGGGCGCTCGTGCAGGAGGAAGAATGAATAAACATTTGACGGATGGCGAATTGCGTGCCTCTCTGGATGGAGAACTGGATTCCGCCGGGATGAGCCATATTTCGACCTGCACAGAATGTCAGGCGCGCCAGCGACAACTGCTGTCGGAAAGCCAGCGGACCGCTCGCAGGCTTGCATTTCTGGCTCCAACGGATGAACCCGTTCCCACTGTCCGTGTGGCCTGGAGCCGATTTACCCAACGTTTGTTAGCTCAAAAGGAGTCTTCCATGATCAAAAAGTGGTTTGCTTTTCCCGCGGTGCGTATCGCGGCTGTCGTGACTGTGTTGCTGGCACTCATCCTGGCATTTCCAGGCACCCGGGCGTTGGCCGATGAAATACTGAACCTGTTCCGCGTCCAGCAAGTGACCGTCGTTCCGGTGGACTTCACCGGTCTCCAGCAACTGACCGGGAATGATGCCATTGGAAACCAGCTCAGCGAAATGATTTCCAGTTCCATCGAAACGACGAAGAAACCCGGCGATCCGCAGGAAGCCGCCGATGCAAGTCAGGCCAGCGACCTGGCCGGCTTCACGGTCCGACTGCCGCAGGGGATGGCGCCTTCCCAGATCTATGTGATCGGATCCGCGGCTTATACTGTGACCGTAGACCGCACAAAGGCGCAGTCACTCCTGGATGAAGCTGGACGCAGTGATCTAGTTTTGCCCGAGTCGAACGATGGCGCCAGGATTTCGGTGGATATTCCGGCCTCGGTCAGCACTGCGTACGGAACCTGCCCGAAGCCCTCAGCGGATGGATCAGGCGATGATTCTCAGATCCCCGGCCGCCTTTATCCGGATTGTGTTATTCTTGCGCAAATTCCCAGCCCGAGCGTCAACGCTCCGGCAGATGTTGACGTGGCTCAACTTGCGCAGATCGCATTGGAATTCACCGGTATGACAAGCGAAGAGGCCGCAGCCTTTACCAGCACCGTTGATTGGACCTCTACACTGGTTGTGCCCATCCCCAAGAATGGAGCCAGCTATGAACAGGTCAGTGTTGATGGAGTGACCGGCACGCTTATCCAGCGGCCTGCAGACGATGCACCCCAGTATGCGTTGCTGTGGATCAAGGATGGTATCGTGTACGCGATCAGCGGCCTGGGTACCAACTCACAGCAGGCCATCGATATGGCGAATTCTCTCCAATAGGAGATTCATGTCCGTCCCTGCCATCGAAACTGAAGAACTGAGAAAAGTTTTCGGCGACCGCGCTGCTGTCAAAGGCCTCACCCTGCAAGTTCAGCAGGGTGAGGTGTTTGGTTTCCTGGGCCCCAATGGTGCCGGGAAGACCACCTCGATCAAGATGCTGCTGGGGCTGGTCGCGCCTACTTCGGGCAAGGCATCCCTGCTGGGTGCTCCAATCGGAGATTCCCCAACGCTGGCCCGGGTCGGCTTTTTGCCGGAACATTTCCGCTTCCAGGAATGGCTCACCGCCGGTGAATTTCTTGAATTACATGGGGAACTGCTGGGAATGCAAGCCTCTGACCGAAAACAGAGGCAGGCCGAATTGCTGGAACGAGTCGGGCTGTCTGCTTTTTGTGATAAACAATTGCGGACATTCTCAAAGGGAATGTTACAGCGCATCGGCCTGGCGCAGGCTTTGTTGAATCGGCCTGCTCTGGTATTTCTGGATGAGCCAACGTCCGGGCTTGACCCCGTTGGCCGCCGCCTGGTACGCGACATCATTCATGAATTGCGTGAAGAGGGGACCTGTGTTTTCCTGAATTCGCACTTGCTGAGTGAGATCGAAGTCACGTGTAACCGGGTGGCATTCATCCGCCACGGTGAAGTTGTGCGCGTGCTCGAACTTGCTTCGCTCGATCAGCATTTATCCATGGTAACGATTCGGGCCGCGGGACTGACTCGGGAGATGATTTCAGAGATGGCGCGCTGGGGCGAGAATATCCGTGCTGACGGTGAGCAGTTGACCATGACCATTCAAAGTGAATCGCAGGTACCAGAGATCAATCGATATATGGTGGCACAGGGCGTGAATGTGTATGCGATCACCCCCTCTCGTATGTCGCTGGAGGAAATATTTATCGAAACGGTTGGAAAGGACGGCGGGCTGTGAACAAGATCTGGATTATCGCTCGCATGACCTTTCGAGAAGCGATCCGTCGGCGTATAGTGCTAACGGGCCTGGTCCTCGGCATTTTATTCCTGATCATATTCTCCATCGGCTTTCACATGATCTATAAAGCCGTCGGCCAAACCACCGCTCAAACCGGGGCAGGAGATGCCGTCAATCACATTGCGCAGAGTGAGATCTCCAATTTCCTGCTGCTGGCCGGGCTCTACGCGGTCACGTTTTTATCGGTTGCAATGGGAGCATTGCTCAGCGCGGACACTCTGGCTGGCGAGATCAGTTCCGGCACCATCCAGACGATTGTCACCAAGCCGCTGCGCCGCTCTGATGTAGTGATTGGCAAATGGCTGGGCTTTGCCGAGCTGCTCGGTCTATACTCTTTGTTGATGTCCGGGGGGACTGTGCTGAGCATCTGGATACAGGCCGGGTATGTTCCCCACAATTTGCTCATGGGGCTTTCGCTTATTTATCTAGAAGCCCTGTTGATTATGACGGTTTCGCTTGCCTGTTCCAGCGCCATGCCCGGCCTTGCGACGGGCGCTGTTGTCTTTGGCCTGTACGGCCTGGCTTTCATTGGCGGCTGGATCGAACAGATCGGTTCTCTCCTGAACAACCAGACCGCCGTTAAGGTTGGCATTGTCACCAGCCTGCTCATTCCGACTGAGGCGCTCTGGCGGCGAGCAGCCTTCGAGATGCAATCTGCTGTGACAGCAACCCTGAATGTGACACCTTTTTCCGCGATTTCCGTTCCCAGTGCTTTAATGATCGGGTATGCGGTTGTTTATCTGGGAGTTGCCCTGGCCGCGGCTGTAAACACGTTCCAACACCGGGATATATAGATCATCTGGTGGAAGGGTATTCCTCTCTATCCCGTCGCGATCTTCATGAGGGCTGCTTTGAATCTTGCCACTTCCTCAAGCGTGCTGTAGTGGGCCGCGCCGACGCGGACCATCCCGCCCTTACCTTCCAGCCCCAACCTCTCCGTCACAGCCAGCGCGTAATAATTTCCATCCCAGACGTAAATCCCCTGCGCGGCGAGTTCCTCAGCGATCTTGCGCGGCTCCCTGCCTTGCAGGGTGAATGAGACGGTGGATACCCGTTCCTCGAGTCTCTTCAAATCTGTGATGCCGTGGATTTGAGTCCCTGGCACAGAGGAAATTGCCTCGATCAAGGCACGGCTGAGCTCAAATTCATAGGCGCGAGTAGCAGTTAACGCCTGCTTGTAAGTCAGCCTGCGTCCTGAATATGTTTCCATGAGACCTTCCCCTTGCGGCCCACCAAATTCCTTGCCGATCCATTCGAAATATTCCAGCGCGCCGAGCAGACCTGCGATCCCTTCGTGGTTCTGCGTGCCGGTCTCGAATTTGTATGGCAGTTCATTCGAAGCCGGGCGGACTTTATAAGCTTTCAATTCATTGAGCAAATCATACTTTCCATATAAAGCGCCGGCGTGCGGACCGAAGAACTTATAAGAAGAAGAAACCAAAAAGTCACAGCCGATATCCTGCACGTCAATCGGTCCATGCGGCGCATATTGAACTGCGTCAATGTAAACCAGCGCGCCGGCGTCCTTTGCCATTTTCGTCAACTTGCGAACGGGATTCACGGTTCCCAGTGCATTCGATGCATAGCCAAAGGCCACGATCTTCGGCTTGCGTTCCATGGCCTTCTGGAATTCGTCCACTTTGAGCGTGCCGTCTTCCACATCGAAGTCCACCCAGGTGAGCTTACAGCCTCGGTCCTCCGCGACCAGCATCCAGGGCGAGATGTTTGCGTCGTGGTCCAGCCGCGTGACGACTAGTTCGTCACCGGGGCTCAGCGTCCGCGCCAGCGAGCGCGAGATGTGCAGGGTAAGCGTGGTCATGTTGTTGCCGAAGATGATTTCTTCCGGCCGCGCTGCGTTCAAAAAATCCGCCATGGCAATGTGCGCTTCATGGAGGATCTCATCCGATTTTTTGCTGGTTTCGAAGGCTCCATCATGATTTGCGTTGCATTCGAGCAGATATTTGTTGATACGGTCGATGCTTTGCTGGGAGATTTGGGTTCCACCGGGGTTATCGAAAAAGATCGCCGGGCGGTTCAGGGACGGAAACTGCTTGCGGATAGTCTCCAGGTTGAGAGCCATGGATGAGAACTCCTTAATTTGAACTGCGTATTGAAACTCTGTATACTAGGATTGTACCTCACAGAAAGGAGCAAGCATGTTTAGCAAGATACTGCTCGCTGTGGATGGTTCTGATCATGCTCAAAGAGCTGCCAGGGTGGCCGGGGACCTGGCGCGTGCCGTCAAGGCCGATGAATTGCGGATCGTGGTCTCGTATCCACCTATTTCTCCCGACCTCGGTGAACCCAATCTCCAAAATGCACTAGATGAAAGAATGAAGGAATCTGACGAAATCCTTCAGAAGGCCCTGGTCGATGTGGGCGACCTGCCGGAGCAGGTCATTCACACTGAGTCGCTCGAGGGGAATCCAGCAGATGCCATCCTCAGGGTTGCAGATGCGCGCAGCTCCGATGTGATTGTGATGGGATCACGCGGCCGGGGTGGTTTGGCCAGTCTTCTCCTGGGCAGCAACAGTCAGAAGGTGGCCAGCCACGCGCTGTGTCCGGTTTTAATCGTCAAATAATTCTACTTGGATGATTTCGCGCGCCGTTCCGCCTCCACAAATTCTTCCGGGGTGTTAAGATTCCAGAAGCACAGACCGGATGGATCGGTGTCCTGGATTTCTTCCGGCCCAAGCACCCGCACTTTAACCTGCGGAAACCACGCGATGACCTTCCATTGGTCTGCGGCGATCGCAGCTTCGATGGCAGGGACGCAAGCCTCTCGGCGGTAGAGTGCATGAAGAGGTTCCATCCCTTCGGCTGATTCCGCGATGACCACATCCGCCTCTTCCTCGACCATGAGCCGGGCAGCCGCTTCGAAAAGCTTTGGGCTGGCGAAAGGCATGTCGCAGGCAACGACCGCGACCATGTCGCCGGTTGCAGATGCGAGCGCAGTGTAAAGTCCGCCCAGGGCGCCGCGGCCAGGCTTGAGGTCCGGAACGAGGCGATATTCTAAAAACGAATAATCCTCGGGCCGATTCGTCGTCACGATGATTTCGTCCGCGATCGGTTTGAGCCGTTCGATGACGCGTTCGATCAGTGGACGCCCGAGAAAAGGTTTGAGCGCCTTGTCCTCGCCCATGCGGGTGGACTGGCCGCCGGCCTGAACAGATACTGTTAACATAAGCCTATTATATGCAAGGATTGCCAGGAGCTGAACTGCTGGCAGAACGCAGGAAAAGATGAGTTCACTTTCTGATTATCTGGATAGCTTAACCGTTGAAGGGGAAATCTATGACAGGCTGGAAGATGGCTCTGTGCGCTGCTATGCCTGCGGCCATCGCTGTTTGATCCGCGAAGGCAAACGCGGCATTTGCCAGGTGCGGTTCAACGATGGGGGAAAACTGCGCGTGCCCTCGGGCTATGTGGCTGCTTTGCAGAGTGACCCGATCGAAAAGAAACCATTCTTTCATGTGTTGCCCGGTTCCAACGCGTTGACGTTTGGAATGCTCGGATGTGATTACCACTGCAGTTATTGCCAGAACTGGTTAACGTCCCAGGCCATGCGAGACCCGGCCTCTGATGTGGCGGCGAACCTCGTGCGGCCGATCACGCCGGAACAAATGGTCAACACTGCCAGGCGGACTCGTGCCAGCGTCGTGGTTTCGTCTTACAACGAGCCGTTGATCACCAGCGAATGGGCCGTGGAAATCTTCAAACAGGCGAAAGAGGCGGGATTGATGTGCGCGTATGTTTCGAACGGGAACAATACGCCAGAGGTAATGGAGTATCTGCGTCCGTACCTCAGTGCGTACAAGGTGGATTTAAAGTGTATGGATGACAAGAACTACCGGAAGCTCGGGGGCACCTTGCAGAACACATTGGATGGTATCCAACGTGCAAGGCAAATGGGCTTGTGGGTAGAAGTGGTGACCCTTGTTATTCCGGGGTTCAATGATTCGAACGAGGAATTATGGGAAGCAGCACGTTTTCTGGTTAGCCAATCTCCAGATATTCCGTGGCACGTGACTGCCTTCCACAGGGATTACAAGATGATGGATCATGCGAATACCGATGCGCAGACGCTTCTACGCGCGGCCGAGATCGGTCGTGAGGCCGGGCTGCGGTATGTCTATGCAGGGAATTTGCCGGGAAATGTGGGGGAGTATGAGGATACTCATTGTCCAGCGTGCAATCATCGGCTTGTGAGACGAAGCGGGTACGTTATCCGGGAATACCATATCACGGGGGATGGAAAGTGCCCGAAATGCCATACTGCGGTAGCAGGAATCTGGCCGAACAACCCCTCCACAGTAGTGTTAAATGGGCTGGGCTTTCCCTTGCCTGTTTCTTAGATTTAGTTTTGTTGTATAATCCTGCTACTCATTTGGAAGGAGGCTGCCCTCAATATATTTAATATTAATCCCCTGTAACTCAAAACCATCCTAACTCATTCTCTATTGGAGGAGAAACGTGAAACGCAACCTGTATACTTTGCTTTCGCTGGTCGTGCTTGTGAGCATAGCGCTTGCAGCTTGTGCTCCCCAGGCAACTGCTACAGAGGCGCCCGCTACTCAAGCGCCTGCTACTCAAGCGCCTTCCGGCACTGAAGCCCCCGCGAGCACTGGCAAGACTGCAACCGGTGCATGGTCCCAGGAACCTGACAACGTTGTACCGTATTTCACCCAGATGTCTTACGCGATCTGGATTGCCCAGCTTACGCTCGTTGGCCTGGGCGAGTGGAATGAGAAGGGCGATTTCGTTGCTGAACTTGGTGCCGATGTTCCGACAGCTGAAAACGGAGGTGTCTCGGCTGATGGTCTCACGATCACCTGGAAACTGAAGCCAGGTCTCAAGTGGTCAGATGGCGAGCCGCTCACCTCGGCAGATGTCAAGTTCACCTGGCAAGCGGTCATGGACCCTGCGAATGCGCCGCTCAGCCGCACCGGGTATGACAAGATTGCCAGCATCGATACGCCCGATGATTCAACGGTCGTGATCAAGTTCAGTGAACTGTACCCTCCCTGGCAGACTCTCTTTACGCAAGGCCCCAACAATTCCGGCTCCATTTTGCCCGAACACATTCTTAAGGGCAAGACTGCTCTCGAGAGCGATCCCTTCATCCATCAGCCGACCGTTGGCTCTGGCCCGTTCGTGATCAAAGAGTGGGTTGCCGGCGATCATATGACACTGGTCCGCAACGACAACTTCTATGGAAGCCGCCCGATCCTTGACCAGGTCAACATCAAGTTTGTGCCGACTCCTGAAACCGCTCTCGCCGCCCTGCAAACGGGTGACGTGGACTGGTACCCTGACTTCTCCGAGTCTGATATCCCCACCCTCAAAGGCCTTGAACCGACGATTCACAGCCTGGTAGTTCCAGGTGCGGACTTCGAGCACTATTTCTTCAACCTTGGCACCAAAGCCGGTGTGAATGGCAAGGGTGCCGCTGATGTTGATGGCTTCTGCCCGTTCAAGGATGTCAAAGTCCGCAAGGCCATTACCCTGGGTATCAATCGGCAAGCGATTGTCGACACGCTGCTCAATGGCGCGACGAAAGTACCTGCCACGCAATGGCCGAACTCTGCGTGGACGAACACCAGCCTGCAGCCCGATGCCTACGATCCCGATGCTGCTGGCAAGCTGCTTGACGAAGCCGGCTACACCCTCGGTTCTGATGGCATCCGCCACGGTATGTGCAACGGCGTGGACACCAAGCTGTCCTTCCGTTTCGACACAACGGATAAACAGATTCGTGTGGATAACGCTCTTGCAGTTCAGTCCGACCTCGCCAAGATTGGTATTGAATTCAAGCCCAATCACTCACCGGCCGGCACCTTCTTCGCTGGCTACACGGACGGCGGCCTCATGCCCACCGGCAACTACGATATGGCTGGTTACACCACCGGCTTCTATCCTGACCCGATGACCGGCGTGATCGATAGCTATGCCTGTGACACCGTCCCGAGTGCAGCTCACCCATCCGGCGCCAACAACTATCTGATCTGCGATCCCAAGCTCGATGATCTCATGGCTGCTGTGAATGCCACGGCTGATCCTGCCGCGCGCAAAGCCGCTTTGGATGAATTGCAGAAGTACATCTTCGATCAATACTATGTGATCATGATGTATGCCCGTGCGAACGTGTACGGCTATGTCGATCGCTTCGTACCCGGTCCCTTTGGCTTCTACAGCAATATGAACTGGAATGCCGAAGTCTGGGATGTGAAACAGTAATTCGTTTTGAGTTCAGGAGGCGGGAAGTGTCTTCCCGCCTCCTGCTATATACAGGCAACACGCTGAGTGTCCTGTCAGGAATGACTCGACACCCCCTGTGAAAAAAATCTCAGGCTGATGCCGGAGGCGAACATGTGGTCATACCTTGCACGGCGAACTGTTCAAGCACTCATCACACTCTTTATAATTACCATCCTTTGTTTTATTCTCACGCGTCTCTCCGCTGATCCGCTGGCACAATACGCAACCAACCCAAATATGAGTGCCGCGGATAAGGCGGCTTTGCGGGAGCGGCTCGGGTTGAACGATCCCATGCCCGTGCAATACATTCGCTGGCTTGGCCTGGCCGTCCAGGGTGATATGGGCCTGTCATTCTTTTCCAAACAGCCCGTCACTCTGATGATCTCTCAACGTTTGCCTAATACACTCATTCTGATGATAACGGCCGAAATATTTACGATCGTGATTGCATTGCTGCTTGGCATTATTTCGGCTGTGAGGCAGTATTCGCTTCTGGATAATGTGATCACAACTTTTTCTTTCGTTGGTTTCTCGATGCCGATCTTCTTTATCGCCCTGGGATTGATTTTGATCTTTGCCGTTCAGTTCAAGGCCTGGGGCTGGCCTTCCCTGCCGACAGGCGCGGATATCTGGAATCAAAAGGATGTGGGCCAGCTGATCAGGCACCTTATCTTGCCTGTGACCGCTCTTGTCACCATTACAACGGCCGGTTATGCGCGTTTCATCCGTACCAGCATCCTGGAAGTGCTTGGGCAGGATTACATCCGTACGGCGCGGGCCAAAGGCCTGACCAACCGCGTTGTGTTATTTAAGCATGCCTTACGGAATGCAGCGCTGCCACTGGTCACGATCGTTGGTTTAGATATTCCTTACTTGCTTGGCGGTGCCCTTGTCACCGAGTCCGTCTTTGCCTGGCCAGGTATGGGACGCCTGTTCTGGGAATATGCACAGCGCGGCGATTTTCCCGTTGTGCTTGGTGTCCTGCTGATTGTTTCGACAGCGGTGGTGGTGTTTACAATCATCACGGATATCGTTTACACGTTTGTTGACCCGCGCATCCGACTCAGTTGATTTGGAGTAGTGACCATGGCTACAGATACAACCACCCTCGATATCCCTCAGCTCAAGCGTGAAGAGATTGGACCTGCGCTGACCCCGCAGCAACTGATCTGGAGACGTTTCCGAAAACATCGTATGGCGATGATTGGAGGTGTTGGCTTTCTGCTCCTGCTTGCCTTTATCATTGTAGGCTCGATCCTTTTGCCGGAGCGCAGAGCGAACCAGGTGGATTTGCAGGCGCGTCTAAGTGGACCGAGTGCCGAACACTGGATGGGCACAGACAGCACAGGACGTGATATCTTCTCCCGCATTATCTATGGCGGTCAGATTTCACTGGTCGTGGGCGTGCTCGCGGTTGTGATCTCTGTGAGTCTCGGCTCTCTGATAGGTGGGATTGCGGCCTATTATGGGGGCTGGGTGGATGCGATCCTGATGCGTGTGACCGAGGCGATGCTTTCCATTCCGTCCCTTTTCCTGTTGATCGTGCTGGGTAAGTATCTTGGGCGCGACGTTCAAACCATTACGCTGTTTGGCCGCAGCTTCAGCGGTAGCGTGGGCATCGTCATCATAGTGATCGGAATGACCTCCTGGATGTACCTTGCCCGTATCGTGCGTGCCAATGTGCTCTCGCTGCGTGAAATGGACTATATCTCTGTGGCGCGCTCTCTTGGGGCAAGCGATGCGCGCATCTTCTTCCGGCACCTCATCCCCAATACAATGGGTGCGATCATTGTTTCCGCCACGCTGGGACTGGCCGGTGCGATCCTGAATGAGGCCTATGTATCCTTCCTTGGCCTTGGAGTGCAGCCGCCGACTGCTTCCTGGGGCAATATGCTGACCAGTGCCCAGTCGTTCATCCAGCGCGGTGCCTGGTGGATGTGGGTCTTCCCCAGCCTCTACATCATCTTTACTATTTTATGTATCAACCTGCTTGGCGATGGTCTGCGCGACGCCTTTGACCCCCGCAGTCAGCGGCATCTGTAATTGCCGTACAAGAAATGAATTCCAAACGCCCGTCAGTGCTGACGGGCGTTTTTTTATGCTCTGAAGAGGATGTTCCAGACTGCAAATCCCCCGAAAATCACTACAACCATTGCGGTGCCTACGATTACATCGCGGAACTCACGTTTGTCGCTGAGATGCAGATCCGGGAAGATTCCCGTCACTTCCCAGAGCGGACCGGCAAACCAGGTGAAGATCGCTCCACCCAGTAATCCACCAACGTGCCCCCAATTATCAATCAGTCCGCTGCTGGAAAAGCCAATGAACAAATTGAGCAGGATCACAAAAACGATATTGTTCATCGCCTGACGCGATTCCTTGCCGAACAGACGACGGTTTTGATATAAGAAAACTCCCTCCGCGGCGATCAGCCCAAAGATGGAGGTAGATGCCCCAACGGATGAGGCTGGCGTGATTAGGAAGGAGAAGACATTTCCGGCAAAACCTGCCAGCAGATAAAGCAGAAGGAATCTGCCGTGCCCCATGCGGCGTTCCAGTCCGCGGCCGAGGGCATATAAGGCGTACATGTTGAAGCCGATGTGCCACGGCGGGCCATGCAGCAGGATCGGCGTGATCAATCGCCACAGTTCGCCTGCCCGAATGGCCTCATTGCTTTTGGCCCCCAGTTGCGTCAGCACGTCGGAGCCTAGAAGAAAATCGCTGAGAAGCTGGAGAAGATATACAAAAATAGTGATACCAATAATTACGTAGGTGACGTTCGAATTCCCGGAAGGAAGCCGAACGGAGACGCTGCCCGGGCGCGGCGCGCCAGCTTCCGGGACGGAGGGAGAAGCGGGTCCTTCGTTCATAGATCCACCTTACGATGTTTGACCTTCAGATGTTCCGCCTGGATGATGGCGCGCACTTTATCCACCGTATCGTCGAGGTGAAAGTCACGGTTGACGATGATGTAATCGAATTGTTCAATACGCAGGAATTCCTTGCGCGCAGTGGCAATACGTATGGCCAGCGAATCATCAGACTCCGTTTTCCGGTCGCGCAGCCGTCGTTCGAGTTCATCTTCGTTTTCCGGCGCAATGAAGATCAACAGAGCCTCATTTGCCAGTTTGCGCACGGTTTCCGCGCCCTGCACATCGAGCCGCATGACCACATCCTTGCCGCTGGCCAGCGCCTCGCGCACCTGCGCCTTCGGGATGCCCTTGTAATCGCCATACACGATGGCGTATTCGATCAACTCATCCTGTTCGATCATGCGGGCGAACTCTTCCTTGGAGATGAAAAAATAATCCCGGCCGTGTATCTCATTCTCGCGTTTAGGCCGCGTGTTGGCGGTCACTACAAAGTGGAACGGCAGGCCGCGCTCCTGCATCCGCTGCATCACAGTGTCTTTGCCCGCGCCGGATGGCCCGGAAATGACGATCAGTAAGGGACTGGGTTGTTGTAAATTAAACGGGGAGGACATTCCTTTATTGTACCAAACGCATTTCGCCTGTGTCATTGCGAGCGCACGCTGCGAAGCAATCTCCTGTTCAGGCGCGGTGATTGCTTCGGGCTACACCTGCACCGAACGCAGGTGCGGGTCGGGACGATGTGCGGCACGTTGCGAGCGAGCGGGGTGCAAGTTGACAGAATCCGCCTCCTTCCGCCCTCCAGCCTGATTCGGTTAAAATAGCTGTATGCCTACTTACGATTTTATCTGCCAAAAATGCAACCAACGCTTTGACATTTTCCTGACCTATGCGGAATATGGGAAAAAGGAAGTGACCTGCATCCACTGCGGGAGCAGGGATGTACGCCGCCGCCTGACGAAGGTCCGTATTGCGAAAACAGAGGAGAGCCGCATGGACTCTATGGCGGACGATTTCTCCGGCATGGAAGGCCTGGAAAATAACCCGAAGGCGCTCGGAAAGATGATGCGCAAAATGGGAAAAGAAATGGGCGAGGATGTGCCGCCCGAATTCGATGATGTGGTGGACAGGCTGGAGGCAGGACAATCGCCGGAAGAGATCGAGTCCGCGCTGCCGGATTTAGGGGAAGGTGGGAGTGATGGGGACGAGTAAGCGATGATATCGTCACCGGTGGTCGAGTAGCCTGAAGCGGAAGCTGAGGGCGTATCGAGACCAGCGGAGTTAGCGCAAGGACTTTTCGATCGTCTCGCGATGTTCCTGGAAATGTTCTGTCGTATCGCCCAACACCCATAATAAAACAGGCTGCTTCTCCGGGTCATCGTCGCGGCGCGGCTTCATCAAGTCATCCCAGGATGTATTATTTAGTTTATTGATGAGCTTCTCATAGGTACGTTGGAGTTCGATGAGAACGTCCTCTGTCGGCTGCAGCCGATGGCGTTCGAACAGGACCTGGTTCATCTTCTCAAAATCCCATTCCCTGGTGATGTCCGGCGTCAGGTGCATGACTTCATGCGCGGGCTGGCGATCCATGTGATAGCCCATCAGGACGTTCATCCACTCTGAAAGATGGGCAAGGTTATCTTTGGGTGCCCAGCCGCCTTCGTCTAGCTCGACCAATTGCTCGGGAGTTAGTTTATCAACAACACTCATGAGAAGCTTCCACTCGCGGTCGATCGCAGCCATTAATTCATCTTTGTCTTTGGGCATCCATTGCTCTGTCATGGTCAACTCCTAAGGTGTAATTGCCTGTCCTTCGTCCAGTTTTGCTTTTTCCTGGTCTTTCCGCAAAATCCATGCTTCGCCGCGGATGAGCGTAGTCTTCTTACCTTCCACCTGCACATGGGATCCATCACACAGCATGATCACAGGGTTATCGTTGAAAAAATGATAATCGCTGAGCCATTCATCGTGCAGGGATTGTCCGTGATCATCGAGGACATAATGAGCAAAGAAGTTAAAAGGTGTAACGTTCAATCCGTCAAAGTGCGACGTTCCAACGGTGTTCATATCCCTGGACGTGAGGATGTTTGGCCCGCAGATGATCGCACCTGCGCTAAATCCAACAAAAGGTAGTCCCGCCTGTACTTTCTTTCGCAAAAAATGCATTAAGCCGCTGACATGCAGCCGGTGATTGAGCAGAAACGTGTTTCCACCCGGCACATACACGAGCGAACAGCGGCGGATAATATCCTCAATTTCCCGTTGAGTCATCAACTCTGCATTGACCGTTTCCACCTGAGCCAGATTCTTGAAGGCGTCCTCGGTCGCTGCCAGCCAGCGCTCGGCATATAAGGACGCAAGCGGTAAATAGGCCACCGTTGCATTCGGCTTATCTTCAAGATACGCTCGGCTTGCTTCGATGATATAGGAGAGATCGTCGCCGGGAGAGGAAAATAGATGCAGGTGCATAAGTTGTTTCAGCCATTGTAACTGAAACACAGAATAAAAAAACTCCCCGAATTGGAATTCAGGGAGCATTCGCCAATGAATGAGGATTAGTAGCGCTTGTTGCCACCGCGTTGTGGCGGGCGCCGGGTGTGTCCACTGCCGCGGTTGCTGCCAAAACCACCACCGCCGCGCTCTTCGCGGGGACGAGCCAGGTTAACCTTCAGTTCGCGGTCTTTCATCTGCGTGCCATTGAACATGCTGATGGCCTTTTCTGCTTCCGCCTGATTGCCCATCTCCACAAAGGCAAAGCCCTTCGATTGACCGCTGTCACGGTCCTTGATGAGCGCCACCGAGGTAACTGTCCCAGCCTGAGCGAACAGTGCCCGCAGGTCATCTTCCGTGGTGGAATAGGCCAGATTTCCAACGTACAACTTCGATTCCATAGTTCTCCTAGAAACAGTGCCCACCATCCATCAAGCGGGCATGCATAGATCAGGCGTCAGACGATCCCCCGGAGAGAATCACCAAACCTGTTGACGATGAGGTCAGTATATCACAGGGAAGGCGCGAGTGCGTCGCACCCTCCTCAAGCCGTTATCAAATGCAAATCCCCGAATTCATGCCAGAGGTATCCCTGCCTCAACGCTTCTTCATAGGCCAGTTTGACATGCGACAGCCCGGCCAGCGTTTCCAAAATGGCGAGATGGGATGCCTTGGGTTCATGCATACCGGTCAACAGAGAGTTGACGACTCTCAGCCTGTGCGGCGGCTGGACCACGAGGCAGGTCCAGCCTTCTCCAGCGTGGACATTGCCTCGAACATCGGTCACAGTTTCCAGGGCGCGCACGACCGTCGTGCCCACTGCGATGATGCGTTTGCCCGCCGCGCGAGTCTCGTTGACCAGTCGCGCGGTCTCCTCTGACATTCGATAGAATTCCTTGTAAGGCGGTTCATGAGATTCGATGTTCGAGACGCCGGTATGCAGGATCAAAGGGGCGATCTGAATCCCTCTGGATGTCAGTTGGTTGAGCAGCTCCGCTGTAAAAGGGCGCCCTGCCGATGGCATTTCGGCGCTCCCGCTTTCGGTGGCGTAGACGGTCTGGTAATAGTCGAGCGGCCACGCGTTTTTGATGTAGTTGTATTTGATCGGAAAACCATGGCGCGCCAGATACTCATCCACAGACACAGGCAGGCTGACCTTTGCAGCCCACAAGGTTTCAGAGGGCGGCGAATCGGCGTCGCAATCGCTGATGTACGGACCCTGCAGGATGGCAGTGGCTCCATCTGGCAGACTCAGAATTTCGCCCACCTGTGCATCGTCGAAATGTTTCGTCTTGCCGGCCTGGTCCATCGAACGGACTTCCACTGTCCACAGACCTTCATCCAGATGTGTGGAGAGATGCAGCTCGAGCGGAGTTCCATCCGAGCGTATTGCCATCACGGCCGCGTTTCGCGTGCGGCTTGTATTGAGCACAATCAGATCGCCCTCGTTCAAAAAATCGGGCAAGTCATGAAAGCGCGCGTGACGGATTTGATCGGTTACGTAATTCGAAACCATCAAGCGGACCTGGTCACGCCGCAATCCGCGCGCTTCCGGCGGTTCACTGGCTTCGAGTTCAGGCGGAAGAGAAAACTCGATGGCGGTGGTCACAGGCGTCATCAGGACTCATCCTTTCACCTCGGCTGCCTGGCGGGCCTGATAGCGGCCGGAAAGACGTTCGCCTTCGATCAGGTCGATCAACCCCGGTACGCTTTCCTCAGGCAGGGGCCGGTCACTGATATCTTCATCGGGAAAAGCTTCCTGCTGCATTTGCGTGCGCATGTCGCCGGGGTCAACCCAGTAGACGCGCAGAGACGGGTTTTCTTCCGCCAGAATGTGAGAGAGATGTTCGAGCGCGGCCTTGCTGGAGCCATAGCCGCCCCAGCCGGGATAAGCTTCCATGCCGGCATCGCTGGTGATGTTGATGATGCAGGCATTCGGCCTCAACACTTTATGTAATCCCTGGATCAAGGCCAGCGGCGCCACAACGTTCGTCTGATAGACCTTCTCGAAAACTTTGATTGGATATTCCAGCAGGGGAGGCTGCGGGCTGGGACCGAGATAGCTGGCGTTGTTGACCAGCGCGTCGAGGCCGCCCATTTTGAGGGCCTCGTTGACCAGGGTCTTGCGATGCGTTTTGTTGGTTACATTACCGGGAACCGCGACAACGTTTGTCATCCCCGAAAGTTCGGCGCGGACGGCTTCCAGGGCGTTCTCCTCGCGTGCGTCGATGATCAGCCCCCAGCCTTTTTTAGCCAGCCGCTGGGCCAACGCAAGGCCCAGTCCACGCGATGCACCGGTAATCAAAGCATTCTTCATTTTCACCTCTGAGATTAGTGCCGAGGTGACAGTCACCTGCCAGGTGACTGTCACCTGTACCGTTAATTGGACGAGAATTTCTCCTAAAGGTTTACCCCTGCGAAAACGGACTGTCAAGCCAAAAATCGGGCCGCAAGGATAGTTCCTTTGGCTAGGGAAAAACGTCCCGAAGGTTTGGGCTGCACGGTGCTCATGCATAGAACGAACCTTCGGGACGGTGCTTGTAGGTTACAGCGTAAGAATGATCGGCTCGTTCTTGGTGACGATGATCGTGTGCTCGAACTGCGCGGCAACGGTGCTGTCTACCGTGCGAAGGGACCAGCCGTCCCGCTCCTGAACGACCCGCCCGATTCCCGTGGTCAGGAACGGTTCGATCGCCAGGACCAGGCCATCGTTCAGGATGCGCTTGTCAGCCGGGTTGAAATAATTGAGGATTTCACTCGGCTCTTCGTGCAGCTTGTGACCGATGCCATGTCCCGTCAAATCGTAGATGACGTTGAATCCGTGCTTTTTCGCTTCTTCCTGGACCGTTCGCCCGATCCCGTTTAGACGGTTCCCCGCCTTTGCTGAGTGAAGAGC
>JAKOVF010000388.1 GCA_029782225.1 Chloroflexota bacterium | reverse complement strand
CTCTGAGCATTCCCGTTTGTTTTTTGGATACGTAACCAGACGGATTGCTTCCAGACCAGCTCATATAACCTTCGTCCATGGGTTCATTGCATTTGGGGCAGGGATGAGTTTCCATGTCATTCTCCTTTGGCATTGCCAACCTGTCATAAGATTGGCTGATTATAAAAGTTTCTCTACAGGCGGCGCGGGGCCATCGGTACCAGGGAATTATGCGGATAAATGTCGTAAAGCAATCGTAGTGCAATCGTAGGGGCAAATTGACGCGAACCCGTCTATAATCTCGCCGCTTCGCACAGTCCTCGAAAAAGGCAAACCCGGTGAAAGCCGGTGACGCAAAGCCATGGATCTAAAACCTTTTATTGGTAAAGATTGCCAGGCTGCCGAACGGATGTTTGCATTGTGTAAACATATATATCGTTGGGCGCCTTGGGAGCAGACGTATGGCGCTCAAATCCAATCTTTCAATCCTCATTGTAAGCTTCACACTGATCCTCCTCGTGATCCTGCTTCCCGGCAGGCCTGCACGGGCGATGGACAGGAGCATGGTCCGCCTGCCTGTGCTGGAGGAGTTTGTCAATCAGGTAACGGACGGCAACGCAGGGGAACTTCGCGGCGTCTACGTACCGGATGTGCTGGCAGTGAGCGTGGTCCAACAGCCACAAAGCGATGACTATTACGTTTCGTCCAGGCCAAAGGTTGTGACCCAATTTGCCCCTGCTGCCAGGCTTGGGTCAACCGGTCTGCTGGCCCACAATTTTCTGGCCGGTGAAAGTTTTTCACTTCTGGAGGAAGGCCAGGGACTCTATTTGATCTATGGTGACGGGCAAATCTCAGATTATGTGGTCACACAGACGCTGCACTACCAGGCTCTGGAGCCGGACAATACCCTGAGCCAATTTGTCTCTCTGGATAACGGCGGTCTGGAAACAGCTTCGGAGGTCTTTACCGAGGTTTACAACAGACCGGGTCGGCTCATCTTTCAGACCTGTATTTCGGCCGACGGGAATCCCTCCTGGGGCAGGTTGTTTGTCATTGCAGAACCCCATTACAATACAAAGCATTCTGCGGCAGTGAGGTTGACACGTTCTTCCGCACATCGATCAAGATAACTATCACGGAATTCAGATCAATCGAAGAAGGAGTCGAATGCTTCCGCTCCATGAGATTGAAGTCTTGCTCCAGCGCACGCCCCGGCATTTGCAGGAGATCGTGCTCGAGCTAAGAAATATGATTGCTGAGGCCGCACCGGATGCAGGTGAGGTGCTTCGCTGGGGAGACTTGAGTTATTTTCATGCCGGGCGCGGGGGGATTATCAGTGCAGGGATCTGTCAGATCGAGATTCGAGATGATCATGTACGGCTGGCTTTTATCCATGGCGCGTTTCTGTCTGATCCACATCACCTGCTAGAGGGCAGTCAGAAAGCCAAGCGTTTCATCCGGATCACCTCTTACGATAACGCACCCTGGGATGACTTCAAGGAATTGATCCTCTCCGCTGCAAAATTCGACCCGCGCCTGCTCCCGTCAAAATAGAAATTCCCAGCCGTGATTGTTTCCATTCCTGCTGCAGGGACAGAATCATTCTTAATTCGGAAATGCAATGACAGAAGAGAGGGCCATACTGTAAAATAGATCAACGATCAGGCCCAACCTGATCCTCAGCTTTTATGCAATTTTGAAATAGGGCCATACAGGGGAACAACGCAAGCTTTGATCATGGTACTTTGAATGGTGTTCGCCGGCAGTCTTATTGGTGGAGGAATTGCCATGAAAAACAAAACGTTCATATGGCTCATCACGGCGGGATGCGCAATTGCATATTTCGGCATCAAGTATAGGAATCCAATCGTCATATTTCTGATCCTGGGTGGCCTGGGAATCTTTGGCATCGTTAGCGGGATACAAATGATTCTCTCACCGCGCTCCGATGTGCAAACGAGCAATAGTCTGGGCGCCCAAAAGGAACGCCATGCTGGCCATAACGCGCAACTATATGGCCTCCTGTTCACCCTGTTTGGAATGATCGCTGTATTGATCGCTCTGGGGATCACTTTTTTAAAGACAGCCTCAGGAAGATGGACCAGTGTATCCCTGAGTGATTCGCAGGGCATGGGACTTTTCCTGTCTGGTGCTGGCCTGTTGATCGGCATCTTTGGAGTGATTCGGCTCATTGCCGGGAATGAAGCTTATCGAGAAACAAAACCAACACCCTCCGAGGGCGCCGTGGACGGAATCTATTTTTCAATTTTCGGGATCAGCCTTCTGGCAATCGGCATGTGGATTGCCTTCTCACCAGCCAGCTTGAGAGTGATCTGGGAATCGGTCGCTTCCTTCTTTCAAAAATTTGGGCCCGATTAGTAGACAACACCCCCGGGTATTCTGCCTGCGGGGCGTTGCATCAAGATTCGGGGAGAGGCATCTCCTGTTTTTTATCGCGCCGCAAACAACGGGGCGAGACGCGCGGCCCCTCCGCTTACGGATTGTATGTCACGTTGACCGCAGCCCAATCGAAGGAGAAATCGCGCGTGTTGTCGCTGGAAACGTCGGCAATACGAATCTGGATATTGCTTACCTCAGCCGTAGTCCAGATGTGACCCCAATTATCACTTGGGGCCCCAAGGATATAGGTTGCTTTAGTCGTTGACAGCGTGGTGGTGTTCTTCCAGGCAGACCATGTCGTCCCGCCATCCCATGAAACCGTGACACACATTTTCGGCGCGCCGACCACTGAATCCGCCAGAGCATCCAGGCGGACTTCAATTCCCTGCACAGTGACACCCGCGGGGAGCGCCATGTTGTAATTCAGGAATTTGTGGCGATCCTTGCCAGTATCCGAACAGCTTGTGGACGTAGTCGTGCCGCTATCGACATCCATCGCAAAGAGATTATCGTTCGCAAATGCATTCCCTGGATTCAGTTCGAAGCCATTCCCATCGCCAGTGGTAGTGATGACGGTTTGTTTGCCGGGGCTTTGCCACCCGGTAGATGTTACCGGCGCCGAAGTAGGCGTTGGTGTAAACGTAGCCGTGGGCGTTGAAGTAGATGTCGCGGTGAAGGTAGGAGCGGGCGTCGGTGTGTCCGTTGGCGTGAAGGTAAATGTTGGAACCGGCGTGTTCGTGGCGGTATTCGTCGGCGTGGAAGTAAGGGTCGGGGTGGCGGTGGATCCTCCTGCGTACGTCACATTGACCGCGATCCAATCGAGAGAGAAATCGCGCGTGGTATCGCTGGCCACATCTGCCACACGGACCTGGAAGCTGCCATTCGCCAGGTTTGCGGATGTCCAGGTCAGCCCCCAGAGATCAGAGGGGCTCCCAACCACATAACTTGCCTGTGTTGTAGTGAGCGCGGCAGAATTTTTCCAGGCCGACCACGTCGACCCGTTATCTTTCGAGATGGAGACACAAACCCTGGGCGCACCGGCCGTTGAATCCGCCCTGGCATCGAGTCTCACTTCAATTCCTTGAACCGCTGCATCGCCGGGGATCGAGATGCCATAATTGTAGAAACGATGACGGTCTTTGCCGGCGTCGGTGCAGCTTGTGGAGGTTGTGGTGCCGCTATCCGCATCCATGGCAAAAAGGCCATCACTGGCAAAGGCGTTTGCCGGCGTGACTTCGTATCCATTCGCATCGCCGCTGTTGATCACAGCGGACTGCGAAGCGGGTCCTTTCCATCCGGTGGAATTGGGTACAGGCGTAAACGTCGGAGTTGCTGTGAAGGTAACGGTCGGTGTGGGCGTGAATGTCGCCGTTGCTGTGCTGGTCGAGGTAGGCGTGTCGGTCGTTGTAGGAGTTTCGCTGGGCGGAAGCGGAGTCCCGGTGTCTGTGGGAGTGGGTGTATCGGTCGGGGGTAAAGGAGTATCCGTCACAGTTGGGGTCGCCGTTGGAGGCAGTGGCGTATTGGTGAGGGTCGGCGTAGCGGTAGAGGCTGGAACAAAGGAGACTCTCACGCCGATCCAATCCAAAGAGAAGTCACGTGTATTGTCGGTGGCAACATCGGCCACCCGTACCTGGAAATTGGAATTGGAAAGCTCAGTCGGCAGCCAGGCGTGGCCCCAGGCATCCCCGGTGCCGCCAAGGGTATAACTGGCCTCATTTGCAGTCAACGGGAATGTGTTCTGCCAGGCAGACCAGCTTGAGCCGCCATTCCAGGAGAGGCTTGCACAAATCTTGGGCGAGCCGACTGTTGAGTCAGCTTTCGCATCCAAACGCAGTTCGATTCCCTGGACAGCAGCATCAGGAGGAATACTGATATTGTAGTTATAGAACTTATGGCGGTCCTTGCCGGAATCGGTACAGTTTGAGGAAGTTGTCGTGCCGCTATCCACATCCATGGCAAAGATACTGTCATCGGTGAAAACATTCGTCGGAGTGACCTCAAATCCGTTGCCATCTCCGATGTTTTTAATTGCAGCCTGTACAGCAGGACTTTTCCATCCGCTGTCAGTCGGGACCGGTGTGAGGGTGGCTGTTGGGGACGGTGTGGGCGTCGCCGGTGGAGCGAACTCGACGTGCAGAACAGGCGCGCTGGCAGGATTGGTATCGTAGGCCACCGCGGTACGCGTGCCGGTCCCGTTGATCACGAATCCCAGGTTGTTGCCAAAGACCCAGCCGGGACGGTTCACCACCTCTTGCAACAGTGGCGTCAGGTCCGGCGTTTGCTGTTTTGAGCCGACCACGGTCCATGGCGGAATATTGTCCCAGTTGACCACTGCGGTGGTAAGCGGCCTGCTGCTCAAATTATAGGCTGTATATTTATAGGGCGCAGAATCATCAACGGCTTCCGCCTGGATCGCCAGAGAAGTTGTCTCTGAATTCGCGCTCATTGCCTCGAACTGGATATAGGCATTGGTGATCACGGAACCGGGCGGGATGGGAATATTCAGGAAACGGAGCCCGACACTCTGGTCACGCGCGAAGCGGTTATCCCGGGTCATCTCCAGACTGGTGCTGGATAAATACATCGTCCCATCGCTGGTATTCATCTCTGCATCATCCACATACGTGCTGACCGGCACGTTGACCGTTGTGGGCGCTGCGGTGGGGACCGGCGTCGGCACACCGGGCGCGTACAGGGTATAGCTGTCGCGCAGCGTGCTGCCGTTATCAATCGTGTAGAACTCAAAGGTAATGGAAGTATCCGAGGCGGTCACCCGTTGAGCGCCGTTACTGGTGTTGTAGCGGAAGGCGCTTCCCTGAATGGGTGTGCCCAGGGCAGCCAATGTTTGCCCTCCAACGCCATTTACAAAATAGACGATGCCATCTCTATGGACGCGATCGTAAATGTGAGTATCCCCGGAGAGGACTGCGTCGGCGCCCCACTGGGCAAAGGGCCACTGCATATATGGATTTGAACCGCGTATGGCTGCCGAACCGTAAGGCGGGTTTGGCGAAACGACGATGTTCCAGGTGGAGGTCGAGGCGGCCAATCCTGTTTGCAGCCACTGTGCCTGGACCGAAGTGGAGGATGTCCCATCTGGTTCCGCACCCGCCGCATCCCAGCTGTTTAGAATAAAGAAATGGACTGGCCCCGACACGAAATCATAATAGCGCTCATTGTTGGATGAGCTGGTGTAGCCCGTGCCCGGCAGATTGAAATAATCGGTATAAGTAGTCGGCAGGCCGTTGGTTGACCCTCCGTCCACATAATCGTGATCTCCCAGCGCGGGAAAGAATCGATTGGCAGGGCTCAACCCACCGGGGCAGAACGTCCCGCTGGTGGTGATATCCTTCAGGAAATTACAGAAATATTTTCCAACCGCAAGGTCATACTTTTGACTGGTCACGCCTCCCACCTGGGCATAGTAGTTATCACCCAGACCGACCACCAGATCAGGATTCCAGCCAGCGATCATGCTGGAGACGGCAGCCTCAATATCATCGTTGGTGCCAAAATCGCCGATCACAGCGAAGGTCAGCGTATTGGATTGTGCGCGAGCATTTGCCAGACCCAGGCCTAATAAACTGGATACCGCTAAAATTCCAAGCACAACGATCGAAACAACTCGCCTCATATATTCCTCGGTCCAAGCGCTTGCCTTGATGCCCCATTCCATTGACCGGTTTATTTTACGATAAAGTCGGTAGATTTTATCGTACTATTTCATTGCAGGACAAAGGGGAAATGCCTGGCCACATGCTGGGGAGCCGTTGCAGGCACAGAAAAAATGTTCTATAATCACCCGTAATTATCCATTTCCGCCACAGATCGCGAAGGAGTTGACCTTATGAGTTCCGTCGAAAAAGCCGTACAGACCCAGATCGAGAACATTCAGAAAAAGACAGGCCATACTCTTGCAGAGTTGGCCGATATTGTCAGAAGGTCGGGGTTGACAAAGCACAGTGAAATCCGCGCCATGCTTCAGCGCGAGTATGAGCTTGGCTATGGAGATGCCAATGCGCTTGTTCACGCGGTGATGAAATCAGATGGCAGCCGCGCCGCGGAAGGAAAAGCCATAGGAGATGTGTTGGATGTGATCTATGCCGGTCCCAAGTCCGCGCTCCGCCCCATCCACGAGAAGGTGATGAAGCAAATCGTTCAACTCGGTGATTTTGAAATTGCTCCCAAAAAGGGATATGTGAGTCTGCGCCGCAGGAAACAGTTCGCGATGATCGGCCCTGCCACCAATTCGCGCGTCGAGGTGGGGTTGAATGCGAAGGACTTGAAAAAAAGTGCCCGCCTGCTGGAACAGCCCAGGGGAAACATGTGCAATTACATCGTCAAGGTGAGCGATGCGAGTGAGGTGGATCAGGAATTGTTCGCGTGGCTCAAGTCCGCATATGAGAGCGCAGGATAGCCCGATGATCACGGAAAAGGAATTCACTGCCAACTTACTGCAACTGATGGGAGAGACATTCGAGAATCCCATTGGCATCTATCTCGATCAAAATACGTCTCTCCTTCAGACCCTTGAGACGGTCTCAGCAGCCGAAGCATCCATCCCCGTTGGAGGGAAATGCGCCTCCCTCGCTGCCCAGGTGGCTCACGTAACCTTTTTCATAGAGTCGTTTGAACGCTATGCCCTCGAAAACGACAACAGTCCACGCGACTGGGGTTATATCTGGCGCACCGTCGAAAAGGTCACGCCCGAGGAATGGGAAGGCTTGAAAAGCAAACTCCGCGATGCCTATCACCGCATGGACAAAATGTTCCGTACGAACGAATTGTGGAATGAAGATACGATCGGCGGCGCGCTCTCGATTGTGATCCATACGGCCTATCATCTGGGCGAGATCCGTCAGGCGCTGTGCACGCTCAAGAAATGAGAGGGCGTCACTGTGGCAACCCGTCCTCGTTATCCCATTCCTGATTTCATCCGCGATGCGCTGCATACGCGCGGATTGATGGATGCCTATAATGAGCGTCCGCCCTATCAACGCAATGATTACATTGGCTGGATCACCCGCGCCAGGCAGGCACCGACTCGTCAAAAACGTCTCGATCAAATGCTCGATGAACTAAAAACGGGGGGAGTGTACATGCGCATGAAGTGGCATCCAAAATAATCTTCCGGATTAAACAAATTTGCGGGCATGGCTGATCGGCCATGCCCGCTTCTCTTATCTTGAGCAGGAGGAGTTACTTATTTACTGCTGGACCGCCGTACCAGCAGGTGAAATTACGAACCAGCTCCCTCCGCTTTCTGTCGAACCTTGACCGTTGGTATCACCCACGGCGGTGTCTCCACTGTAGTGATAAAGCGGCCAGCCGTTGTAGGTTACCTGGACAGAGCCATCGGGGCGTGTGATCGTGCCGATCAGCGCCGGATCGACCGTCATGCCAATCCCTGTGCTACCATTCGTGTTACCGGTGCCACCGTTGGTATTGCTATTGGTGTTGCTGTTCAGGTTACTATTGAGGCTGCTATTGGTATTCCCAGTACCACTGTTGGTATTCAGGTTGCTGTTGAGATTGGAATTCAGGTTGCTGTTGGTGTCAGTACCAGTTCCCGGCACAAGCAGAGGCGGCCATTGGACAGCACAGGCGTCCGTACAATTGCTGACCGCGGTTCCAGTCCCCCCAACAGTGCTGTTGGTGTTTCCAGTGCCAGTTCCACTGTTTGTATTGCTATTGGTGTTGCTGTTCAAATTGCTGTTGAGGTTGGTATTGGTAGTCCCAGTTCCACCGGTACCACTCATGACAGCACCCTGCACATCGTTCATATTGATGTAAAGGGTCATGCCATTCTCATCCGTCAGGATGGGGCCCAGGGTGGGATCCTCAGTGACCTTGAGAACAATCGAACCAGTGACCGGAATTCCGCCGCCAGCAGTAGTCGTCGGCGTCTCTACAGCACCATTGGTGTTCCCGTTGGTATTGGTGTTCAGGTTACTGTTGGAATTCAGGTTGCTATTCAAGTTGCTGTTGAGATTGCTGTTCAAGTTTTCATTGGTGTTGCTGTTCAGGTTTGAATTCAAATTCGAGTTTAAGTTGGAGTTGAAATTTGAATTCAGGTTTGTAACGGGGGTACTCGTGGCCTCTCCAGTGCCACAAGCCGCCAACAGCAGGCTGACCGCCATTACTATACTTACTAACTTTGCATATTTCATATGAGCTTACTCCTTTCGTATTCTTACAGATAATATTTGCCAGAAGGACCCTGGCGATTAGGGCAGTGACACACCCGGCGGCGTGATCCTCCATGCCCTGTCGATGGATATTACGGGGCTCGTATCTCGCTTATTAAGCATGCCCGGTAATTTGTTGTCCACTATTATTTGTCTTTCTGAGGTCTCGGTCGGCGGAACCAAAAACGTGAAACCTGGAGATCCCATTCCAGTGACTGCCAATGGAATGTGTAATCGCTGTGAATGGAATGCATATTCTTTACTTCTACTCCTTAACCTACGTGGACAGACTGAATTAACTATAAGATTCCGTCCTGTCGGCTTCAATGGGGGAAGCGCCTAACCATCCTCGGGAACTCCATTCCATCGCGTGAGAGAGAAGCCGAAGGTTTTTAACCAGAGTCTTATTTTTTCCCTCGAAGGAGGGAATCTCCTTAAATCAAACAGGCCGGGTTCAGAAGAAAACCCGGCCTGCTCTTCAAGTCGATCTTTGATCACTGGTCACTATGCCGTCACTGCAACCACATGTGCCTCAGACTTTTGGAAAAATACCCACATCAAGGCAACGGCAGATATGTATAGAATTGAAGTGGCAATGAACAACGGTGTAAATCCGTATTGTTCCTGCACCAGCCCCGAGATATAGGGACCTACCCCCCAGCCGACCTGCCATGCGATATTCAGTACACTGCTGACGAATCCCTGTTGATGCTCAGGGGTCTGCTCCATACAAAAAGCCGAATACAACGGTGACGACATATTCATCAGCGCGGCACGCATCAGGAGCGCGATCCCGGCCACCCAGACGGAGGGCCAAAACCCAACCATCAACAGGAAGATGATACTGACAAATTGCGTGAACGCCACGGTGCGGATCTTGCCGCCCAGCCGCGTAGTCAGCCGAGGGCCAATGAGACTGCCAACTCCGATGAACAACGAAGATAGGCTGAAGAGAATGCCAAGCCATGAGTCGGAGATGGCAAAGCGATCCTTGAAGAAGACGTTCATGTACGGGATGAGGATCGCCGCGCCGATGCCGATCAGAAAATTGGGCGTCGCGAGCTTGACGATCAACCGCGTCGAGCCGGACCTCAGACTGGTCTGGCGCTCCCCAGGCCTAGGCGGAGTCTGCATCGTCCCCTCGGAAGGAAGTGTTTTCGGCTCATGCATCTTCGCAAGCGGGATTAACGCCGTTGTTCCGAGTAAAACGCTGGTGATCAAAACCGCCTGATATGCGGCCGCGCTGTCCGCCTGTGTATGCAGCACAAAACTAAAAGCGGATGGGAGCTGCCCCGCGAAGAGACTGCCGACCGCGCCCGCCAGAGTCTGCAAACCATAGTTGAGACTGAACAACAGCGTGCGGTTGCTGGCGTCAGAGAGCTTCATCATCAGAGGGGAAATGCTCACGATCAGGAACATGTTGAAGATGCCGCTCAACACCGCCATAATGGAGATGATCACCGGCTGTGTGAATGTGACTTGTCCGAGCATGCTCAGACCGGCAAAGAGGATGCCGATGAAGAGCGCCTGCTTGCGGCCCATGCGGTCGGAGAGGCGGCCGATCGGAATCCCTAGAATCAGGCCCGCCAGCGATGGCAGCGAATTGACCAGCCCGAGGAACTCACGGTCGAAACCGCGCTCAAGCATGTAGATATTGAAGAACAACTGCCAGCCGCTGAGGATCACGCCATCGATCACGGTCATCCACAAAAAGAGACGCGCGTCGCGGTTGAACGAGCCAATGGGTTGGATGTAGTTACGGTAAATCCTGGTGAGCATATAATTCTACAGGTGACAGTCACCTTGCCCCCTCGCTATACCTCGGGGATAGTAAAGGTGACTGTCACCTCCTCTTATACTAGCCCAGTCACTGCTGAAGGTTTCTTTGGGAACAGAGTGGCAAGTGCGAAGTGAGCCTCCCAGCTTTCGGCATAACAATCGGCATAGTGAGCACGAAGTTCATCTAACGAGCGATAGCCAAAGAGCAATTGCAGGAAGGTTAGATCGGGAAAACCCAGGTCCGTCTCCATTCCGGGCATCGGCCTGTAACGCGCAGCTTCCCTGAGCTTGCCTTTCTCAAAAACCAACTTTAATCCATCGCGGTAAAAGCTCAGATGGAGCGTGCCGCTGTAGCCGGGAATATAGGACGCTGCCAGTCGTTCCTCGAGCACGGGTGCAATGTAACAAATAAACCCTGCCAGATCGGGCACGCGTACATACCAGGCATACGAGGCACGGACGCGCGGCAGTCTCTCGCGGAAGACTTCATACACGGGATGATAAGTCCCATGCCAGAAGGCGACGCCGGTGCGCGTTTCAACAGGTTGGCCATCTCGTTTTGCAAATTCCTTGCCGGTGGCAAGCAGGTAACGCATGACTGAAGGCGTCACATCCAGCCAGGAAACGCCGGGCTTGAGTTCATATTCAAACGCCACAGCACCGAGGTTCCAATTGAAATTGGGATGCGAGAGGTAGCCCACGGCTTCAGCTTCTGCCGATTCGATGATACAAAAAACAGCACGGTTGACATTATCTTCGCTCTTGCCTGTCAATTCATAACGCCAGATCGCTTTGTCACGGTGCGTAGTAATCAGGCTGCGCTTGCACGCGTGACTATAGACCTGCATGAGGAAAGGAATGTCGCTTATCTCGGCCGGGCGCACGATGAACGGCTCATGCTCACCCTCTTTGAGCACGGGGATGAGCGGCTGGAAGCCGACACGCCCGCCGCCGAGTTCCAGGCCCATTTCGTAACCAAACTGGCGGTAGTAGTACGGAATGCCGGTAATCGCCTGCACGAGATAGCCGCGTTCCTCGCACCAATTGTGGATTTCTTCGAACTGCGCGCGGACCAGTCCACGGTTGCGGAATTCAGGCAAAGTGCCGACCAGTTCAGGGCGGCCCACTTTGAACTCGATCCCTTCGTAAGACCATGTTTGGGGGATCAAATTCAAAGAGGAGACGATACGCTTTGTAGCTGTCTCTTCGACAACCGTGAAATCTCCCGGCGTCAGAGTCGGATGGGGAGACGCGAGCAGGTCGCGGGTCCAGGCGGCGACGCGGCGTGTATCCGCTTCGTTGTCGCCGTGAATATGTCCGTTGAAATCAGCGATGGCCTCCGCGTCATCCTTCGACGCGTGGCGCAAAATCAAACCATTTCCCAGATCACGTATGAGGTTCATTTTCTGTCCTGTCAGCGACTGCCACAGGACAGCCGCCGTTAGAGTAAGGCTTTTATTTTTTCGATATCGGTCTCGGCATCGTGGAAGAGCAGGCCCTTCATGCCGACTTTCTCACAACCTTCGATATTTTCTTCGAAATCATCGACGAACATCGCTTCCTTGGCCGGGACTTTGAGCTGCTCCAGCGCAATTTTGAAGATCTTTGCATCAGGCTTCATCACACCGACTTCCGCCGAGATGATCATCGCGTCGAAAGCATCGTCAAATTTTTCCTTTTCGATGAAGCCGCGCAGATCGTTCCAGGCGTTGGAGATCAGCCCTGTCCTGTACTTTCGGCTCCTACGAAGCGAGCGGATCAGGTTAATCAGCGTGCGGTCGAGCACATCGCCGCCGAAGAATTCATTACGGATGGCTTTGGCCTCCGATGCAGGACGATTGAGTCTCTTCATCACCGCATCCCAATGCTGATCCACGGTCACCGCGCCAATAGACGCCTGACGGCTGACCTCACTATCAAAGACCAGCCTTACCAGGTCATCGTATTCCATATTCAGGCGTTCGGCGAGATGCTCACGCGGCGCCTGATATTCAGTGCGCATCAGCACTCCACCAAAGTCAAAGAAAAGTGCGCGAATCACACTCAAATTAGCTCGATATACTTTTGTCCGTTATAGGTAATGGCAGCCCATTGACCATAGCCGATACGTGCCCAGGTGTCCCTGCCATCTGACCATGTTTCCAGCACAGTAATCTTGTCCCCGCTTCGCAAGGTGCTTACAGTATCTGCATTCATACTGTGGTCACTACGAACATGCAGACTGCGAGCTCTGACAACAGCCGGTTGTCTGAAGATGGGCGTAGGCTTCGGTGGAACAGGCTGGGTCGGTTCTTCTCCTGTTTGCCTGGGCTGTCCCTGTACGGCAGTCCCTTTGCCGGGCATCATGCGCGTCAGGCGGGATTTGCCTTGTTCTTTCTCCATTGAATGACTCCTCCAAAATTGTGCACGGATAAGGTGATAGAGGACACCATATAACTATTCACTACGAG
>JAKOVF010000382.1 GCA_029782225.1 Chloroflexota bacterium | reverse complement strand
GCGTGGACAGTCGCATGGATGGAGCAAGTGCGTCGCGTTTTGAAGCCGCAAGGGAGTGTGCTCATCAACATTCGGGAGCATATCCGTAACGGTGAGATGTCGGACTACGTGCACCGGACCCGTTTGGCGCTGCGTGAGGCGGGGTGGATCGAGTGCGATGAGTTGATTTGGGTGAAGCCTGACGCACCTCCTGTTGGACACCCTGGCCGTCCGCGTAGGTCGTGGGAACGCATTTTGTGGTTTGCGAAGGGAAGACAGCCTTGGTGTAATCCTAAAGCCAACGGAACGCGTTCTCGCCGTATCGGTGTTGATGGCCGTGGCAGTGGCTTTACGAAGTGGTTATCCGGTGCATCTGCGCACAGCGAAGGTGTGGCGCGCTGTCGGGATTGGGTTCGTGTACCTGTCGCCTCGAATGATTCTCGGGGGCATCCTGCAGCATATCCACGTGATTTGGCCGCTTGGATGATCCGCCTTGTGACCCCTCCCGGCGGCACCGTCCTCGACCCCTTCGCAGGCTCCGGCACAACCCTCCTCGCCGCCATGCAGGAGGGTTTTTCGTGCATTGGGATCGAGAAGGAACCGGAGTACTGCGAGATCATTCGCCGGCGGATGGCCGCGGTACAACAGCCGTTGCCGTTGGCGAAGTAGAGTTTATCGGGCACGGCGCGCGATACGATCCCAGGCCCGAGGCCCCGGCGTGATGATACGAGCGTCGGGGCTTGTGGCGCGCCGGAGGTGGATGATGCAACGACCAAAGCGACCGTGCGGCAAAGTCGGGTGCCCGCAGCTCGTGCAACCGCCGAAGGTCTACTGTCCTGACCACGAGTGGACCGAAGAGCAGCGGCGTGAATATCGACGTCGGGTTGACCGGGACTACGACCGGCACCGTCGGGACCAGCGGGCGAGGGCGTTCTACAAGAGCGCCGCGTGGGAGCGGCTCAGGCGGGCCGTGCTGGCCAGGGACAATTACCTGTGCCAGCGATGCCTGGAACACCAGCGAATCACGCCAGCGACGACGGTGGACCACATCGTCCCGCTCAGCGTGGCATGGGAGCGGCGGTTGGACATGTCGAACCTGCGTTCCCTCTGCGGCCCGTGCCACAACGCGGTGCGGGCAGAGCAGGAGACAGGCGCTAGGGGCCGGGCCGGGGTCCCCAGGGGGTAGGAGAAAATTTCGCGCAATTGGCCCGGGGACCGGCGCGGCTCCTTCGCGCGCGCAAATGCCGATTTTTGATCCGACCCCAAGGGGCTAAGGAGGTGACAGCGGATGGGCAGAAGGGCCAAACCCATCGAATTGTATGTTCTTGGAAATAAGCACAAGAAAAGTAAGAGCGAAGTCACTGCCCGTCAGCAGGCTGAGCAGGCCCTGCGCCCGCCGTCGTCCAAGCTGACCCCTCCCAAGTGGCTGGATAAGGCTGCCAAGAAAGAGTGGCGACGCATCGTAAAGCTCATGGAAGGGCTTGGTATCCTGACTGATGTGGACGTTGACATCCTGGCGGCCTATTGTGATGCCGTGGTGCGGTATGCCGAAGCATCTCAGCAGGTCCGCGAGCAGGGGTTCGTGGTAACAAATGATAAAGGCAATCCGATTCAGAATCCCGCACTGCTGGCGGTGGAGAAGTACTGGCGCATAAAGTCGAAGGCAGCGGCGGCCCTGGGGCTGGATCCGACTTCCCGGGCATCCCTTGCTAAGAAGGCTGCCGAAAAGCCCAAGGACGAGTTTGAGGAGCTGTTTGGCAACCAGACGGCAGGGTCTGGGTGATAGTGCGTGGATGTTGTAACTCAATATGCTCGCGATGTAGTGAAGGAGCGGGAGCTAGCCGGCAAATGGGTACGGCTAGCATGTGAGTGCCATCTACGTGACCTGGAGCGTGCAGGCACTGATGAATTCCAGTATATATTTGACCCGGCCCGAGCGAATCGAGTCTTTGCGTTTTTCCGGTTCTGCCGACATGTGAAGGGACCCCTAGCGGGCCAGCCGTTCGAATTGATGCCTTGGCAGAAGTTCATTGTTGGTAGTATCTTTGGGTGGATTCATCAGGACACAGGCCTGCGGCGATTTCGTAAGGCGTACGTCCAGGTCGCCCGGGGCAATGGGAAAAGCTCTCTGTTGTCTGCGCTTGGGCTTTACATGTTGATGGCCGACGGCGAGGCTGGGGCTGAAGTTTATGCAACAGCCACGATGCGAGAGCAGGCGCGAATTGTATACGATGCGGCTCGAATGATGGCCATTCGGTCGCCCGACTTGCTCAAGCGTTTGGAGCCGGGCAAAATGCAGACGTTGCATCCGGCAAGTGGGAGTAAGTTCATGCCACTATCGAAAGACACTAAAAGCTTGGATGGCTTGAATCCTCATTTGGGGGTGATCGATGAGTTCCACGCTCATCCAACGCGCGAGATGTACGACCTTCTGGTTTCAGCCATGGGCAAGCGGCTACAACCTCTTCTGTTCATCATCACGACGGCCGGGTTCGACCTTGCGTCACCGTGCTACGAGGAATACACATATCTGACCAAGGTGCTTGAAGGCGAGCTCGAAAATGAGCAGTATTTCGCTTACATCGCCCAGCTCGACCCAGAAGACAACCCGCAGGATGAAACGGTATGGATCAAAGCCAATCCGTTGCTAGCGGCCACCGAGGCCGGGATGGAATACTTACGGGCAGAGCTGCAAGCGGCCCTGGACGTGCCGAGCAAAATGCGGTCATTCCTAACCAAAAACCTTAACATATGGGTTGACCGGCGCGAGAAAGGATACATGCCCATGGACAAGTGGAAGGCTTGCGCAACGGGCCTCGAGAACCCAATGCCTGACCTGGACGGCCGGGATTGCTATATCGGAGTTGACCTGGGGGCCAAGATTGATCTAACCAGCGTGGCCGTGGAGTTCCCGCTCGAAGGAGGCCGGTTTGCAGTCCTGTCGCATTCGTTTATCCCGGAGGAGCGATTGAAGGAGCGTCTTAAGACGGACAAACAGCCTTACGATAGCTGGGCTCGCCTTGGTTGGCTGACAGTCGTGCCCGGGGCTGTTGTGGACCAGCAGGCCATCATTGACTGGATCGAGGCCGAGGTAGCTAAGAATGGCTGGCAAGTCAGGGAGATCTGTGTAGATCCTTGGAATGCCACGCAGTTTGCCATCGAATTACAGAAGCGCGGATATACCGTTGTGGAGGTCACTCAGGGGATTCGGACTCTGTCGGAACCGACGAAACACTTCCGGGAGGTTGTCTTGAATGGGCAGGTAATCCACGATGGGAGCCCTGTGCTTAATTGGGCGATGGGCAATGCGGTCACGCGGGAAGACCACAATGGCAACATCATGCTGGACAAAGCGAAGTCCAGGGAGCGTATCGACCCCGTGGCGGCGCTGATGAACGCACACGCGAGGGCGATGCACGCGGAAGTTAGCGCCATTGACGTGAGTGAGTTTATCGACGACGACTTCTTAGATAGGCTTTGGAGCTGATGCCGATGACAAGGGAACGTGGAAAGCAGAATAGCCGTGGCTTGCGGTGGGCGTGGGGTTGGATCGCCCGCCGATTTCGCGCCCAGAAGAGACATAGGACGGTCGAGCTCTCTGACCCGCTCTTGTTAGATCTCTTGGGCATTGATCGTGATGAGATCGATGCTCGGGGCACCGGGGCGCTGCGGGAGGCTACGGTTTACGCGTGTGTGAAAATCCTCAGTGAGGCTGTAGCGAAGCTGCCGCTGAAAGTGTATCAAGAGCTTCCAGAGGGCGGTATTCGCAAGGCGACGGACCACTATTTGTACCCGATCTTGAAACATCGGCCGAACCCATATATGACCGCCTACGATTTCTGGCGTGCGGTCGAGGCCCAGAGGGGTTTGCGTGGCAACTCATTCGTCGCCATCGAGTTTGAGACTCGAGGCCCGAACAAGGGTAAGGTCAAGGCGCTTTGGCCGATTGACACGGGTAAAGTTGAGGTTTGGGTTGATGACGAGGGGCTCGTCAGCACTCGAAACAAAATCTGGTATGTCGTCACTGTGGGCGGTGAGCGGCGCCGGCTTGATCCCGACGAGGTGCTGCATCTTAAGGGGTTGACAGTTGACGGCATTGTGGGCATTAACCCCATCGATTACCTGCGGTTTTTGGTGGAGAGCGGCGCCGGCGCCACGAGGTACTTGCATCACTTTTACAAGCACGGTCTTCAGACTCGAGGCATCATCCACTATGTCGGTGACCTGAACGAGGAGGCTAAGCGGCGGTTTCGAGAGCGTTTTGAGGAGATGGCGAGCGGTTTGAAAAACGCCCACCGGATTAGCTTGCTCCCGGTGGGTTTTCAGTTTCAGCCGCTGCAGCTGTCCATGACGGACGCCCAATTTCTGGAGAATACGCAGCTCACCATCCGCCAGATCGCCAACGTATTTGGCATCAAAATGCACCAATTGAACGATCTAAGTCGGGCCACGCACACGAACATCGAGGAGCAGCAAAAGCAGTTTTACGCTGACACCTTGCAAGCCATTCTGACGGGGTATGAGCAAGAGATTGCGGCTAAGCTGTTGCTCGAGTCGGAGCTACGAGATGGTTACTACGTCAAGTGGAATGTGGACAGCATTGTCCGCAGTGACATCAAGACCCGTTACGAGGCGTACCGGGTGGGTATTCAGGGCGGATTCCTCACACCTAACGAAGTGCGGGCGCTGGAGGAGCTACCCGCTTATGAAGGTGGAGACGCGATCCTCGTGAACGGCGCCATGAGGACGCTGGACGAGGTGGTAAGGGGGGCAGGCAATGGGGCGACGTAAGTTTTGGGAGTTTCGAGCCCAGGCAGACAACCCGAAGGTCGGCGAGCTGCTGCTTTACGGCGAGATCAGTGAAGTCAGCTGGTGGGGCGACGAAGTGACCCCTAAGCAGTTTCGCGAGGAGCTCGAGGCCCTTGGTGACATCGAAGAGCTGAGGGTGTACATCAACAGCCCGGGCGGCGACGTCTTCGCGGGGCAGGCTATCCTCTCCATGCTCAAGCGGCATAGCGCCTACAAGGTGGTCTACATCG
>JAKOVF010000377.1 GCA_029782225.1 Chloroflexota bacterium | reverse complement strand
GCAATCCTTCAGCACCCCGACTATCCCTGGATGATCTGCAACCTCGACAGGGTGATAGTGGGTCAGCCTGGAATCCTCGAAATCAAGACCACAAATGCCTTCAACCGCGATGAGTGGGAGGACGACGTGCCAATCATGTATCTGGTGCAGGTGCAGCACCAGCTCGCAGTGACGGGTAAGGAGTTCTGCGACGTGGCTTGTTTAGTTGGCGGCAATCACTACGTGCAGCACAGGGTATGGCGCAACGAGGCGATCATTGAGCGGTTGATCGAGGAAGAGGACAAGTTCTGGAATCAACATGTGGTGCCTCGAATACCGCCGGAGTGGGACGGATCGGAGGCAAGCACGAAGCTGCTGGCGGAGATGTATCCCGAGGCGAAGGCCGGGAAATCGGTTGTGCTCCCGTCGGACACGCTGAATCTGATCCGCAGGCGAAACGAGCTGGCTGAGCTAATCCAGGGCCTTGAGCAGCAGAAGGTCGAGGTCGAGAACAAGATCAAAGGTCTGCTCAAAGATGCAGAGATCGGCGTCGTTCCTGGCCTGGACAAGCCCATCAGATTCACCAGTGTCAGCACCACCCGTCTAGATACAGCGGCACTCAAACAGGCGCATCCGAGCATCTACGCTGAGTTCGCTAAGCCGAGTACATACAGACGGTTATTCATACCGCGGGAGGTGTGAGAAAGATGGCTGTGGACAAGCTCAAGAACGAGCAGAAGCTAGAGCAGGCGTTGACAACCGGCAAGAGTAGGCAGGGGCAAAGCAAAGGCACGATTCAACTGGCTAGGGCGGCTGCCAAAGACACTGTGGCGGCACTGATGCTTCAGCTCAAGCCGCAAATCGAGATGGCGCTGCCGCGGCACATTGACCCTGACAGGTTCGTCAGAGCGGCTATCACGGAGATTCGGAAGAACCCGGAGCTGATGAAGTGCGAAAGGCTCAGCCTGATGGGTGCGATGATGGCGAGCGCTCAGCTCGGACTCGAGTTCGGGCCTCTCGGACACGCCTACATGGTGCCCTTCAAAAACGAGGTCACGTTCATCATTGGTTACAAGGGCATGTTGGAGCTGATCCGCAGGAGCGGGAACGTGTCCTACGTCACAGGCCATATCGTCTACGAGAATGACGAGTTCAGCCTAGTGTATGGCCTTGAGGAGAGCTTGCGGCACGTGCCGTGGTTCATCCGGAAAGATAAGCAATTCACCAGCGGCGGCAAGATTCTCGGCGCTTATTTAGTCGTGCGTATGAAGGATGGCGGAATCTACTACAACTACCTTCCTGAAGCCGAAATCCTTGAGCACAAGGCGATGAGTCCGTCGGCTAAGAGTCCCCTCAGCCCGTGGAATGCCAATGAGCTGACCAAGCGGGCGATGTATCAGAAAACCGTTGTGCGTGCCTCATGGCCGTGGCTGCCAATCAGCTCCGTGATTCAGGCGCAGGTGGCCGAGATCGACGAGAAGGTTGGAAGCGAGCTTTACCGAGACCTGCAGGAAATGGCCGACGACGCTATGACGATTGACGTCGACGCAAGCGAAGTGTCTGGAGCGGCAGAGGCGGTCGACGACGCACAGCACGAGACCGCCGAGCAGACGTTGGTGTAGTTACGGACCCCTTCAGGTTAGGCCCGAGGAAGCGAAAGCTGAGGGCCGCTTCAGAGTATTCAGTCGAGGTAGTTTGCTCTGTTGATGACGTTATGTTTTAATCAAACCCACGATGATGGGTAATCGTTGCTCCGAGCGTTCGTGCGGAGAGTGTTTCCGCGAGGCGCTTGACAGGGAGGAGGCGAGAGAGCGTGAGAAGGACGGCGGGCGAGAAAGTGCTTGACATCGTGATCCGTGTCCTGACCGCTGCGATGCTGGCGGCTATGGTGTGGGCGATGTATCGAGTGTTGAGTTGAGAGCTGAATGGGGGGCGCTATGTATACGAG
>JAKOVF010000371.1 GCA_029782225.1 Chloroflexota bacterium | reverse complement strand
GCCGCGCTGGCGGGCAATCTTACCGAGTCCAACCTGCGGACGGAGGCCGATTACTTCAACGCACCGAACCACCATTCTTTCGAGCGCACCTACGGCTGGACCTGGCTGCTCAAACTGGCCGAGGAGCTCGCCACATCGTCCTATCCCGACACGGCGGCCTGGTCAAAGAATCTCCGCCCGCTGGTAGATGTCATCGTTGCGAGGTATCTCGATTTCCTTCCCAGGCAAACCTATCCGATCCGTGTTGGTACTCACACCAACACCGCCTTTGGGCTGGCATTCGCTCTCGACTACGCCCGCGCGGTCAAGCACGCCGAACTTGAAGCCCTGCTAGTGCACCGCAGTCTGGATTACTTCGGCCGCGACACGAATTATCCAGCTTCCCTCGAACCGGGTGGAAACGACTTTCTCTCCCCATCGCTCATCGAAGCTGACCTCTTGACCCGCATCTTGCCTCCTGCCGAATTTGCGGACTGGTTCCACCGCTTCCTGCCCGAACTTCCGCCTGCGCTCCTGACCCCGGCTATCATCTCCGACCGCAGCGATCTCCAGTTCATCCACCTCGATGGATTGAACTTGAGCCGTGCCTGGTGTATGCGCCGCGTCACGTCCGCCTTGCCGGAGGGCGATGCGCATCGAGATGTTTTGCTTACATCCGCCGATCATCATGCACGCGAGGGCCTCGCCAACGTGACCTCTGGTCAGTATGGCGGTGAACACTGGCTGGCATCCTTCGCGGTCTATCTCCTGCATCCCGTATAATTCCACCCATGTTCGAGTTCACCATCACAGCCCGCAACAACCGCGCCCGTACAGGAGTATTCACCACTCCCCACGGCGATCTCCTCACACCTGTCTTCGCCCCTGTGGGCACACAAGCCACGGTTAAGACCCTCACTCCCGAGCATCTTAAAGACATCAACGCCACGCTCGTGCTTAGCAACACATACCATTTATATTTGCGCCCCGGCGATGAACTTGTCCGTGACATGGGCGGCCTGCATACATTCATGCAGTGGCCGAATCCCATGCTCACAGACTCGGGAGGCTTTCAAGTTTTTTCCCTGGCACAAACTCGCAAAATTGACGATGACGGGGTGACGTTCAAGAGTCACATTGACGGCTCGACTCATCGCTTCACCCCTGAGAAATCCGTTTCAATTCAGGAGAATCTGGGCGCGGATATCATCATGGCCTTCGATGAATGTTCCGATCCGAATGACCATGCCTATACCAAAATCGCCATGGAGCGGACTCATCGCTGGGCAGAACGTTCCGTCAAAGCGAAGACGCGGGCTGATCAGGCGTTGTTCGGCATCGTTCAGGGCGGCGTCAACGCGGACCTTCGAGCTGCTTCTGCTCAATTCATCTCTGCTCTCGATACGCCTGGTATTGCCATCGGCGGCCTTTCCGTGGGCGAGACCAAAGAGGAAATGCACGCCATGCTTGACATGGTCACGCCGCTGTTGCCCGAGAACAAGCCGCGCTATCTGATGGGTGTCGGCACCCCTGAAGATTTAATCAACGGCGTGGCGCGCGGCATTGACATCTTCGACTGCGTGCTGCCCACACGGCTGGCGCGTCATCATTCAGCCTTTGCGCCCGAAGGACGTCTCAACTTAATGAATGCCACCTTTGCGCGCGATCAGCGTCCCATTGATGAGACTTGTGATTGCTATGCCTGCAAAACCTTCACACGTGCATACATTCGTCATCTCATCGTAGCGAAGGAATTGCTTGCGGGGACTCTCATCTCCATCCACAATTTGCGAGCATTGATCCGGTTGATGGCATCCATTCGTGGTTACATTGATGATGGGACGTTTGAGTCTCGGGTACCGGAATTGCTTAGTCAATGGCATGGGAATGCGGCAAGAAAACTCAGACACCAAGAACACGAAGTACACGAAGTACACGACGAAAAACCTTTGTGACCTTTGTGCCCTTCGTTGTAAAAAATAAACTATGACCCTCCTCAACACCCTCCTCCTCGGCATCATTCAGGGGCTGACTGAATTCCTCCCGATTTCATCCACTGCTCATTTGTTGATCATGAGTAAATTGCTGGGTATCGCCTCAGACGATAAATTCGTCGCATTCTCGGTTATCGTTCAACTGGGTACTGTCCTCGCAATGTTGGTGTACTTCTGGAAGGATTTTATGCAAATCGTTGTAGCATTCCTGCTCGGGATCAGACACAAGAAACCGTTCGAGGATTCCTATTCACGTCTGGGCTGGCTGGTGATCGTGGCTACTATTCCGGCTTTGATCATTGGTTTTTTGTTGAAAGACGTCATCAAATCCATGTTCGCGGAACCATTTACACAGGCGGGCGTGCGGCTGCTCGTGACGGCTGTACTCCTAAGCGGGGTGGAGTATTTTGGCCGCCGTGACCGGACTCTGAGTTCCGTAAATTGGATGGATGCGCTTTGGGTAGGTTTCTTCCAGGTGCTGGCGATCTTTCCTGGCGGCTCGCGTTCGGGGACAACCATCAGTGGGGGCATGGTACGCGGCTTCGATCGACAGTCAGCCGCCCGGTTCGCGTTTCTGATGTCCGCGCCCATCCTGCTGGCTGCTGGCGCCTATGAATTCCTGAAAGTGCTCGAGATGCAGGGGACGCGCGCCTTCCTCCCGTCTCTCTTCACAGGCTTTGTTGCGGCCGCGGTGGTCGGTTGGTTTGCCATCCATTGGCTAATCCGCTACCTGGGCCGGCATTCGCTTTACATGTTTGCGATCTACTGCGCTGTGCTGGGTGTCGTCGTTCTGTTTCTGCAGTTCATGTAAATTGTGTGGGACGTTTGACACTGGAGGATCATGGATCAGAAATCGCTGCTAAGAAAACTTGTCGAAACCGAATCGCCTTCAAGCGATAAGGGAGCCGTCAACCGGGTGGCTGCGATTGTTGTGGAGGAGGCTCGCAAGTTGGGAGCGCAGGTCGAAGTTGTTCCAAATCAGGAAACGGGTGATCATATCATTGCCCGTTTCTCGCCCTCTCCCCTCGAGAGAGGCCAGGGTGATGGCGGCATTCTCCTCCTCTGCCATATGGACACTGTCTTTCCGATTGGCACGCTTGCGAAGATGCCCTATCGCGAAGCGGATGGCAAGATCTTTGGTCCCGGCACCCTGGATATGAAATCGGGCATTGCGATTTCGCTTGCCGCAATCGAGGAAGCACAACAATCCGGGCTAAGTCGACCGGTTACTTTGCTTTGCACGTCAGATGAAGAGATTGGCAGCCATACTTCCCGCGGCTTGATCGAGCGGCTGGCGAAAGAATCCGCGATGGTCTTCGTGCTTGAGTCCGCACTGGTGGATGGCTCCCTGAAAACGTGGCGCAAAGGCGGCGGCGAGTTCTGGGTCAAGGCACATGGACGCGCAGCCCACGCGGGCGGCGATCATGAAAAGGGACGGAATGCCATTGAGGAGATGGCGCATCAAGTGCTTGCGATTCAAAAGATGACAGATTATTCCAAAGGGACGACTCTGAATGTGGGTGTCATTCGCGGTGGGACAGTTTCCAACGTTGTGCCGGATGAAGCCTCTATTGAAGTGGATTTCCGCATCTTACAACCCGACGAATGGCCCCGCCTCGAACGGGAGATGTCTGCCCTCAAGCCTCTCCTCGACGGCACCTCGATCGAAGTCACCGGCGGACTCAATCGCGGCCCCATGCCTTTTGATGACACGATGAAAAAGACCTTTGAAAAGGTTAAGTCCATTGCTGCAAAGCTCGGCCTGGACCTCAAAGCCGGCGGCAGCGGCGGAGTTTCCGACGCAAACTTTGTTGCCCCTTTGGGCATTCCCGTGATTGACGGCATGGGCACTATTGGAGAGGGTTATCACTCCGAGCGCGAGTATCTCTTTGCAGATAGCCTTTCTGAACGCTCCAAACTTCTCGCCGCATTGCTGAGGGAGTGGTAGAGTTGCTAATGTCATTGCGAGGGCGTAGCCCGAAGCAATCTCCTTGTAGATGTTGGGGCCCCCTCGATGAGATTCTTCGTTCTATCAGAGATTGCTTCTTCGGGAAAAGCGCCCTCCTCGCGCTGACAGGATTCTTGTTTCTTCTTTCCTCCTGTTCACCTGCTGTGACGGAGGTGGCCCCAACGCAAGTTGTTAATATTTATGCCACACAGTCCACGCAGCCTTGGTTAACAGAAGCATTTTCATGTGCCGCGAAATCTGTGGCCACGCTCAACTTGACCGATCCTGATTCCGCCGAAATTGTCTTGCGGCTTGGCGAGCCTGAAAATTTGAGTACTCCTGCATATCAAATCGACACAGAAGAAATCCTGATCGTCACACATCGTGAGAGTTCAGTCCAAAACCTGACGCTGGATGCAGCTCAGGCCTTATTCGCTGGCCAGGGAAATCCGTCGGTGCAGGTGTGGGTGTATGACCCAGGCGAGGATGTGCAGCAGATGTTCGATCAGCTGGTGATGGCGGGAAGAGGCGTCACATCTTTCGCGAAGGTGGCAGCCAGCCCCCAGCAGATGTCCGATCTATCGAACGCGGAAAAAGACGCGGTGGGAATCCTTCCGAAGCATTGGAAGCCAGGGGATTCCCGGATCGTTTTCCACGCGGGGACTGTACCCGTGCTGGCACTTGTCAAATCTGAACCACAGGGTGTTGTAAGAGAAATATTGGCCTGCCTCCAAAAGTGAAGTGGTCTGGAACTTGCAGTTGGCCTATCCAAATCTGACAGGCCAATTTGATTCCCTTGACAGACTCGGGAAAGGTGTGTATACTGCAAACTAGTTTGCAATACAAACCACATTGCAAATGAAGGAGAAAAAATGAAAGACGAAACTGTACAAATCGAACAGCGTGTAAAGCGCTACTGGTATTCAGATGGGATCGGGGAACTCCTGGGCGGGGCGGTATTCGTCCTGCTGGCACTCTATTTCACGGCACAGCAATACTTCAACGAAACGTTGGTGGGCGGGGTGCTCCAGGTTCTTTTTATCCTGATCGTGATCGGCGCGGCCTTCCTCGGCCGCAAGCTGCTCAATCTCCTGAAAACGCGCCTGACCTACCCGCGCACCGGATATGTGGAATATCGCGTTAGCGGTGGGAATGTGACCCGGACGCGGATCTTGACCGCAGTTGTGGCGATGGCGGTGGCTATCACCTCGGTCATCCTTGCACGCAAGATTCAATCGATCGATGCAATGGTTGCGATCACCGGCGTGCTGGTCGCGGTGATATTCCTCGTCAAACAGGGATGGACCTCCGGTGTCCTGCGGTTCTATTTTTTCAGCTTGCTTTCCCTGGCGCTTGGTGTTGTGCTCTCTATCAGCGGTTTTGCCAGCGGCTATAACCTGGGTTTGTTCTACGGCCTGATGGGTCTTACGCTTGCGATATCGGGCGCCATCGTTTTGAGGCGTTACTTGAGCGAGAATCCCATGCCAGCGGGAGCGGACAATGGCTGATGACCTGCGCAATCTGACCGATCTGGACCGGATTGTGCATGAGCCTGCGCGGCTGCTGATCGTCACGATCCTCGCGGCGGTAGAAAGCGCGGACTTCCTCTTTCTCCAACGCGAGTCAGGTCTCACAAAAGGAAATCTCTCCGCGCACCTCAGCAAACTGGAAAATGCCGGCTATATTAAGATCGAGAAGACTTTCAAGGGAAAACTTCCACTCACCATCTGTAAATTAACTGCGAATGGACGCCGGGCATTTGAGCAATATCGTCAGCAATTACAGCAGTTCATTGCGCAGACCGCAAAATAAAGTTTGGCTCTCGATTGCTGGTATACAAAAACAGCCGCCGCGGCGGCTGTTTTTATGTATCGTGCTGGAAGCTCATTTTGTATCCGAGTCCTTTAGCAATCCCATTGTTTTTCTGGCTCCCCGGAAGAAAAGACTCTGGAACATGTACGTCATTTGCTCAGGCGTGTGCTGCATCTTTTCTTCGAGCCACCAATCTACACTGCTCAACAGCGATCCACTGAAAAAGGCCGCAAGCAGGTTAATCGGCACTTCAACGAAGATCGGGATGGGGTCGGTCTTCAACTTCGTCTCCACAAATCTGACGATCGCCTCGGTCGCAATTTTGCGGATGCGTTCAACAATTCGGCTGGATCGTTCACTCTTCAGGAGAATATTGTACAACTCCGAATTATCGTAGATGTGCTGGAAAACCATCAGGAGGGGAGGAGCAGGGGTAATTTCTTTTGAATCATCTGGATCCTCCTGCGATGGCAGCCAGGCTGAAAATGGGATCTCAGAGAGAATTTGCGCTTTCTCATTTGCCATTTCGCTGAACTCCTCCAGCAGCAGATCCTCTTTATCCTTGTAGTGCAGGTAAAAGGTTGCCCGACCAACGTTAGCTCGCTCGGTGATCTCCTCAATCGAGATGGCATCATACTCCTTGTCTTTCATGAGTTCGAAGAGGGCCGCACGCAGTGACTGGCGAGTGCGCTGGATGCGTCGGTCTATTTTGTTTTTTTCGAGGGGCTGGTTCATCTGCGAAGGCCTTTCTAACCGGGCATTGACAAGGATTGATTACTCATTATAATGGACAAAGTACAAAAATATACAAAGTCAATTATTAATCATTGTCTAATGTTGCTATTATATCTCGCCAACAAGGTAAAGTAAACTGTGGGTTTCGTGTCAGTCTCGCCAAACCGTTCCAACGGCTCTGCTGAAGGATCGTCATTAATTGAGCTTCTCGACGTAGTGAAAGTTTATTCCACCGCGGCGGGCGAGTTTGAGGCGCTGCGCGGTATCAGTCTACATATCGGTACACACGAATTTGTTGGCGTGGTTGGCAAATCGGGGGCAGGTAAATCCACCCTTCTGAATATGATCACCGGCGTTGATAAAGTGACCTCGGGTGAGGTTGTTTTCCGTTCGAACGGGGATACAATTTCGATTCACCACTTGAGTGAAGATCAGATTGCACTGTGGAGGGGAAAGAATCTCGGCATTATCTACCAATCGTTCCAGCTTTTGCCTATGCTGACCCTCATCGAGAACATCACGCTCCCGATGGATCTCTGTGGACTCTTCAGGCCGCGTGAATCCCGCGAGCGCGCTCTGGGACTGCTGCGCCTGGTTGAGCTTGAGGATCAGGCCAATAAACTGCCCGGTCAGATCTCCGGCGGGCAGCAGCAGCGTGTGGCGATTGCGCGTGCCCTGGCGAACGATCCGCCCATTCTGGTTGCGGATGAGCCAACCGGCAGCCTCGACTCTCTGACAGCCGATCACATCTTTGAGGTCTTCGAGCATCTGGTCACTGAACAGGGCAAGACCATCATTATGGTGACGCATGACAGTTCGCTGACTTCACGATTTACGCGGCACCTTACGATTGCGGATGGGGAGATCGTCAAGGAAGAACTTCGTCGAGAGGGGGTAGGCGCGAAATGAAAGCACCGCTTCTTTCCCGGCCTAGGGATGGTCTCGTTACCCACGAGATGTCCCACCCTGACGCCATGATCGATATGCATGGCATTGTCAAAACATTCAAGAACTCCGCGGGGGAGTTCACCGTCCTCAAAGGGATTGACCTGACCATTTACAAGGGCGAGTTTGTTTCGATTGTCGGCAAATCGGGGAGCGGCAAATCCACCCTTTTGAACATGATCACAGGCATCGACCATCCCACGGCGGGCAGGATGATCATCGGCGGCACGGACATCTACACCGGTGTGACCGAGAGTCAGCGTTCGCGCTGGCGGGGGCGAAACCTTGGCATCGTCTTCCAATTCTTCCAGCTGTTACCCATGCTGACCCTGGCGGAGAATGTCATGCTCTCGATGGACTATGCCGAGCTGTATGACTTTGACGAACGTCCCCGGCGAGCCATGCAAATGTTGGAAATGGTAGGGCTTGAAAAATTTGCGAACAAACTGCCCGTGTCCGTTTCAACGGGACAGCAGCAACTCGCGGCGATTGCGCGTGCACTGGCCTGCGATCCGCCGCTGCTGGTGGCAGATGAGCCAACGGGCAACCTGGACTCAAAATCTGCCAATGTGATCATTGATTTATTTGAAGAGCTCTCGCGCAGCGGCAAGACAATTTTGATGGTGACTCACGACCCATCTCTCACCTCACGCACGACACGCAACATCATCATTTCCGATGGGGAGTTAATTGATGAGACGGTCTCGCGTGCTCTGCCATGGCTTCGTCATCGGCACATGTTGGAGATCACGAAGGACGCAAAGCGTCAAATGTTTCAACCAAATGAAATTATTCTAGAGTGTGAGAAGGATGTGGATTCTCTATATCTAATTGCCGATGGCTCGGTTGACGTTATTGCGGGGCTAGACTCGCAAAGCAGAGTTTTGGCACATCTGAAAGCAAATGATTTTTTTGGCGAGATCGAACTATTAAATGGTGGTAAGTCAAATGCATGTGTGAGGGCAGGAGCGGAGCCTGTAGAAATCCTGACCTATCCGCGCGCGGAATTTTTGCGCATTTTGAATGAGTCCCCCGTTACAGCCGATGCGCTAAGAAAGATTGCTGACAATCGGCTGGAGGATTGGAAGAGAAGGAACGTGGAGTCCGAAGTCTCCTGACTTCGGGAATCCAACAAACTCCAACGTCAGGTCCCCTACGGGGATGATAAGACGTTGGAGTCCGTTACAAAAATTATGAAACCTCGTTGGCGAAAAGTAATTCACGACTTGCTGGATAACAAAGCCCGCACACTGCTGGTGGTATCTTCCATTGCAGTAGGTGTATTTTCAATCGGAGTCATCGCAGGCGCGTACGAGATCATCTCCCATGACATGAGCGCTTCTTATGCTGCCAATGTCCCTTCGAATATCGAACTGCGCATGGCCGATTTCAATGATGACGTACTTACCTCCATTCGCAACGATCGTAATATTGACCTGGCCGAGGCGCGGCGTGTTTTCAATATCCGTGTGCGCGAGCCCGGCACTCAGACCTGGACAACGCTGGATATCGTCGCGTTCGATGATTTCGAGAAAAACAAGGTCAATTTACTGGTACCGATAGAGGGCCGGATCATTCCACAGAAACGGGAAGTTGTTCTGGAAAAGGATGTCCTGAATCATATAAACGGCGTGCATGTGGGTGGGTCGCTTGAGTTTGAGCTGCCGGATGGTTCGGTGAAAAGCATGCCGGTTGTCGGGATTGCGCAGGATACGGCTACAGGCGCAGGAGACTTTCTGGCTGCACCCTACGCATATGTTACGATGACAACACTACAATACCTGGGCCAACCAGATACCTTCAATCGCGTTTATGCGACGGTGGCAAGCGGCGGCGATGACATTTTCCACATCCGTGAAGTTGGTGCGCATTTGAAGGATAAGCTCGAAAAGAATGGAACGACCGTCATCCGCACTCGTTTTTCCGAAACCCATCTGCATCCGCTGGCGGATACGGTCAATGCGATCCTTGGCATTCTGATGGCGCTGGGCATTCTGGTTGTGTTCCTTTCAAGCTCCCTGATCGCGAACACGCTCAATGCCTTGCTCAACCAGCACCTGCGTCATATTGGCGTGATCAAGCTGGTCGGCGGGCAGAGACGACAGGTGTTCTGGATGTATCTGGCGCTGATCATGGCTTTTGGCGTGCTGGCGCTCTTGATCGCGGTGCCGCTCGGTGGGCAGGGTGCCTATGGTCTTGCGCTCTTCATCTCCTCCAAGTTGAACTTTAATTTGCTTGGATATCGCATTGTACCGATCGCGTTTGCAGTCCAAATCTCAGTTGGGATCCTGGTTCCACTGGTTGCCGGGCTTGTGCCTGTGACCAATGGTTCACGCATCACGGTCCTGCGCGCTCTCAGCGGAGACGTGGCCCGGGAGGAGGGTCAAGCATCGGCGGCGCATGGAGCGGACTCTGGGGCGAAGATCCATTGGATCGATTGGTTGCAGATCAAGTTCACGCGTATGCTTGCGAAACGGGGAATCCACATCCCACGGCCCTTTGTCATCTCGCTGCGAAACACGTTCCGCCGCAAAGGCCGTTTGGCACTGACGTTATTCACGCTCACGATGGGTGGTGCGATTTTCATTGCAGTTTTCAATGTGCGCACGACATTGCATGATTACATTGGCCAGATCTCGAAATACTTTGTTGCGGATATTTCGCTTGATTTCGATCAGCCGTATCGTATCCGCGAGATCGAACAGCAGGCGATGCAATTGCACGGCATCGTGCATGTGGAGGGCTGGCAATTCGTGAGTGGGGAACTGCTCGATAAGAATGGGGAGGTCCTGGAGAACCTCAACATGTTTGGCCCACCTGCAAACAGCGAGTTGATCGAACCTCTCCTGGTGCAGGGGCGCTGGATCAGAGCGGATGATGTACGCAAGCTTGCCATCAGCGAAGCGGTACTTTCTTATTTCCCAAATTTGAAGCCGGGTGATTATCTGCCACTCAAGATTAATGGCAACACCGAGTCCTGGCAGGTGATCGGCATCTTCAAATTTGTGGACCGTGAAGGCATTCTGGGTTATGCACCGTATGAGTATATTTCGCAGATGAATGATATGGCGAACCAGGCATATACGTACAAATTGGTGACCGACCTGCATAACCGGGCGTATCAGGATGCAAAGGCGGAGGAATTGGATGCCCTCTTGCGTGCGCAGGACTACAAGGTCCATCGTTCGGAAGCAGGCAGAGCCTCACTGGATACGGCGGTCGAAAGCCTCGATGTCCTGGTTGTCTTTTTACTGATCATGGCGGTTCTGACGGCGATTGTCGGTTCGATGGGGCTGGCCGGCACGATGGGCATGAATGTCCTTGAGCGAACACGCGAGATTGGCATTACGCGTGCTATCGGCGCCGATGATCGTGCCGTCATGCGGACGGTGATTGCGGAGGGAATCGTGATTGGAATGATTTCATTCGCATTGGCCATCGTCCTGTCCATCCCGTTTACCTATGGGCTTTCCTACATCGTTAGCCTGGCAGTATTCCAGACTCCGATTGATGTCGTCTTTACTTATCTAGGTTATGCCATCTGGCTGGGACTTGTACTGGTGCTTTCGGTCATCGCGTCGATTTTGCCCGCGCGGAACGCTGCACGGCTCACAATCCGCGAGGTGTTGGCCTATGAATAGACACGGTGGTCGAGTAGGACTGAGCGACAGCGAAGTCTGTATCGAGACCACCAAATCTCAAGCAATTTTTTGTTTGCATTAGACAGTTGGTCTCGATACGGGCTGAGAAAACCATTCAGCCCTACTCGACCACCGAGCATTGTAGGAAGAAGGAAATCAACAATGAAGAAATCACTCTACATCACAGTATTGTTTTCGATGATCCTGGCGTTGGTGTTATCGGCCTGTGGTGCCGCGACCGCGACGCCCAGCGCGCAAGCGACACCAGTTCCCGCATCGGATGTCATCGCTGAGGGACGCATTGAGCCGATCCACGCGGCGAACCTTTCATTCCTTTCCAGAGGTATCGTGCAGGAAGTCAATGTCAAAACTGGAGATCAAGTCAAAGCCGGGGACGTTCTTGTCCAGCTCGATAGTGCTGACACAGCGCAGGCACAGGTAGTTTCCGCGCAGCAGGCGTATGACACCCTGCTCCGCACGGCGGATGCCGAGCGGGCCCGTCTCTGGCAGGCCTACATGGATTCGCAAAAGGTTCGGGAGGCCGCGCAGAAAAAGTGGAATGATATCAACTTGAACGATATCGAGAACCGTATTGAGGATCGCACGCAGGATGTGGCAGATCGCAAAGCCGACCTGGAGAAGGCGCAGGCAAGATTCGATAAATATAAGGACCGTGGCAAGACGGATTCAAATTATAGAAACGCCGAAGATGGAGTTGACAGTGCCCAGGCTGACTACGATGAAGCTGTCAAAAACCTCGAATCAACCATCCGTGAGCGGGATGTGCCGCGCTCCAATCTGGATGCGGCGCTCGCCGCGGAAGCAGAAGCGAAGTACCAATACGATATCACGTTGGATGGTCCCAATGCCGACCAGTTTGCGCTTGCCAAGGCGCAACTCGACGCCGCAAAGAATGCACTGGAAGCCTACGTCATTACCGCGCCTTTTGACGGCGTAGTTGCTGATGTGAATGTCAAGGTCGGGGAACAGGTTGGGCCGGAGTCACGTGCGGTCAGTGTGATCGATCCGAGTGGATGGATCGTCGAAACCACGGACATCACGGAACTTGAAGTGGTCAAGATCGCGGTAGGTCAGCGCGTCAGCATGGTGCCGGATGCGCTTCCTGATGTTACTCTCATGGGCACAGTGAGTGAGATTAGTCAGGCCTATTTTATGTCAGGCGGCGATGTTCAATACATCATCCGCATTAAGGTGGACAACGTGGATGCACGTATCCGCTGGGGCATGACGGTTGAGGCCACGTTCGAGTCTGCGAATCAAAATTAGAGTTTAATTAGAACTCAGATTTTTCAAGCCGTTTCTCTTGAAACTCTTTTTGTTTTGCGCGAAAATGGATTTGCTCGGTTTAAAGGCAAAACTGTTGAAAAGCAGTGACGCAAAGTTATGGGTCTAAGGCCAATGCACTTGACTACGACAGCCAGACTACCGGAGAGCATGTAAGACAGCAGGGATGACTTTTATTGGTGTCATCCCTGCTTATTATTTAATTTGCTTTCAGGTAACAGTCACCTTTTGATTACCGCCTCCCGCTCGGGGCCATTGGCTACCCAGCCTATTTTTATCCCCACCAGTTTTTCGATCGTTTCAACGTAAGCCCTTGCTCTTGCAGGCAAGTCCTTGTATTTGCGGATGCCTCGGATATCTTCCTTCCAACCGCGCAAAGACTTATAGATTGGCTCTACGCGATCCAGTTGATAAGAATCCACATCGCAATAATGAACACTCTTTCCATTCAATTTGTAGCCGGTACAAATCTTGATCTCATCGAACTCGCTCAGGATATCCAGCTTCGTCAGGAATAACTGGTCAATGCCGCTGACTTGCACCGCGAAGTGCGTCAATTCGGCGTCGAACCAGCCTCCACGGCGGATGCGTCCAGTTGTCGCGGCCACTTCCTGAAGCGCATTTTTCGCAGGTGAGTCCTCTTTGATCTCAGTCGGCATCGGGCCGCCACCGACGCGCGTCGTGTAAGCTTTGGTCACACCGATGATGCGCGAGATGCTCCTCGGAGGGATGCCCAGCCCGGATGTCGCGGCAGAGGCGAGGGTGGTTGAACCCGTCACGAAGGGATACGTTCCCCAGTCGGGATCGAGGCAGGTCCCCATCGCTTGTTCCAGCAGGAACTTCTTTCCCTTCTTCAATCCATTCTGGACAATTGGGAATAGCTCCATGATAAATGGTCTGATCTTTGCATAATATCCGCGATACTCATCATGGATTTGTTGAAAATCCAGCGGCGATCCACCAAGGGCAATAATGATCTTGTTCTTTAGTTCGATCTGCAGACGAAGTTTGCGCGCGAACAAATCCGAGTCCGCAAAATCACTCCAGCGAATTCCGTTGTAACTGACCTTGTCCGCGAAGGTCGGGCCGATACCGCGCCGCGTGGTCCCTGTCGCACCCGCGCCTCTGGCAGCTTCATACAACCCATCCAGGATTCTGTGATATGGCATGATGACATGCGAACGCGGTGAGATCAATACGCGCTTTTCCAGTTTGATGCCCGCTTGGGAGAGCGAATCCATTTCTTCGATCAACACTGCGGGGTCCATCACTACGCCGCCACCGATCAAACATTTCACGCGCGGATAAAAGATTCCCGAAGGCACAAGATGGATTCTGAACGTGCCATGTTCATTGACAATCGTGTGTCCCGCGTTGTTGCCGCCATTGAAACGCGCGATGTAATCGAAATCCCCAGCGAAGGTATCAATGGCCTTGCCTTTACCTTCGTCTCCCCATTGTGTACCGAGAATGATTGTGACGGACATGTTCTCTCCAATTCCGCTCAACGCGAATGTAGTGTATTCTCTGTGATTTGTTGCGCGAGACCCAGATATGAAGTGGGCGAGAGTGAGCGCAGTTTTGATTTCACTGACTCATCTATATCCAACTCATCAATCCACTTTTTATAGCTCATTTCTGTGACCTCTTTTCCGCGCGTGAGGGACTTGAGCAGATCATATGCGTCCGCGATGTCTGCCGCGCGCAGGATGGTCTGCGCTCCCTCGGCAATGACCTCCCAGTGCGCTTCCAGATCGGACCTCATGGCTGCTTCGTTGCCATCGACTTTTTCCAACCCGCGCACGAGACCGCTGTACGCGACGAGTGAATGTCCAAGTGCTGCCCCAAATGTGCGGCGAACTGTGGAATCGGACAAATCCCTTTGCAGGCGTGAGACGGGCAGCTTGCGGGCATATTCCTCAAAGAAGGAATTGGCGATCCCGAGATTCCCCTCGGCATTTTCAAAGTCAATGGGATTGACCTTTTGCGGCATGGTCGAGGAGCCGACTTCCCCTTCAACGATTTTGAGCTTCAGGTAATCGTCGCTGATGTAACGCCAGATATCCTGCGTGAGATCCAGCAAAATGGAATTGGTGAGATGCAGACCGTTGAAATATTCAACCCAATTGTCGTACGGCAAAATCTGCGTGGTGACGTTGTTGGGTTCGAGTCCAAGGCTCCGGATGAATTGCTGGCTAAGGGCGGGCCAATCCACTTGTGGCGCCGCGGATACAGGGGCATTGAAGTTGCCGACCGCGCCTGTCAGCTTGGCTTCGAATTGGTGTGCGGATAATTTCTGAATCTGCTTTTGCAGGCGGGAAAAAAAGACAGCCATTTCCTTGCCGAAAGTTGTCGGCACAGCAGGCTGCCCGTGTGTACGGGCAAGCATCGGCGTGGACTTGTACTTTTGCATGAGCGCTGCCAGACGATCAAGGATTCTCAACAGCGCGGGGAGGATGATCTCATCGCGTGATGTACGCAAGGCGATTGCCTGAGCCATATTGTTCACGTCCTCAGACGTCAGACCAAAGTGAAGCCAGGAAACGTTATCAGCCAGCGATGTCCGCGCGAGGCGAGCACGCAAGAAGCTTTCGATGGCTTTCACGTCATGGCGCGTGGTCCTCTCAAAGTCTTTGACCAGAATCGCATCTTCAATGGAAAAAGAATCTGCCAGAGATTTGAGAAAATCCATTTCCGCAGATGTGAAAGGCCGCAGGAGTTGTGCATCGGAAGAAAGTACAAGGAGATAAGCGATCTCCACCCGCGTGCGTCCGCGGATATATGCCAACTCGGAAAAGTACTCGCGCAGGGATTCGGTTTCACGCGCGTAGCGGCCGTCGAGCGGGGTGAGTGCAAGCAATTCGTCAGACATGTTTAATGTGTTTTTGATTATAGCATTGCATGAACAGCGACCGCGCCATATAATCTGCGCGGCCTATTTCACGTCATTGCGAACCTGCAGAGCAGGTGAAGCAATCTTCGTATCGAACAGAAGATTGCTTCGTCGGGCTAAGGCCCTCCTCGTAATGACGTAGGCGAATGGAGAACCCCATGAAAATACTGCCCGACCTCGCCCTGACCTATGACGACGTGCTGCTCGTGCCGCAATACTCGGATGTGCCGTCGCGGCGCAAGCTTTCCACTCAGACGAAACTGACGCGGAAAATCATCTTGCAGTCCCCCATCGTCTCTGCCAACATGGATACGGTGACTGAAAGTGAGATGGCAATTGCCATGGCGCGCGAAGGCGGAATTGGGATCATCCACCGTTTTATGTCGATTGATGAGCAGGTGCGGCAGATTGCCCGCGTGAAGAAGGCCGAGTCTTTTGTCGTGGATAACCCCATTTCTCTAACCACGTCCAGCACAGTGGCCGATGTGAAGCGAATCGTCGAAGATACCTACACTGGCGGGATTTTAGTGCTCGATGAAAAAGGAAGGATTGTTGGGATCGTCACGACTCGTGATCTGCTTTTTGAAGAGGATGGTAAACGACCTATCTCAGAAATCATGACCCGCAATGTTGTAACTGCCTCTCGGGATACTTCACTGGAAGAGGCGGAAAAAATCCTGCATAAGCACCGTGTGGAAAAACTACCCCTCGTCGATGCAGATGGCAGGCTGGCTGGCCTCATCACAATGAAAGATATTATGAAGATTGCCGAGTATCCCAAGGCAACCAAAGACCTTCGCGGGCGGCTCTCTGTTGGTGCGGCAGTAGGTGTGAAATCGAGCGACTTAAAGCGTGTTGAGAGACTTCTGGAAGCGGGTGCGGACTGCATTGTGGTCGACATCGCTCACGGGGATTCCAGGCTCGAAATCGAAATCATCAACCAGATCCGCAGAAACTTCAGTGACGCACAAATCATTGCTGGCAACGTTGCCACCGCAGAAGGGACGCAGCGCCTCATCGACGCGGGCGCGGATGCGGTGAAAGTGGGCGTTGGCCCCGGCTCGATCTGTATCACCCGCATCGTGGCGGGCGCAGGCGTGCCGCAGCTCACCGCGGTGATCAACTGCGCGGCAGTTGCGCGCCCCCAGGGCATCCCGATCATCGCCGACGGAGGTGTCCGAACTTCAGGAGATATCGTCAAAGCGTTGGCGGCTGGCGCGTCCACGGTGATGCTGGGCAGTCTGCTGGCCGGCACCGATGAGAGCCCGGGCCTCCTGATGACCCGCAAAGGCCATCGCTACAAGGTCTCGCGCGGTATGGCATCGTTGCAGGCAAACGTGGCGCGCAGGGTCCGTGAAGGCGAGGGGGAAGTGACACAGGAGGAGATCGAAGATTATGTCTCGGAGGGGGTGGAGGCCGCCGTTCCCTATCGGGGTTCGGCGCGCGAAATGCTCAGCCAGCTTGTCGGCGGCCTTCAATCGGGTATGAGCTATACCAACGCCCACACCGTAGATGAGTTGCATGAGAAGGCGGTTTTCGTCCGCATGACGGAGGTTGGCTTGCGAGAGTCAAGGCCGCATGATGTGGAGGTCATTTAGTACCCGAACAACATGAAGGTGTAGGGTAAAAGCGGCGAATTTCAGCCGCTTTTACCCGCCAGTTTAAAGTTGTTCGGGTACTAGATTAGAACGTTTGTAAGATTGAAAAATTTTCTGAAAGCGCGATAATAAGTCTGCTCCGACAAAGAGCAAAACCGGGAAAACCCGGCGGCGCAAAGTCATGGATCTAAAGTCACACGAGACCAGGATCGCCAGACTGCCGATAAAAGCAAAACCGCCAAAAGACGGCGACACAGAGCCCGGCATCTAAAATCAGCAAGTTTGATCAGGATCGACCGGCCACCCGAAAGGCAAAGTCAGGGAAACCTGGCGGCGCAAAGTCATGGGTCTAAAGTCATTATTATTATTGACCAGGATCGCCAGACTGCCGAAGAGCATATAGCAGGGATGACAGTAATGTCATCCCTGCTTATTTAATTGCGTCACGTGGGATCGTCGGCCTGCTTCCGTTTCATTGGGTATAATCGAACATATGAACGAGAAAAACCGTCCGCTCGACCCCGAAGCCAAGCCCGATGATCGTGTTGACAATGCCCTGCGTCCGCAAAAATTGAACGACCTGATTGGGCAGGATCAGGTAAAGGAGAATCTTAATATTCTTGTAGCTGCGGCGCGTAAACGGAACGAAGCGCTGGATCATGTCCTGTTTTACGGGCCGCCCGGTTTGGGAAAAACGACGCTTGCACATGTACTTGGAAACGAGATGGGCGTGAACGTCAAGGTGACAGCAGGTCCGGCCATCGAACGCGCCGGCGACCTGGCTGCCATCCTCACCAATTTGCGCGCCGGTGACGTTCTATTTATTGATGAAGTTCATCGCCTGGGTAGGGCTGTGGAGGAAGTACTCTACCCGGCCATGGAAGATTTCGCGCTCGATATTGTGATTGGCAAAGGCCCCTCGGCGCGGTCCATTCGATTGAAACTGCCGCGCTTTACAGTGGTTGGCGCGACGACACGGCTGGCTCTGGTCACGGCCCCATTGCGGGCGCGTTTCGGCGCGGTGTATCGGCTGGACTACTATGATCTAAACGCGATGCAGGCCATCGTCACGCGCGCCGCGGATATGTTGAAAGTCCCGGCTGAAACCGGCGGAGTCGAAGAGATTGCACGCCGCGCTCGCGGGACACCACGTGTAGCCTTGCGTCTGCTCCGCCGTGTCCGCGATTTTGCACAGGTCCGCGCGGAAGGGAAGGTCACTCACAAGGTCGCGAAAGAGGCGCTCGACTTGTTGCAGGTCGATCCGCTCGGTTTGGACGATGTAGACCGCCGCGTGCTGAAGACCATCATCGAAAAATATGGCGGTGGGCCTGTGGGCCTGAACACCATTGCTGCTTCGATCAGCGAAGAGCAGGATACCATCATGGACGTGGTCGAACCCTACTTGCTGCAGCTCGGCTTTTTGGACCGCACTCCGCAGGGGCGTATTGCCACCAAACCCGCCTATGAACATCTGGGTTTGGAGTGGAATAGCGAAGGTCAGCCGCGGCTGTTATAGACTGGATAGTTGAGGATTGAAAAATTCAGCCATGGACTTTTCAATTTGGAACTTACAGATATGGAAAACATTGGTCGTACTTTGATGCTTGGCGGAATCATCCTGATTCTGATCGGTGGACTGGTCTTTTTGGCTGCCAGAGTCGGCTTCCCCCTTGGAAGATTGCCCGGAGATATTCGAATCGAAAGAGGCAATGGGACTTTTTATTTCCCGCTTGCAAGCTCTATTTTGATCTCGGTGTTGCTGACAATCCTGCTGAATTTGATTTTGCGATTCTGGAAAAAATAGATCACGAGCTCCAGAATTTGCTGGAGAGCCTACGCAAACTTTCGCCGGATTGTTTGCAGTTCCACTGATGCTTTCGTAAACTCTCCATCCACCCGACTCATGATCGGCGAAAGCTGCGAAAGCGGAGTCAGCTTGCACAAGTGTTCAAGGTCTGCTGCAAGGGCGGACAATTCTTTTGCGCCAATTGTGGCACTGCTGGACTTCAACGTATGGGCGGCGCGTTCGAATGTCCTGGTGTCGTTTTCGGAAAGGCTGTCCTCCAGCATTCCAATCAGGTCCACTGCGCTCATTAAGTAGTTATCAATTATCTTTGCGATGGAGACTTTCGTATCCCCTCCTGTCGCTTCCCGGTAATGATCGAGAGCATTCATGTCAATCATTTTTGGCTCCTTTGTAGCTTCGATGTGATTGGAACTATTCGCGGTTCTTTTGGCAAAATTCTTACAAAAATTATACGGCCCGAGTACGGTGTCCCGGGTTACAATCTCCTTACTTACAATGTTGATAGGGCTTTCTCTCTTTCATCCGTAGGACAAAACAATACATGCTCAAGGACCCTTTTCACTGGTTTCCGAGTCTGCTTTTTGGCACAATACTTGGTTATTCATTCCTGCTCGTTTCGACCGTAGACAGTCTCTTACCGCGCTTCTTCGATCGAGAACGCAAGGCACGACCCCTTGTGGTGCAGGATCGCTGGTCTTTCCTCTTGATTCAACTTGCGGAGATAGCTGCGCTGGTCATGGGGCTGGCCTGTCGCTATTTCAATCTCGGCGTGACGGGCGCTGTTGTGCAGTATGCGGGCCTTGTGATCATGGTTGGAGGGTTTCTCTTCCGCTCCTGGGCGATGTGGAAGCTCGGTCGCTTCTTCTCCCGCGTGGTCGAAATTGAGAGCGGACATCAGTTGATCACGGATGGTCCTTATCGTTATCTGCGTCATCCTGCTTACACCGGTATGATATTGATTTTCCTCGGCGCTCTGCTAGGGCTTGGAACCTGGGTGGGCGCTTTAATCGGCTCGGCATTAATTGGCGCAGCTACCTTGTATCGAATCAACGTGGAGGAGAAGTTCCTGACTCAGAATTTCGGCAACGAATATCGCGACTATATGAAGCGGACGTGGCGCATCTTCCCTGAGATTTGACCTGTGCGAACCTCCGACTTTGATTACCATCTTCCCGAATCCTCGATTGCTCAGACTCCGCTTGAGCCTCGCGATTCCTCGCGGCTGCTGGTCCTCCATCGCGATACAGGGGAAGTGGAGCATCGCATCTTTCAGGACCTTGACTTGTTTCTGAACCCAAACGATCTCCTGATCCTCAATAGGACGCGTGTCATCCCAGCCCGCATTTTCGCTTGCAAAGAGACGGGCGGCCGCGTGGAATTGCTTTTGCTCCGCCGCCGAGATTCGTTGACCTGGGAGTCTCTGGTTGGAGGAAAAGGACTGCGCGTAGGCACAAAAGTGAAAGTCGAAAATGGGCCCGATGCGGAAGTGTTGGAAGTTCTTGAGGGCTCGGAACGTCTCATCCAATTCAGTGAGCCGATTGAACCCTACTTTCCAAGAGTAGGTCATGTTCCTTTACCGCCCTACATACATGAGAACCTGGCTGACCCGGAACGCTATCAAACTGTCTATGCCAGGGAGGTGGGATCTGCCGCGGCGCCAACGGCCGGACTTCACTTCACAGCCCGTCTTCTGGAGGAGTTGCAGGCAAAAGGTGTAAAGATCGGATTTGTCACCTTGCACGTTGGCCTGGACACGTTTGCTCCGGTCACCGAAGAGAATCCGCAGGAGCATAAGATCCATACTGAGTGGTGTGAACTCCCACTAGAAACCGCCGAGCTGATTAATCAAACCAGGCAGGCAGGCGGTCGCGTGATTGCAGTGGGGACCACCAGCGTAAGAACATTGGAATCTGCCGAACGATATTCGATACTTGATCATTCAACTCCAGACGAATCTCGAACATCGAATATCGGATCCCCAATATCGGATTCCGAATATCGGATTTCGCCCTTTATCGGTCCTACATCCATCTTCATCCTGCCCGGCTACGAATTCAAAGTCGTTGATGCCATGATCACAAATTTCCACCTGCCCAAATCTACTCTGATTATGCTGGTCAGTGCGTTTGCTGGCAGGGAAAGAATACTATCCACTTATAAGCTTGCCATCAAACAGGGATACCGCTTCTATTCCTTCGGCGATGCAATGCTTATTCTCTAATAACCTCATGCAAACTCTTTCATCAATTAACAAGGAAATCATCTCGTGTCGCAAATGCGCGCGCCTTGTCGCGTGGCGCGAGGAAGTGGCGCGCATCAAACGTAAAGCTTACAAAGACCAGGAATATTGGGCAAAGCCTGTCCCGGGCTTTGGGGACCCAAAGGCGCGCATCCTTATCCTGGGGTTGGCCCCCGGCGCTCACGGTTCCAACCGCACCGGCCGCGCCTTCACCGGCGACGCCTCGGGCCGGTTCCTCTATCCCGCCCTCTACCGCGCCGGGTTGGCGAACCAGCCCACAGCGGAGTCCCCCAGCGACGGCCTGACCCTGATAGACACCTACATCAGCGCATCCGCTCGCTGTGCGCCGCCGGATAATAAGCCGCTCCCAGAAGAATTGAATAACTGTGAACCCTATCTGATCCGCGAATTGGCTATCCTCAAACCGCGTGTCATCGTCTGCCTTGGAAGAATCGCTTTTGAACGAGTCCTGCGGATCCATTCCGTGCGAAACTCAGCCTTGAAGTTTGCACACTGCGCATCCTACAAACTCGAAAATGGCCCGTGGATCGTGTGCTCCTATCACCCAAGTCAACAAAACACGTTGACTGGAAAGCTGACCACAAAAATGTTCGATGAAATTTGGGTGAAAGCAAAGCAGCTCGTACGAGACCCATAGGAATATGCAGATCAATTCACTTTCAAGTCCGATGCCAAAACCCAGCTTGATTCATCCCGGTGAATTTGCCCCTGACTTCACTCTCACGGATACGGAGGACCGCAAAGTTCGTCTTTCGGACTACCGCGGTCAGCCGGTTGTGCTAGCGTTCTTGCGCGGCTTTATGTGACCGTTCTGCCGCGCGCAGTTGGCGCGCATGAGGGACGGGTATTCCAGATTCACCGCACGCGGCACGGAGATCCTTGCTGTGGGGCCCAATGAGCCGGTCACCTTCAAGAATTATTGGGAGAACGAACACATCCCTTATATCGGCCTTTCCGATCCTGATCATAAGGTCGCCAGGATTTACAGGCAGGAGGTCAATATTTTTAAAATGGGCCGCATGCCTCTTGTATGCGTGGTAGATCGCGATGGTCGGATTCGTTATGCTCATTACGGCACCTCGATGTCCGATATTCCCGATAACGAGACCCTGCTTCAGGTAATAGACCAACTGACCGCGTCATCCAACTCATAGCTTTTTACTGAACTCTGATCACTGATTATTGATAACTGGTGACTTCATGACTCTTGGACGTATCGCCTTCCTTGGCTCCGGTGAGACCTCCCTCGCAGGGGGCCGCATCTTTGAATCTCTCGCCCGCCTGATCACTGACCCCTTGCGGATTTCCATCATGGAGACCACTGCCGGCTTCGAGCTAAATTCTGCACAGGTCGCGGGACGCGTGGGAGATTTTCTCAAGACTCGCTTGCAAAACTACAGACCCACCATTGACGTGATTCCAGCGCGCAAAAAGGAGACAGAGTTTAGCCCCGATAACCCCGAACTCTTGCAGCCCTTGCTCTCTTCGAATTTCATCTTTATGGGACCGGGCAGCCCCAGCTATGCGGTCCGTCAATTAAAAGATACGCTGGCATGGGATATTATCCGCGCTCGACATAGACTGGGTGCAACGCTTGTCTTTGCCTCTGCGGCCACTATTTCTGTCGGTGCATGGGCCCTGCCGGTTTATGAGATTTACAAAGTTGGTGAGGATGTGCATGTCAAAGAGGGGCTGAATTTCTTCGCGGATTTTGGTTTGCATCTCTCCTTCATTCCCCACTGGAACAATGCCGAAGGCGGCCTGGACCTCGATACGAGTCGCTGCTTCATTGGAATGGAACGCTTCGCGCAATGGTGTGACATGGTCCCCCCGGAAAATACGACCCTTGGCCTCGATGAGCACACCGGCCTGATCATCAATTTTGAAACCGGTACGTGTGAAGTGAGCGGAGTCAGCTCTGTGTCGCTGGTACGTGAATGCAACCCGGATATTTTTGCTTCAGGCGCAAAATTCCCACTGAATGAACTGGGTGAGTTTTCTGTGCCTGATCCCACTGAAAAGGGAATTCGTCCCGAAGCGTGGGAGATGGTGTCCGGTACAGCAGCACAGGATGAGAAGCCTCCGGCCCCGGTGCTGGACCTTCTTGAACAGCGCAAGGCTGCCCGCAGTCGCAAGGACTTTGCGGAGTCAGATCGTTTGCGCGATGAGATCTCCGTTCATGGGTGGCAGGTACAGGATACGAAGGAAGGGCAGCAACTAAGCAAAATGTAGTTTACTCTTGAAGTCTGACCTGCTTCCTTGTCTGACAAAATGCGATACAATACGCGCGTGAGAATCAGAAGGAGATTCGATGCGCGCCGTTGATATTATCATCAAGAAACGCGACAAGAGCGAGTTGAGCTCTGAAGAGATAGTGTTTTTCATTCGTGGCTTTACAAGCGGGGATATCCCTGATTACCAGGCCTCGGCCTTTGCAATGGCCGTCATGATCAATGGCATGTCTCCGCGCGAGACAGCCGATCTGACCCTTGCCATGGCTCATTCCGGCCAAACCCTTGACCTGTCAAACATCGTTGATATTGCGGTAGATAAACATTCTTCCGGCGGAGTAGGAGATAAGACATCACTTACGGTGTTGCCCACGGTGGCCGCGTGTGGCCTGCCGGTTGGCAAGATGTCCGGGCGCGGACTTGGCTTCAGCGGCGGCACACTCGATAAACTCGAGTCCATTCCTGGCTATCGCTGCGACTTGACCACCGACGAATTCAAACAGCAGTTAAAAGAAAAAGGCATTGTGCTCACCGGTCAATCCCTGGACCTTGCGCCGGCCGATGGAAAAATGTACGCGCTGCGCGATGTCACCGGGACGGTTCCGTCCATGCCGCTGATCGCCTCCTCGATCATGTGTAAAAAGATTGCAGCCGGTGCTCAGGCGATTTTGCTCGATGTCAAAACCGGTCTGGGCGCGTTCATGCAAACCCTGCCGGAGGCGCGCGAACTGGCAAACCTGATGGTGGATATTGGCCGTCATGCCGGGCGCGAAACAGTCGCTTTGCTTTCCGACATGAACCAGCCGCTTGGTCACGCGGTTGGGAATGCCCTCGAGGTGGTCGAGGCCATTGATGCGCTGCATGGCGGTGGACCGGATGATTTTCGTGAACACTGTCTGCACGTCAGTGCGCATATGCTGATGTTGGGGAAACGCGCAAAGGATTTGAGCCAGGGCCGCGCTCTCGCGGAAAAAGCCATCGCCGATGGCAGCGCCTTCGAGAAGTTCAGAGTGCTGGTTCAGGCGCAGGGTGGGGATGTGTCCTTTGTAGAGGATCCCGGCAAGCTGCCGAAGGCAAACCTGGTGGAGGTGGTAAATGCCCCTCGGAGCGATTGCATCTCACAGGTCCATGCCAGAAACGTGGGCGAGGCCGCGGTCAGGCTGGGGGCCGGGCGCGCCAGGAAGGGCGATCCGATTGATCATGCGGTAGGGTTTGTCATCCTCCGCAAGGTTGGCGAGCAGGTTGAGAAAGGTCAGCCTCTGTTCGAAATCCATGCCAATGAACGGGCGAAACTGGAGGCGGCGCGAGAGGAAGTCCTCCAGGCCTTTGCTTTCAGCGATCAGCCTGTCCTGCCTTTACCGCTTTTTTATGAATAGGTTTCCCTGGGAGTTTCTGTGGCAAATGGCTCCTGTTTCAGAGGAAAATTTGGAAAATCATGAATCAGACTCCCGTAATACTTGCGCAATTATTAAGAATCGGGCATACTTGAACCGAGGTAAAAGGCAATGGCAAAAGTCTCTTTAAGAATCTACAACCGTGAAATCGAAAGCCTCATTGATCAGGGACGCCTGGATGAGGCCGTTGCTCATTGTCAACACATCCTGAAAACTTTCCCCAAGCATCTGGAGACTTATCGTCTGCTGGGCAAGGCTTTTCTGGAAGCCAAGCGCTACGATGAGGCGGTGGATATTTTCAATCGCGTCCTGATGGCTGTGCCCGATGACTTTGTGGCGCACGTGGGCATGAGCATCATTCGCGATGAGCAGAATAAGCTCGATGATGCTATCTGGCACATGGAACGGGCCTTCGAAGCCCAGCCATCCAATGCTGCGATTCAGTCGGAGCTTCAACGGCTGTACGGCCGCCGGGACGGCATGGAGCCGCCCAAGATCCGCATGACACGCGGTGCGCTGGCGCATATGTATGTGCAGGGCGAGTTGTATCCCCAGGCCATTTCCGAGATCCGTGCCGTGCTTGCCAGCGATGCACAGCGGGCCGATATGCAGGTGCTTCTGGCGCGTGCTTTCTTCCGCGGCGGTCAGAAGGCGGATGCTTCCGATATGTGCGCTCAGCTTCTCAAGCGCTATCCCTACTGCTTCGACGCGAACCGCATCATGGTCGAACTTCTTCCAGCGAGCGATAAGGCGGAGAATACACAGGTTTATCGTCTGCGGGTCAATGAGCTTGATCCCTATAGCACGTTCGCAAAAGAGTCCGTTTTCAACTCGGCAGAAGTTCCCGATGCCTCCGTCAATCTCGACCGCCTCGACTACAAAGGTCAGGAGGTTGGCATGGGCAGGGATTGGGGAACCTCGCTTGGGATCGGACTTTCCACACCAGCCTCTGCTCCGGAACAGCCCGAATGGCTGCGTTCAGGATTATCTGAAGAGAGTGCCCAGCCAGAGGCCGCTTCGGCCCCTGGACTTGAGCCTGCTTCAGCCTCGACAAGCAACGCGGACATCCCGGATTTTCTCCGCGACGCGGGTTGGACAGAGTCCAGTAGCGCGGGAGAAGAACCATCCACAGCGGAGGCTTCATCTGACCAGGAAGCCCTTACCCCGGCCAACATCCCGGATTGGCTGAAAGATCAGATGCCCCCCGAGCCGCCTGCGGCTGCACCTGCAGCCGGTGTTGGTGAGCGGCCCACTGTTCCGCCAACCGAGGCGCCGGATTGGTTAAGCGGCCTTGGTGAGACAACGGAATCAGGAGTTGAGCCTGCCTCAACTCCGACAGACCTTCCTGACTGGCTCAGCGGGCTTGGCGAGGAACAACCCGCCCAGGGACCCGCGACACCTGCCTCCGGCGATATGCCTGATTGGCTGAGTGGACTCGGCGCAGAGAAACCAGCTCAAGAACCGGCAGCACCGGTTTCAGCGGACGTCACTGACTGGCTCAGTAGCCTCGACAATGATCAACCTTCTGAAGCCGCAGCGCCTGCTTCCAGCGAAGAAAGCGATTGGCTCAGTGGAGCGGGTGCGAGTACACCCGCTGCGTCCGAGCCTGTGGCGGCAGATCTTCCGGATTGGTTGAAGGGCCTTGATGCTGCAGGTCCTGAGGAGCCTTCAAAGGTGGAAGAACCCGCGATGAAAGCGGAAGAATTAACGCCTGATTGGCTGGCCCCCGCACCTGCAACCACAGAGGAAGAGACAGAGCCGGTTCAGCCTGCGCCTCCACCTGCTTCTATTGAATCCCTGGGTGCATCCTCCAAGGAACAGGATGATGCCATCGCGTGGCTCGAAATGTTGGCAGCCAAGCATGGAGCGAAACCGGAGGAGCTGGTGACTGACCCGGCTGCGCGTTCCGAGAAACCACCCGAATGGGTGGAACAGGCGCGCGCACTGGCTGAAGCCAAACCTGCTGAGATACCCGCCGAGCAACCACAGGCTGAGGAAAAGCCGTCCCTGGATGCGACGGGTGTCTGGCTGCGTGACCTTGCCGCAGAACAGCCGGCGAACACGGTCGCACCGGAGGAAACACCTGCGGTGGAAGCCGAGCTTCCCGATTGGCTAAAGTCCATTGACACGGAGCCTGCCCAGCCTGCACAGGATGTACAACCGGAGCAGCCTGTTTCAGCCGCTGAGGAACAGCCTCCTGCTCAGGAGACGGTCGAGCCGGAAATTCCGGTTGCTCGGAAAACACTGCCTCAGACACGGCCCCTCGATGAGGAAGCCCTCACCCAGTTGGCGAATGTCCCGGATTGGCTGATCGGTATGAAGGACGAGGATGCGGAGGAAACCGGTTCTCAGAAGGATGTTGCAGCCTGGTTAAGTGGACTGGATAAGGAAGAAGCCAAACCCGAAGGGCCAGTAGTCGAGCCGCCTGCCGAAGAAACTCCCGCGTGGCTAAGCGGATTGGAAAAAGCCGAAGAGATACCTGTTCAGCCTGCAGGGACTGTCTCAGGCGAGACTGAGATTCCCGAGTGGTTGAGCGGCCTGGAGGAAGAAGAGACTCTCGCAGCAGAATCGGAGACACCCTCGACGTCCGATGTTCCAGAATGGTTGAGCGATCTCGAATCCGCTGAGATCACGGTCGTTCACGAAGAAGTGGAAACGCCGGCTGAAGAAGCTCTTCCTGCTGAAACCGAGCCGCCTGCTCCCGTTGAAGCCGCCGCCGCGGACCTTCCGGAATGGTTACGTGGACTTGATGAAGTTCCAGCAGAACCTGCAGAACAGCCTGTGATGGCTCAGGAAAACATCCCCTCCTGGCTCAAGGCGGATTTTGAAGAAGAAGAGCCTCATCCAGAGCCAGTCGCTGCGTCAGATTGGCATCCCGAAGAAGCTGCGGAACCGCCTGCGGCAGAGCCGCAGCCTGAACCTGAGATAGAAGCACCTGCTGCGAGAATTGCGCCCTCCCTGGCAGAGCCTCCCATCCAGCCGCCGCCGCCCGACGTTCGCAAGCCTGCACCGCCTCGAGTACCCGAGCCGGGCAAACCTGCGCGTGTCAGGCAGGTTGAGACCACCCAAAGCACTGCTGTCGCTCTGAGCCAGGCACAGACTGCCTTAAGCCGCGGCGATATCCCCGGTTCGCTTTCCAACTACAACAAGCTCATTCGGAAAGGCAAGCATCTGGAAGAGGCCATCCGTGATCTGCGCGAATCACTGTACCGCTATCCTGTAGAGGTCGGCATCTGGCAAACGCTGGGCGACGCTTACATGCGCTCCAACCGTTTGCAGGAGGCCCTCGACGCCTACAACAAGGCCGAGGAATTGCTTCGCTAAATGGCGTAAACAAACCTGACAGGTTTCTGTGAAGCATCCCCTGAGCGAAGTGAAGGGGGCAAAAACCTGTCAGGTTTTATATTAATCTGGAGGAATTTCTGTGGAAAGAACGTTCGTGCTCGTTAAACCGGATGGCGTCCAACGGGGACTGATCGGGGAAGTCATTGCCCGCCTCGAGCGCCGTGGACTGCGATTGGTGGGGGCCAAGTTTATGCAGGTCAGCAAGGAACTGGCCGAGACGCATTATGCCATTCACAAGGGCAAAGCTTTTTATGATGGCTTGATTTCGTACATCATTTCCGCGCCTGTGATGGCGATGGTGTGGGAGGGCCCCAACGCAGTCGCGGCGGTGCGCCAGACGATGGGCTCGACCCGTCCTACAGAGGCCGCGCCTGGCTCCATCCGCCACGATTTCGGCCTCGAAGTTGGCCGCAACTTAACCCATGCCTCTGATTCGATCGAGAATGGCCAGGCTGAGGTCGCTCTCTGGTTCAAGGGAACAGAACTGGTGGATTGGAAACGTGATGTGGATCGGTGGGTGTTCGAGAAGTGAGAGAATAGAAAGTAGTAATCGGAGATGAGTAAATTGTCCTGCAGGTGGGGTAGTCTGCAGGACGATTTGATTCTGTAACGTCCTATTGCAGCCTCACCAGCACCTTTCCTTCACTCCACAATTCCTCCAACCGATAGAACTCCCTCTGATCGGGCGAGAAGAGATGGACGACCACATCGCCAAAATCTACAACGACCCAGCCGTCGCGGGCGAGACCCTCTTTTTTACCCTTCTTTTTGTGCTTCTTGCGTATCTCTTCGAGGACGGAGTCCGCGAGGGCGTCCAGCATGCGGTCACTGGTGCCGTTGCAAAGGACAAAGTAATCTGTAAAGGAAACAATTTCGTTTAGATCGATCAGGACGATATCTTCACCCTTCTTATCTTCAAGGGCATTGACGATTTCACGAGCAAGTTCTAATGTTTTCAGATTTCACCTCTATATTATTTCTTTCATTGGCAGCCCGAAAGTGCACGCAATGACATTTACTCTTTTCTTAACGGCGCAGAGAATAGCCTTGTATATACCGAACCACCAGGCTGCAAGTCGCTTTTGAAGAGATGGGTCGAGTCTACTCGGGCGGTGCCAAGCTCGCCAATCTTTACGGACTCCAGAGCCGAGCGGATTTTCTGTGAATCTTGTGCAGAAAGATTCTGTCGCACGCGGCCAATGGTCAAATGTGGGGAGAAAGGACGCTCTTCCGGCGTGTATCCCAGGCGCGCTGCTGCGGATTCAATGCCTCGCTGGAGGGACTCGAGGACGGCCGGGGCATAGAGTCCCACCCAGATGACGCGCGGCCGGCGCGAATTCGGGAAGGAACCGAGATCTGCGATTCGAATATCAAAAGCCGGGTACTGTTCCGCTTCACGGGTCAACATCTCACACAGGAGCTTGATATTGGCGGGGGAGACGTCGCCAAGGAATTTCAAGGTCAGGTGCATGTTGCGCGTCGGGGTCCAGCGCACGAGGGAGGAGTCAAGTGCCTGGCGCAAGCGCGTTGTCTGTTGTTGGATCGTGTCCTGGAGATTTTCTGGGAGTTCAACCGCGATGAAGGCGCGCAGTAGACTCATAACCTTGGAGCTGCCCCTTGCAATACCTGGTCTACCGCCTGTTTCAAATCGAGAAAACCGACCGGCTTGGTGAGATAAAGTGACGCGCCGGCTTCCAGCCCGGTCTTGATATCACCGGGCATGCTTTTGGCCGATACCACGATGACCGGGATGCCGGAGAGACCCGGCTCGCGGCGCATGTAACGCAGGACTTCAAGCCCGGAAATATCGGGCATCATCACATCGAGGATCACGACATCCGGCAATTCCCGTGTGAGCATGGGGATGGCCGGGCCGCTGGAAAACATTTTAACGACACGGAAGCCGTTGACGCGCATCATTTCAGCAAACATTTCTGCCGCATCTGGCTCATCTTCGATGATCATGACTGTCTTCTGAGCTGCTGTCATTTGTTATCCTGAAGACAAAAATAGCATACTCCCTGCGAATTGACAAGAGGCCCTCCTTGCTCAGGATTATGAATTCTGCAAACTATGCAGTTCGGTAAGAAAATCATTCAGACGTCTGTCTATGCGGTAGTTGAGAATGGAGGCTATGGTGAGTGAGCTGGACACTTTTCGTGCGGACAAAGACGACTTTTTTGGGCGGAATCCTCAAAGTCCGCTTTCCCCGGACCAGAAACGCAATTTTCACGGCTTGAACTATTTCCCGGAGAACCCGGAGCTACGGCTCGAGGTAACAGTCGAAGAGTTTCCGCAAAAAGAGACGATTCATATGCAGACTTCGACGGGTGACGTACAGGAATATGTGCGCTACGGGCGCTTTCGTTTCACGGTTGATGGACAGGAAGCCGAGTTGACGATTTACCAGGCGGATTATGGCTTCTTCCTGCCGTTTGTGGATTCACTGGCGGGCAAAGAGACGTACCCGGCGGGACGATACCTTGAACCTGAGGCCCTCCCCGGGGGCCGCTTCCTGGTGGACTTCAACCTGGCCTACAACCCATACTGCGCCTACAACGACATGTGGTCCTGCCCGATCACACCCGCTGAGAATCGGCTCAAGGTCCCAATCCGTGCGGGCGAAAAGCTGTTTCATCCGCTGTAATTAACGTTACGTCCCGAAGGTTCCAAACCTTCGGGACGTTTTAATCCAAAAAAGTGTGCGTCAGGATTCGGGAGAATCTGCGGTTTTTTCAAGGATATCGAGCAGCGCCTCGTATTCTTCGCAGCATTCGCTGCACATATCCAGGTGCTCCCGCACCAACGGCATCAGGCGCGCGGCGTCCTTGCTGTGGACCTGCGTTTCTACATATTCATCAAGTTCGCTGTAGATTTTCTCGCAAGGCTCATCCTCTTCGCGTACTTCCTCGAGAATGCGCAGGAACCCGACAACGACTTCGTCGCTCAGTTCCTCTTGATGGTTAGCGCCCTTGCGAATGCGTTGAATTAATTGTTTTATGTTCATGCGATTCCCTGACGGTTAACGTTCTGTTAATCTTACCTGTGCTCGAAGGCGGTCAGTACGTCCTGCGGAGTCAGGTCTTCATAAGCCAGTCTGCGTTTCAACCTTAGACGTGCGTCATGCAGCAATTTATACAGGGCGTTGCGGTTTGTCTTCATCTTCCTTGCTGCTTCTTCCATGGGCATATCCTGCAGGCCGAGCAGGATCAGGGCCTCGCGCTGTTTGGGCGTCAACTCTTCATCCAGGATTCGCCGGACGCGTGCCAGCATGTCATCTCGTTCGGCAGCAGTCTCCGGGGAGGCTTGGGGATCAGCTAACAGCCCGGGAGGAGGCGGGGTTTCCTCGTTATCAGTCAATTCATCCAGGGATGAGTCCCTCCAGCGTTTGCGCCGAAGCTCGGTCAATGCAATACGGACCGCAATCTTATGCACCCAGGTGGTAAAGAGGCTTCGTCCTTCGAATGTATCCAGCTGGTCTAGGACTCGCAGAAGGGTCTCCTGCGTGACTTCCTCAACCAATGGTTGAAAAAGCGGATCGGTGGGGGACAGCCAGCGTGAGAGTGCGTAGGGTAAGCCTTTCTGGACGATGGCACGCAGGTCATTCAGGGAACTTTCACGAGATGACCCGCTGGATCGTAAATCGGTAAGCCAGGCTTCGTTGGTGCGTGATGTCATGATGGGGAGATTATAAAAGAAAAAGCGTTGAATTACAGATTGATTGTAGCTTTAAGGGGCTTTTACCGACTCTAAAAAACGAAGGCCACTTCGAAAGAAGTGGCCTTGTGGGCGCGGAGGGGCCCGCATAGTCCCCCTGTGGGAAACACCATGGACTACATAATTGTGCTCAATAAAAACCACCTCGATAAGATGTGGCTTAGTGGGCGCGGAGGGGCTCGAACCCACGAACCTCACGGATGTGAACCGTGCGCTCTAACCAGCTGAGCTACGCGCCCTGGGTGACGGCATTATAGTCTAGCCTGTATGGTTTTGCAAGATTCGGGAAATCCTTCGACTTCTGTGGAGTATTCAGGCTAGGGGGCAGCCTCGCGACCGGGCAGCACGTCCCATGGATTGATCACGACCGAAGCTGTACGCACTTCAAAATGCAGGTGCGGACCGCTGGCGTGGCCCGTGCTTCCGACCGCGCCGATGGTCTGTCCCTGTGACACATTGTATCCACAGCCAACGAAGATCTGGCTCAAATGCGCATATAAGGTCTGGAAGCCCGTGCCGTGGTCGATCATAATCATGTTGCCATAGCCGTAACTGTTCGGACCAGCATAGACGACCACGCCGCCATCCGATGCGTAAACGTTGTCACCGAGGTTGCCGGCTAGGTCAATGCCCAGGTGGTTGGTCTTTGGAGTGTAGTCGAAGCCGGAAAGATAGTGCCGATCTGTGGGGAAAACAAAGGTGCCGATGCCTACCGCGCCGCCGCTGATCGCGGGGCAGGAGCCTGCACCACCAACCTGCGCTGAAGCTGGATTGGTGCGTGTAATTCCCAGCGGGATCGCACCGGGCTGATGGAACGTATATTTTCCGCCGGGGATGAAGAGCCATGTCCCGGTGGGGATATTCGCATTTGCAGGATCACCAAATGCCTTTGGGTCCAAATGATTGGCGGGGTAATTAATGATGTCCTCAGGCTTCACCTGAAAATAATCGGCCCAGGCCCCAAAGGAGATGCCACCCAGCCATTCCCAATACACGCCGTCGGAGGGCAGGATCTGAAGTTCCTGACCCGGCAAAAGATTATGAGGGTCATCCTGGAGAACGGCGAAATTCGCAGCAAAGACAGTTTCCGGTTGAAGGCCATATTTCTCGGCGATGCCGCTGACTGTGTCGCCCTGCACCACGGTGTACTTCTCGATGTCTTTGCGCGGTCGCGAGGGGATATTCGTGTGGAGCTGCGCTTCACGCAGGATTCCCACAGTCGCGGGATCCTCCAACGGAGGCAGTGACGCTACATCCACCACGGCGGTCGCGGCTGGACCGGCCGCCTGGGTGCCGTTTCCGGGCAGATGGAGCGCCTGACGATAGAAGCTCTGGGCCAGCCAGACAACGATCACGATCGCCACCACGGAAAACACATTGGTCGATATCCCCAAAAGAGACTCGCCTAAGCCCATCTGGAGCAGGCTGCTGGTCAAGCGGCTGAAAAGGCCGCCTGGTTTTTCCGAAATTGGAATGTCCGTTGGCTCGATCTTTTCCCCTGCTGAGGGCGTGGCTGCATCTTCCTTGAAATCGCTTTGCATGTGGGTCATTGTATCCTGAGCAAAATACCGGCGTAAGTGTATGTGTTCAACATTAAGCCTGCATTAACCCGCCGGCAGGTGGACGGAGGAGCTGGATTCCCCCGACAATGACCAGTGAAACCAGTCCACAGGCCAGAGCCGTAATGGACAGGTTCCATCGCTGGGTCATCCAGCCGATCAATAAGGAGCCGAGAGGTGCCACACCCTGCAGAGCCCAGAGATAAATGCTGAAGACCCGGCCGCGAAGTCCATTGGGCACCTGTATCTGAACCAGTGTATTCATGGTGGCAAGCTGGATGACTGCGCCCCATCCCATCATCACGATCAAACCCAGCGTGATAATCAGCGAATGCGAGAATGGAAGGAAGATCATTCCCAGGATGAACGCTGCTTCTCCGCCAAGCAGCCGTGCGGCACTACGCTGCCTGGAAGTGTTGATGGCGATGGATAACGCCGCAACCAGGGCACCCACGCCTTGAGACGCATACAACATGCTGTTGCGCGCATCCACTGACGCTTTTGTATCGCCGATCTGGCGGAGCAGGTCTTTTGCGACCACTGGCAACTGCTGGATAATGGGAAAGGCAAAGACGCCGAGCACCGCGGCAATGATGACAATGGAAGCCACAGATCGGTTTTGCCGAATATATCGAAACCCTTCACTGAATTCCACCATCAGGGAGGCCGTACGCGGCTGAGGTGGAAGCCTGTAACTTGTATGGACAAACATCAATCCAATGATGATCGTGATGAAACTGATCCCATTCAGCAGGAAGATCCAACCCTCACCATTCCGGGGGATGAAAAGGAGTGCTGGCGCGACAAGGGCCGGTCCCAGTATGCGTGAAATGTTGAACGCAGTAGATTGAAGGGCAATTGCATTGGGCAATGATTCGCGACCCACAAGCTCAATCAGCATGGCCTGCCGCGCCGTGATCTCGAAGGCAGTTGCGATCCCGTTGATGAGAGATAAGACAACGATATGCCAGATTTGGATCAATTCCGTCAAAGCCAGAAAAGCGAGGACGAACGCATCCAGCATCAAAACGACCTGAAGCAGGATAACGACCTTGCGTTTATCCCAGTGCTCGACCAGCACACCGCCGGGCAGGGCCAGGAAGAAGGTAGGCAGCGTTACCGCGAAACCGATCAATCCCAGGTCAAAGGGACGGCCGCTCAAGCGGTACGCCAGGAGGGGTTGAGCCGTGTTCTGCATGGACGTGCCGATCAGAGAAAGAAGATGTCCCACCCAGAAAATGGCGAAATCACGCGAAGCAAGCGCGGGGAAACGGAGGGCAAGGTTGAGGCGGAGACGATTCATTTTTTTACCACGAAGGACACAAAGAGCACGAAGTGATATGAATCGGAGGCCTGCCCACTTCTTGCCTGCGATGGCGACTGTGGGTGTGGTCATACTCCAAAGGCTTTGCCCGTCCTCAGGCAAACCCTGATGTCACGCACTTCACCTTAACCCGATACAACTTTGTGCCCTTAGAGTCCTTTGTGGTTAAGTCACACGGGCTGTATTAATTCAGCATTGTCCACGCTTGGTTTATTGACCAGAGTAGAAACAGGGTAGGCCGACATTTTGTCGGCGGGAAAAGGTTTGATCAACGGCTGCAGGCTTCCGGGAGTCTGAGGCGACGTATCCAGCCATTGACCGTAATCTGCGGGATCGAGAATCACCGGCATGCGATCATGAATAGGCTTCATCAAATCATTCGGGCCGGTCGTGATGATCGTACACGAGCGAACCTGGGAGCCATCCGCACTATTCCATTCATCCCACAGACCTGCGAAGGCAAACGGCTTGCCATCGTTCATGTGAATGAAATAGGGGGTCTTGGTCTTCGTACCCGGCTCCGACTTCCATTCGTAGAAGCCATCCGCCAGGATCAAACAGCGTTTGTACTTATAGCTGCCTCGGAAGGCGGGCTTTTCAGCCAGCGTTTCACCGCGCGCATTGATGAGCCGGTTCCCAATCTCAGGCTCCTTTGCCCAGCCAGGAACTAGACCCCAAATGAAGAAGTCAGCTGTGTTCAACCCGTCATTTGGGATGGCTAGAATGGGCTGTGTTGGGGCAACGTTGAAGCGCGGCGCAAACTGTGTCGGGAATTTGTAATCTTGAAAAGCCTCTTTCAATTCAGCGGGATCCACAGTTAAAGTAAATCTTCCACACATCGTATCTCCTTGCTCCTTGCGCCGTGCGCGCGCAGAGGTTTATTTTCTCAGTTTTCTAAAATCTCCGTCGCGTATCGTCATTCCAATTGCATCCAGATGCTCGAGCAGGGCCTGCACATACTTCCGAGTCGTGTCAAGCAGGTCGCGAACTTCAGCCAGCGTGATCTGTCCTTTTTGCTGAATGGCCATGCGGACCTTTGTGATCATTGCATCATAATCTTTCTTACGGAAGATCACGTCCTGGGACACCGCGATCAACTCGCCGGATTCGAGCAGCGTATTGAGGACTTCATCTCCGACTTCAGCCTGACTCTCCTTCATGCTCGGCGGCCCAAGCGGATTCTGCTCGAACTTTCGCATCAATGCCTGGACTTTGGCCTGCTGGCTGCTATCGAGCTTTATCTCATGGTTGGGGAGCGCGAGTGACGTGCCCGATTCAAGTAACGAGTGATGAGTGACGAGTGATGAGACAGTTGCGTTGAATACACGCGGTGTGAGCTTCAGTTTGCTTTTGAGTTCTTCGCGCGGGATGCCGCGGCGCAGCGGAAAACTTTTGTGATACGTTTCCACGATCTGCAGTGTTTTGTGGTGGAGAGTATTCCAATGAGGCAGTGCTATGGTCAACAAATCGTTGTCGATTTTTGGCTCACCGGCTTCGAGAAGTACGAGCTGACCGCTTTCAAGCAACTCCCTCAAAGCGGACTCTGCATCTGCAACTTCCAGACGCGAACGGGACACAATTTCTTTCAAAGGCGCAGCGTTGAGAGCCAGGGCGGCCTCCAACAAAATGTCCGCGGGAGAGCCTTGCGAAAGCGCCGCGAGCGATTTCAGCACCTCTTCGTCGAAGCGTCTGTGGCGTCCCTTCGGCTGATGGTTCACGATGACGCCGCCGCCGAGAGTCTCACCGGGTGAAGGACGCCGCAAAATATACCGGTCGCCGCGCACGGCAAGGACTTCGTCACGCAGTTCAAGCTGGATCCACCCCTCTTCGCCGGGCTTGAGCTCCTCTGTGCCGAGCAGACGCAGGTTGGCAATTGTCTCGCTCGCGCCCACGAAGAACTTGACTTCACTGGAATGCTTGAGCGGTGCAGATACATCCTTCAGCAAACGGAAGCGTGCATCCACACGGCGGGTGGGCTGGTACTGGCCGGGATGCACCACCACTTCCCCGCGCTTGACCTGCTCGGTCGTCACGCCAGAAATATTGACCGCGGTACGCGACCCGGGCACAGCTCTTTCTTCTTTTTTCTTATGAGTTTGAAGACCGCGTACCCGTCCTTTTTGACCGGACGGCAATATCTCAACCTCATCTCCCAGGGCAAGCTGACCGTCGCTGAGCGTGCCGGTCACGACCGTGCCAAATCCACTCATGGTGAAGACGCGGTCAATGGGGAGGCGCGGGCGGCCGAGGTCGAGGCGGGCGGGTTTCTTTTCGAGGAGGGATTGCAGACTGGAGATCAGGGTGTCAAGTCCGCTTTTGGCTTTCGCAGAGACTCGCAGGATGGGTGCGTTCTGCATCACCGTATCTTTCACAGCGGCGCGGATGTCTGTTTCAACGAGGTCCAGCCAGCCCGGGTCGGAAGCGAGATCGGTCTTGGTCACTACAATGAGTCCGGCAGGAATCTGCAGGAGATCCAGGATCGCGAGGTGCTCCCGCGTCTGCGGCATCACGCCCTCATCCGCCGCGATGACGAGCAGGGCCGCGTCAATGCCACCGATGCCTGAGAGCATGTTCTCAATGAAGTCGCGATGCCCGGGCACATCGACAATACCCACCTCCTCACCGTTTGGAAGCGTGAGCCATCCGAAGCCGAGGTCGATGGTCATCTCGCGCGCCTGCTCCTCTTTCAGACGGTCCGGATGTGTGCCCGTCAGCGCGGAAATGAGTGTGGACTTCCCGTGGTCAACGTGACCGGCCGTGCCAATGACTCGCATATTTCATTCCTTCCCTCTCCTGCTCCGGGAGAGGGGCTGGGGCGGATCCCTATTTCTTCACCTTCTTGTTATGCCCCATGATGCGCTCGTAGGAGGTCATCCATTCGTGTGTGACGTTCATCAATTCCTGCAACTGCCGTTCGGTAGCGTCCGTGATCTGATGGATTTGATCCTGCAAGACTTCCACAATATCCTCCAGCGGTTTGATGCGCTGATCGTATTTGAACGCATCCTTGCGGATATCACGGAAGGCCTCCTCCGAGGAGAGATTGTAGCCGGTCCAGCGCTTCTGGTCATCTGCCTTGAAGGAGATCCATTCCTGGCGGAGGCGTTCTTCCGCGAGGCGCTGCATTTCCGTGATCTCGTTGATGCGGCGCTCGAGTTTCGTATTCAGCTCCACATAGGTATCCTGCGCTTTCTTTGCGCCCCGCAGTGCATCATCCAAGACCTGTATCTGGTTATCGAGCCCAGATGCATCTTTTTGGAAGGCATCTACTTTTCCAAGCCATTCTTTCCACAGGCGTTCGCGGTCTATCTGTGCAAGGGATTGCTGCTCAATGAACGCCGTCTGTGCCTGTTTACGTTCATACTCCGAATTGAGCAATTCGGTAATGCGCGTGTCAATGTTGCGGATGCCATCGGCGGTAATTTTGATCTTCTCGCGGCCCTCTTCGGAGCGCTTGCGGACAGCAGTGATCTCGCCCTGGATATCGGCTACGCGTTTTAGGTCTGTTCGGCGAGCCTCCTCGATGGCTTTGATTGCCAGACGAATCTCCTGATCGGTCGATGCCACTTCATCGATGCGTTTCCCAAGCTCACTAATGCTGGTGTAGACGCGATTCAGCTCGTTGGCGCGTTCCTTGAATTTCTTGTCGTACTCGCCCGGGGTAAACGTCTTCTTCAGCTCAGCCACGCTCTTGCTGATCTCTTCGAGCTGAGTCTGATGACGCTTTACCGCCTCCTTCTCGCGCTGTCGGCTCTGCTTCTCATTCTCCTCAAGAACCTTGTTTAAGTCGGCGCGTTGTCGGGCGAGCATTTCGTCAAATTGATCGAAGCGCGCCGTCGCGGCATCAAAGTTCATATCCGTGATCTGCTGGCTGAGAGCTTTGATCTGTTTGTTTGCAGCATTGATGCTGGTCTCGAGGGATGCAATCCGTTCCTTGTAGGCAACGATGACTTCCTTATCCTTGTTGTGTTCCTTTTCGATCCAGTCCAGACGTTTGATGATTTGTTCAAATTCCATGGGAATCGTCTCCGAAAAAGATGGATGAAATTATACAGCTTTGTGAAACCTGGAGGCGTAATCTATTGACCGATGTGCTGAAACATAATAGGCAGGTTGGTCAGGAACGGCTGGATGACCTGAGGAAAGATTCCCAGCAGGAACAGGCCGATCATCCCTGCTCCCAACATGAGAGTCTGCGTCAGGGATTCGTTCCTCTTCCACGGAATCCCCTCGGGCGCCATCACCAACACCGCCAGCGTGCGGATTGCTCCAACCAGCAGGCCGAATACGCCCAGCAGAAGCCAGAATGCGTGGAGAAGGGATTGACTCGCCAGTTCCTCCCACAGGGCCAGTCTTGATGGAAAGCCCGCCAGCAGCGGGAAGCCCACCATGGATAAGTTAGCCAGGAGGAGAGCGGCCACGGCAAAAGGATATGCGCGGGCAAGTCCCTGCACGGCGCCAAACCGCAAGGATTCCGCCTGCGTTCGAAGCGTTGATATTCCGAGAGACCAAACGGCTAATTCGAGTCCGCGAGCGATCAGAAGCAGGAAGACCAATTCCACCGATCTGAGCGTTCCCAGGCTCATGGCAAGGATCAACATCCCGGTGCCAACAATCGCGGCATAAGCCATCAGTCTTCCCAGGTGACGCTGGAACGCAGCGAAGATGCCTCCGCTTGCCACCATGATGAAGCCTGCACTTTGAATGGCTGTAGCGAACTGCGGCGTGGTCCGCAGCCAGGTGTAGCGGTCGAGAAATCCCAGTGCGAAAATGACCGTGAAGCTGGGGAGGGCCCAGAGCAGAAAACCAACCGCGTAAGGCGAGGCCTCTTCAGCCAGCAGAGGAATCCAGTTATAGAGTGGGAAGATTGCTAACAAAAAGGCGAAACCAAGCCAGAGCATCACGCCCGACTGTATGGTCAAACCAATGTCACCGGGACTGGCTTCCACACCGGCCAGCATCCAGCCTGAGAAGAGGATGAAGGGCATTGCCAGCGTCTGGTAAATCAGGAAACGCAAGGCGCCGCGTCGCGGAGGCTGGAAGGGAAGGACAAGCAGTGGGATGACCAGCAGGCTTGCGACTTCCAGCAAGGGCGCAGCGAACAGGAAAGGTTCAACTGCAATCGAAGCCACAAGCAGCGAGACGATGGCCAGACCCAGAGAGACGAATCGCCCGGGCATGCCGGCAGCCTCGGTACCAAAGAACCACATCGCGGCAAGGCCATAGATGATGGCCAGCACGCTGCCATCGGCCGCACCCAGCACGAAACTGCGACCCAATACCTGAACGGACGACGAAATCTTGAAGGAAATCTGCCCCAGCAACAGGGCAACGTCGATCGGCACAAGCAGAGCGATTACTGCCAGAACGGCCGCAATAATGCCTCCTGCAATCCCGGCCGGCCGCGGCTGGGGCAGGAAGAAGAGGATCACGCTTCCTACAAGCGGGAGAACGATCCAGAGCAGGGGCGCACTCATGCAGTCTCCTCGGAGGATGCTTTTGCTGCCATCAAATACGAGCCTGCCAGTGCCAGCCCCAGGTTGACCACTGCAAGCAAGGCAGCCACAAGGATCGAGCTTTCTACGCCTGCGTAGAGGATTTCAAATCCGCTTAATAAAGTCAGCAGACCGATAATCACGCGCAGGATTTCCGACGTAATTCCAAGATGGAGCATGCCCATCCCGGCCAGGATTAACCCGCCGGCGATCACCTGCAATCCCAGCCCCGGGATCACGGCTTCAATGCGCGGCGCACTGGCTGCGGTTAGCAGAGCAACAATGCCAGCCAGAAAGATACGGAACCAGCGGCCGCGCGGCAACACTGACTCCAGTTCGCTTTCCTGCGTTGAGATTCCAAGCCGCGTCATGCCCAGCGCGGCGGTGGCCATCCAGCCAGTCACCAGCTTGACCGAAGCCATGCCAAGCAGCCAGTGCTGCGCCACCAGCCACGCGACGGCCACGTACTGCACCGCGAGCAGACTCATACTCCAACGCCAGTCCCGGCTGATGAGCAGCCCGGCGGATGCGACAAGGATCAGGCCGACCGCAGCCCATGAAATTATGTTCGTCATCTTTTATGGTTTGCCCTGCGTGATCAATGAAATAAATAAAACGAGAAAAAGCAGGGTCCACATCACGCCGCTTGCGCCTTCGAGGGTATCTGTGATGATTGTGCTCAGACGGCCGAGTGCATGATACAGGCCCCAGATGTTGCGGTAGAGGCCCTCCAGCCAGGAGGAGGCCGGCCGTACCCAATGGGCACGGACCGGATTCAGAAGGCGCAACCGCGGGATGGCCCACAGCAGGCCCAAGGTCAGGAGAACCGCGCCAATGGCGGCAGGCAGGAACCCGATTTGGAAAGTACCCTTCCAACCCAGAAATCCAATCACGAGTTGCGCCAAAAGTAAAACGCCGATGCCCGCCGGATAAACGTTGTGAGTCCAATCAGGCTGGCCCTCGAGCAGGTCACGTCCGCTTGGGCGAATGGCGTGGCGCACGTATCCTGCCATCAGCATGGCCTGTGCGATCACGAAAAATGGAAGGAGAACCCCGTAATTTCCTGAATTCCACGCATCAGCGGTCAGCGAAAACGGGAGGGTCGATAGACTCCACGCACCGATCAACAATGCGCGGTTGACCCACACCTGATTGGCGGAAGAGAGGAAGAGTGCACCTCCGGTCAGAACCAGCGCACAGCTCCATCCGGCCGCGCCATCAGGGTTCCCCGTTAATGCCGCAGAGACTGCCAGCGCGGCCATGCCAATGATCCAGAACGGGCGGCCCGTTAATTCCTCGGGTGCGCGCATCCACATCCAACCGCCATAGAGCGCGGCAATGGCCGTAAGGATAAGCAGGAAAAGCGTGAAGGGAGAGTTGAGGCTTTCAACAGGAATATGGGAGAGCAGCACAAGACTTGATGCGGCGGAAACGAGACGGAGCGCCGTCCCAAAGCCGCGACGGCTTAACTGGGAGGCATAGGGTAAATGGAGCGGTAACACACCCAGCCGTAGGCCTACGGCAGCTGCGAGATACAGGCCTGCGTCCTGCGTCAGCGATTGGAAATTCAGTGTGGATCCGGCCGCCACGCTGACAATATTGGCCCACAACAGCAGTCCACTGCCCAGCACGCGAGTGGAGAAGGAAATCACCACACGTTCACTGGCAGTTGGATGATTCACCGATTGTAACTGCGAGACCAGTTCAGTCAGGTCTAAAGCAGCCCACACCAGCAGGAGCGTAAGCGCATTGTCCGCCGTGGCTGCCAGCAATCCGAGTCCGCCGAGGGCCATGATACCGGCCCATCCGAATCGGCTGGACTGGATTGGGCCGGTCACCGCCGTGAGGAGAACTGCGAGGGTCAAAACTGTGAGGCTAAGAGCGTACAGCCAGGAGAGGGAGTCGCCGCGCACGGCTGGCGCTTCCTGGAACAAGCCCGCCGGTCCCCACGGCGGCAAGGAAAACGAGAGAGGCATTTGTGTTTGCCAGAAGATCACCGCCAGCACCGCCAGAATTGAACCACCCACCGCTGTCAACCAGCCAAAGCGGAAAGCAGGCCGCACGATGCGGATGATCAGAATCGCCAGCGCAGCCAGAAATAGGATCAGAGAGGGGAGAATAATCAACATAAAGCGGCATAATTGTATCAGTTTTGACCCCCATCCAACCTTCCCCAGATACGAT
>JAKOVF010000356.1 GCA_029782225.1 Chloroflexota bacterium | reverse complement strand
TGTCAAAAATCACCCCCCTGTATTCCGCCACCCTCCCCCGGCCGAGATCTCCCCGCCGCGTTCTGTGCATGTAGTGTTTTGAGGTGACCCTATCACCACATAGCGCGCGGGGGGAGCCCGTTCATTGATTGAGAACAAGCGTTCACGTTTCCAGGCCAGGCGGCCGGTGAAGTCCGAATATGTAGAGTTTTTCGAGGAGATCGCGCGCGCGCACGCGCGCGTGCGCGTTATCCTGTCCCCCGTTTCTGTTTCATCCTTGAAGGCCGCTGATCGTCCCGAGGGGGCGCGGCCTCGTCCGCCGCGCCCCCCGGCGGGCGGGCGGCTGGCGTGCTGCGTGACGTGTGTTGAAGAAAAAGAAGGGGGGAAGGAGTTTAGAACTTCAGCCGGCCGAACGCCTTGCCGATCATGGTGAACAGCCCGCCGATGACCGCGAGCCCTATGATCAGCGGGATGGTCTGTTCCAGCAGCTTGTTCGTCTCGCGGATCGACTGCTCGCTCTCCGAGACCGGCGTGCCGTCGATGCTGACGGTGTACGCAAGGCCGCTTACCGGCACGATCGGCACCACGCCGTCCAGCCACACATCGGACGGCAGCGACACGGTGACGCTCTCGCCCCCGGCCAGCTCGCCGGCCTCGATGAGGCGGTCGCCGAGCATGAACGAGACGTTACCGGACGGTGTGCCCTTATTCACATATATCGGATCTGGCGAGACGCTGAACCGATCGATGTAGTACTCGACGTCCTCGTTAATCTGTATGCCGAACGCGGTGAGCGTGACGCCGGCCGGCGGGGTCCAGTAGTACGTCAGGTCTGTCCACATCTGCTCGTTGAGATGCCCCTGATGATGGGCGGGGTCGTCGGTGCCGATATACATAAGCTTCGTCTCGGTGTCCGGGGCCTTGTACCAGACATAGATCTGCGGGGCCTTGCTGGTCGGCTCGCTGACCATGACGGACGCCCGGATCACGAGCGTCTCGCCAGACAGCACGACGTTGCAATATTGCGTGAGCCTCCCTATAGATACACCATCCTGCAGGCTCAGGCTGAGCGCCTTCTCCCCATCCCTAGCCACATCCACGATTTGTAGGACGGTGGTGCCCTCGCCTGTCCAATGAGCGGTGCCGACCTCCCATGATGGATTTTTCACATAGTTCGTCGTATCCTTGCCCGTGATGGTCAACGTGACCTCCTTCATTGGATGTTTGAGGTTCAAATGCTGCATCGAGTCACCGTGGACCTCGACGGAGCGCGCTTCCCCGATCAACTGGCCGTACTCGTCCCTGGTGAGATCCTTGAACGAGAGGCCGTTGGCGTAAATCCGCCCGCCGTACGATTGGATGGGGAAGTTCCCAATCTCGGTGTTGAGATAGTGGCTGTTCAGCCGATAGAATGAGGTGCCGTCGAGCGTCATCCAAATATAGCTAGCGTTGACCCCTGCGACGTAATCCGTCATGGCAAAGTAGCTGACCCCGTGCTCCCCCATGGTGGCCGAGTACGTCTTGGCCTTATGGGTGGCATACGGATTGGGCAGTTGCGCCAGCAGGTGCAGGTCTCCCGTCGATTTTCGGTATTCCCATATCAGGGGCGCATTGTCGCTGAAGAAATACACCCTATCCTCGTCGGGGAATGTGCATGCCAGGTGGCCGTTTGCCACCTCACCGCAGTAGGAGACTAGAGTGTTGGCGCCAGACTTACGAGCCCACGTCGATCCTCCATCTGTGGACACGAACAGGCCACGGACGTTAGGTTGGTCGCCGACGTTGATATAGAATGTGTCCCTGTCGTACGGGTCTATCGCTACTAGATGTATGTGACTGCCGGCGGTCTCCTTGTAGCTGGCGGTATCGAACAAGGTGGACCATGTGTTGCCTCCGTCGTTTGTCAGATATACCTTGGACGGGGTAGACTTATTGCCGTACTCACCAATTATCAGCCTGTCGCCGTCGGTGCTATGGGACCACGACCAGATGTATGCGTACTTGCCATCAGACATGTCGAGCACCTTGGTGAACTGGCCGCCGTTTATGCTTCTCCAGATCTCGCCGGTGAGGCTAACGAAGACATAGTCCAGTGCGCCGTGTGAGTAGGCGTGGCACGATTTAACGTCGGTCTGAAAATCATGCACGAGAGTCTTCTCTCCCTCTGGATCCTGAGATGACATCAGTTTCGTGCCAGATTTGCTATAGCACGTTCCATCGGACCCGATCGAAAATAGACCTAGTCCATTAGGCCGATAGTCCATCAGTTCCAATTCATCATCGGCCATCTCGTCCAAGATGGTGGCGAAATGGACCGCGCTGGCGCTCGGTGCCATGAACGGCACGACCGACAGGCACATCACCAGCACGAGCGAGATCGCGGCGAGGCGCTTGAGTCGAGTGTGATTGTTTTTCATGATGACCTCCTAATAAAATATAGAACGTTAAAGGGTTTGGTCGCGTGCCGCGCCCCCCGGCGGCCCCTCTCTTTTTTTACTACTTGTAGCCGGCCGCATGATTGGCCGTCCCTGGCACAAGTTACGCGGCGCTCCCCATTATAGAGGAATACAAGGGCGCTTTCCCTCGTTCTAGGGCCTTGAGCGGTTGAAGGCGGGGGTTCTCTAGGCTAAGGCCTCAAAAGGCCGGGAAAGGCCGTTTCCGCGCGTCCTAGAGCCTTTGAAGGCCGTGGGGAGGGGAGAAGGTCGGAAGGGCTCCGAGATCGGGGGGGAGGCTTCACTAGGTAACTTGTGGTTGTCATGTGATCTAGGGAGAATAGGGAAGTTGGGAACTTCCCACGAACTTCCCAACTATGTTTTTTGGATATCTGGCATGGTCAAAAAAAGCCCAACTTCCCAACTTTTCCGGTTTTGTGTGCGAGGGTGTAAGACCCGTAGCTTAACAACCTTTACTAGCACAAAAAAATAAGGTCGGACATTTACCGAGCACACACACTAACAAAAAAATTGGGAAGTTCCCTCTCTCTATCTCTCTCTATCTCTCTCTATCTCTAACTACTGGCTAAGTAAAATAAGATGAAAAAATCCGTAAAAAACAGAATTGGGAAGTTCGTGGGAAGTTCCCAACTTTTACATGCTGGCTAAATTGGGAAGTTCGTGGGAAGTTGGTGGAGATCTCAAGACAGAGCCCGAGCTAGCTCATCTGCCCAATGGTGAGAAAAATAAAGGCGCGGCCTTATCGCCGCCCCTGCCCCTGGTAAACGTAGCGTTTGGTTTTGGGATTGTAGGCTATAATCCCACGGCGAATGAGCTCATCAAAAAGAAGCTCCCCCCTATCGGGATCGTCCCGAAGGCTAGTTATGCCGCCCTTATCGACTCCATAATCTCCAATGTCGCGTAACATATCCACGACCTCGGCCAATGTAGGTTCTGACATGGGAGGGTTCTCCCCTAGGTCCAGAACAAGATCTCTGATCTCATCAGGGACATAAACCCCGACCTCGGCCATCTTCCCCAACCATTCATCATAGATCGCCGGAGCGTTTCCGAAGTCACAAGAGATCTGTAACATATCATCATCCCCCGGCGGGAGCTCATAGATATAGAATCTCTCCCCCTCCGGGCGACGGCCGCTCACCAGGTCCAGTTCTTGCAGATCGGTAAGCATGTTAGCCATCGTTTTACTGGATATTGGGCTATCGTGGTATATCGCGTTATACTGGTCCTTCAAATCATCCACGGTCGGGTGAAGCGGGTTCTCAAGCTCACAAATCGTGGGATTGTTCCGATACCATGTCCTGAGCGCCTCCAGCGCCTTAGCGTAGCGTCCCGACGCGCCCCGCTGCCGCTGTGCTGCAAAGCTGTTCCATAGATCGGCGGCCTCTTGAATATCGGACGCTGAAGCAACCAAGACCTCTCCTTCGCTATGTGGAAGCTTGGCCCGTCTATGATGATGAAGATATGCACATGAGGCCACCATTGCAAAGAACAAGTCCAGGATGTTCCTGGCCTCCCCATTCACCTTGACCACATGGGAGAGCGGGATAACTATCCCGCTAGGTCTGAACCTCTCGATCTCTAAGATGAGCGCTTGGGCTATCGGTACATTATCCATCCTCCGATATGGGCCAAGCTGGGCGCTGTTGCATTTCGACTTATTGATTGCGTCTGTTTGCTCTTTCGATTCATCGAGCCCGAGCTTCAAGAAGCGGTTAGAGAGTTGAAACCCGTAGTCCTCGGCTAGCTTAGCGGAGTTGGCCGCGATAACCGGCTTGGCCTTGATGGTCATCGTTTCAATCTCTTGCTTCTTATTAACCGTCATATGGCTAACGCCGCCCTGGGTCCAGGATATTAGTGGCTTCAGAATAGCCAACGATTCCTCGGACAGATCGGCCAGCTCATCAAGCACTAGGATCATACCCTTCATCCAATAGGGATCTTCCTTCGCTTTGTAGTAAAACGATTTTGGCGAGAATGATTGTTGCCAGATGGTCCGATGATTGAACAACATGCTGTTTACTGTGTGTGTTGCGTAACTCTTCCCCATCTGTGAACTGGCGTTGGTGTAGGTGCTAAAGTCCCATCCATCAGGAAGAAGTATCGAAAGACTGGATAGCGTGAGGGCCTTCAATACGTTTTCTTCCCCCACCACTTTAGTATGGAGGGCTTCTAGAATGATCTCCCACTCTCTCCCCTCTGCTAAGGCCTCTTGGATCAATCGGTAACGTAGCAGGAGGGGATTTTCTATTTTACTGGCCGGAGGCGCTTCCTCAATATCGGCCGTCTTAGGGGCCTCCACTACTGGCCGAGGCTCGGCCTGGTCTATTGGCTGGCCGGCATCGGTCAAAACATCCCCTCCGGCAGATCGCGCACGATCCGGAGCTTGGCGTTCCCCCGCGTCTGGTACTCCAATTTCGTCCTGGGTAGGGATTCAACAAAATCAAGGAGGGCCGGGATCTGGTCGCGGTCCATCCGTAGGATCATCCCGAAGGACAGTATAACGGGGCGGTCGGTGGGCTCGGCAAACTTATTATCTACTCGGTTCGTATTGTGGGACATGTCGTAACCTCTTACTTGGGGTGGGTCGATCTTGGAGGATGGAGCCCCCCCGAGTGGGGTTTTTTCGATCTCGTTCTGTGCTGCTTCTCCCTGGAACGCGCTTGCTGTATTTTGTTCCTTCTTACCGAGCGCATCCGCTCGAACATCAAGCGCGGGGAAGCCTGGGGCCTCGTTCCCGTAGGGATCTAAAAATCCGGCCTGGGCTGGATGGTAGGATGTAAAATTAGGGGTCGGGGAGGACGGCCCTAAAAGTTCTGCCAAGAATCTTGTAGGATGGTCCTCTGTCCTTCCCGTTACCCTGTACCCCAGTTTGCCCTATTAATATTTTCAGATGTAATTTTTAGACCTCCTTCAAGATTCTTGGCGTTTAGGAAAAGCCGTTAGTTGATATAAATAAACTCTCATCAAAAGCTCACATCACAGTACCTTAGCCAGTCTGCATAAAACTCCTCTTTTTTACCGGGGTTTTCCGTACATTTTATGTGTGTACCTTTCTGTAAACCAGTCATCCGATTTGCCCGGGGGGTTGGTCCACCTCCGTTTGCTATCTGTCAAAAATCACCCCCCTGTATTCCGCCACCCTCCCCCGGCCGAGATCTCCCCGCCGCGTTCTGTGCATGTAGTGTTTTGAGGTGACCCTATCACCACATAGCGCGCGGGGGGAGCCC